>JAUVXG010000027.1 GCA_030603685.1 Pleomorphomonas sp.
GATCACCATGAGATCTTCAGGATGCGCGGCGGCGATCTCCTTGGCGATGGCGTCGACGCGCGCGGCGATCGTCTCTTCCGAAAACAGCACGTCGATGGTCTTGCCCGTCATCCCGGTATCCTCATGAGGTCGCGACGGCCAATGAGCCCGGGTCCGGCGCGAACCGGCAGGGGCGCGCATCCGGAACCGTCGCAAAGCCCCGGTCGCTTTCGGGCGGAGCTATATTACGGCTGACGCTGGTCTGTAAACCGCACTTCCACGGTCACCGACGCTTCCGGGGGCGCCAGCAGGCGCGTCTTGAAGTGCACCTTGCCCATCTGGTCGATGCTGAGCTGCGGCAGGGCATAATTCCAGGCGTAGACATCGCGCCCGGTCGACGACTTGAGCGTGACGCGAACTGCCGGCAACCCCTTGGATTCGCTGTCGAGGTTGATGATGTCGCCTTCGACCAGCAACACCGGCGTCGACCCATCCATCTCCTGGCGGGCCGTGACGTCCTGAAAATCGAGGCCGCGCAGGTTGACCTTCAGGCCGAGCAACTCGTAGATCCCCGCCAAATCGGGAAGAGTGGCCACGATCCTTTCGCGACCAACCACGCCGACCACGCAGAACATCACGAGAAAGCCGATCAGCAACACCGAGGCGACGGGCGTCGACAGGTGCCGGTCGATCATGACGAAGGTCGAGGTGCCGCGCCGGGCCTTCTTGCCGCGCGACGCCTTGCTGCGCCGCCCCTCGAAACCGGCGGGTGGGGCTTCTATGGTGGCGGAAGCATCGGCTTCGACCGAGGAAGACGTTTTGTCATCGTCCGCCGGCGGCGTCTCGTCATCCGCCGATCCGGTTGCAAACAAGTCGTCGATCGACGACTGATCGTTGCCTTTGTCTTCCGCGTCGATCTGCGTGTCCCCGGACCCCTCCTCGGCGTTTTCTTCGGGGCCTGATGCGAAGAGATCGTCGATCGCCGATTGATCGTTGCCGCCATCGTCCTCGTCCGCCGCCGCCTCTGCGTCGAAGGCGCTACCCGGCCCCGTTCCGGCGATGGCATCCCGCCACTCGTCCTCGCTCGGCTCGGGGCCGTCTATGTCTGGCCGCGAGGTCGGCGCAGTCGCGATCGGTGCGTCCGGATAATCGTTGGGCGTGGCGTGCCAGACGGTACCGCAACGGGCGCAACGCACCTTGCGACCGGTAACGCCGAGCGTGCCGTCGGCAATCTGATACCCCGTCTCGCAGGCGGGGCAGACAATTCTCATCTTCGGCCCCCGATCGGCCGCCGGCCAATCCACATCGGGAAGCGGACGACGCGCCTCCCGCGCCGCCACGGCGGCTTTTCCAAGGGATGGCGGCAACATGCTTAATGAAACGTTAAGGACAAGGGCTGCAACATCAATTATGAGGTCTGCAACACTGACAAGACGCCACAAACCGGCTTCCTGTGCCAAAGGTAGCGTGCGTTGCAGGTCTTTTGCGAACCCGACTCGAAGGATGAGAAGCGGAGCGAAAGCCTGAGGACCGGAGGCCCGCCGGCGACTGAGGCGGAAAGAAGAACGAAGCCGCAAGCGGCTTCCGGCGCCAAGCGGCACCGCGCGGAGCGGGTCTTTCGTGGCAAAGCCCCGAAAGACGAAAAGCGGAGCGAAAGCCTGAGGGCCGGAGGCCCGCCGGCGACTGAGGCGGAAAGAGTTATGATCAGGTTCGAAAATGTCGGCCTCCGCTACGGAACAGGACCGGAGGTGCTGAGCGATCTGACGTTCTCGATCGCCCCGCACTCCTTTCAGTTCCTGACCGGCCCTTCCGGCGCAGGCAAGACGACGCTGATCCGCCTGCTGTTCCTCAATCTGAAACCGACGCGCGGCCTCATTTCCATTTTCGGCAAGGACACCGCTCTTCTGAAGCGGGCCGACATGCCGGCCTTGCGTCGCCGCATCGGCGTCGTCTTCCAGGATTTCCGCTTGCTCGACCACCTCACCACCTACGAGAACGTGGCGCTTCCCTACCGGGTGCTCGGCAAGGACGAGGCGAGCTATCGCGCCGACGTCGTCGATCTCCTGGACTGGGTCGGTCTCGGCGACAGGAAGCACGTCTATCCGCCGGTGCTGTCCGGCGGCGAGAAGCAACGCGCGGCCATCGCCCGCGCCCTGATCACCAAGCCGGAGTTCCTCCTCGCCGACGAGCCCACCGGCAACGTCGATCCGCCGCTCGCCCGCCGCCTGCTGCGCCTCTTCCTGGAACTCAATCGCCTCGGCACCGCCGTGCTCATCGCCACCCACGACATCGGTCTGATGGACCAGCTCGACGCGCGGCGCATGGTCATCGAGAACGGTCACCTCGAGATTTACGAATGAAGACGCCGATCCCCAGACCCAAGAGAAGGGCCACGGCGCCCAAGGCGAGGCCGGGCGGCGACACGACCGTCGCATCGCCGATCGTGCCGCCGCAGGCCATCGCCGGCCGCACGCTGGTGCTGGTCATAGCCATCATGACCTTCCTGGCGGGCTTCACCATCGCCGTCGTCTCGGTCATCGACCGCGCCGCCGATGCCTGGGCTTCCGACATCGGCCGCGAAGTGACCATCGAGATCAGGCCGCTCGACGGCGTCGCCATCGACGCCGAGGTGGAGAAGGCCGTGGCGCTGGCGCAGGAGTTTCCCGGCGTCGGCGGCGCCAGGGCGATCACCGAGGATGAAACGCAGCGTCTGCTGGAGCCTTGGCTCGGGCCGGGCACCGATCTCTCGGCCCTGCCGGTACCCCGCCTTGTCGTCGTGTCGATCGACGACGCGGCAAGCTTCGGCGTCAAGGCACTGTCCGATGCGGTGGGACGCGATATCCGCGGTGGCAGCGTCGACGACCACGCCCTCTGGGTCGATCGCCTCTCGGCCATGGCATCCTCAATGGTAATTGCAGGCGTCGGCCTGATGACGTTGATGCTTGTGGCACTGATTCTGTCGGTGGTGTTCGCGACGCGCGCCGCCATGGCCGGAAATCGAGACGTCATCGAGGTGCTGCATTTCTGCGGGGCCGAGGACCGCTTCATCGCCGGGCAGTTCCAGCGGCGTTTCCTGCTGTTCGGCATCGAGGGCGGCGCCATCGGCGGCGCGCTGGCGCTCCTCGCCATGGGGATTGCAGCCTGGGCGATCGGTGGCTCGGCCGGACGGCCGGGCGCCGACCAGATCGAGGCAATGTTTGGCAGATTCGAGCTGCCCGGCACCGCCTACGTCCTGGTGCTCTCGCTTGTCGTGGCGGTGGCGCTTCTGACCGCGCTCACCTCGCGTCTGGCGGTGCGGCGGTCGCTGTCGGCGCTCGACTGAGGGATCGAACGGGAGGTGACCCGGATTTGTCAATCGTCGGCCGATTTCTTAAAATGAACCCATGATGGAATCGTCCGCTCCCATGAGAGAGACGGCCGGCCGGCCCGAGGAGGCCGCCGGTGAGCGCACCCGCGCGCGCCGATCGATCGGCATCATCGTCGTTGCCGCACTGCTCATTGGCGGCGGCTTCTTCTTCGGCGGCTTCTTCCGCTTCGTCGACACCATCGTCAACTACCAGACGCCGTCGCCGCTCGCCGCCGACGGCATCGTCGTCCTGACCGGCGGCGCCGAGCGCATCACCGGCGCCGTTGAACTGATGACCGCCGGCAAGGCGCGGCGTCTCCTGATCTCCGGCGTTCATCCGGACACCTCGGCGTCCCGGCTCGGCCGCATGGTCGAAGCGGAACCGGACATGATGGCCTGCTGCGTCGACCTCGACCGACGCGCCGCCAACACGATCGGCAACGCGCTTGAAACGGCCAAGTGGGCGCGCCGCAACGGTTTCCTGTCGCTGATCGTCGTCACCTCGGCCTACCACATGCCCCGTTCCATGCTGGAATTGTCGCATGCCATGCCGGACATCCGCCTCATACCCTATCCGGTCACGCGGCCTGGTCTCACGCTCGGCAACTGGTCGGAAGATCGCAGCGTAATCGTGCTTCTCCTGCAGGAATACCTGAAGTATACGGCAACGCGCCTCCGGCTGTCGCTTGGCGGCATAGACGGCCTCGCCGATGTCATCGGCGGTGCGTTCGGTTAGGCAATCGCCAGAAGAGCTGGAAGTCGATTCATGCTGATCCGGTCCTATCTCTACAGCTTCGCCTTCTTCTCGGTTACCACCATCATGGCCATTCTCGGCGCCCCCTTTGCCCTCGGAGGCCATCGGGGCGTGATGATCGTCGTCAAGTCCTGGACATGGACGCTGATCCGCCTGCACGGCCTGATTACCGGCACGCGCCACGAGTATCGCCATCTCGAGCGCATCCCGCCGGGCGGCTTCATCCTTGCGTCCAAGCATCAGTCGACCTTCGAGACACTGGCGCTCGTGCCGCTGCTTGCCGACCCCGCCTTCATCCTGAAGCGGGAGTTGACCTGGATTCCGGTGTTCGGCTGGTGGCTGAAGCTCGCCGGCAACATCGCCATCGACCGTGGCAGCCCGACGGCCGCGCTCAGGAAGGTGATCGAGGGCACGCGCGCCGCCGTCGCCGCCGGCCGTCAGGTGATCATCTTCCCGGAAGGAACCCGCGCCGAGGCCGGCGCGAAGCCGGACTACAAACAGGGCATCGCCCAGATCTACAAGTCGCTCGACGTGCCGGTCGTGCCGGTCGCCCACAATGCCGGTACCGTCTGGCCGCGCAAGGCGCGCGTGCATCGTCGCGGCACCATCGTGGTCGAGTTCCTCGACCCCATCCCACCCGGTCTCAAGCCACGCGACATGTTCCAACAGCTGGAAAGCGGCATCGAGACCGCCTGCGACCGGCTGCTGGTGGAAGCGGCGGCACGGGGCGACGATCTGCCGGCAACGGCGCGAGCGCGGGTCGCAGAACTCACGACGTCGGAAACCGCCACCCGGGCCGACGCCTGAATGCCGATCCGGTAGTCAACCCGGCGGGACCGAACGCGGCGCCATGAGTGCGGCGACCACCTGTTCGAGCGCCCGGTCACGGATACCCATATCCTGCAGCCGCCTCAGCGTGGCGGTCACGTAGTCGACATTCGGCCCCATCTCGCCGGAACTCCTGCGTATGATGTCGAGTATCTGCTCGAACGCGAGACCGCCGGCATATTGCTCGTGGGCCTGGTTGGCGACGTAGACCAGCGCGCCGACCGTCTCTCCGGTCAGGAGACGCGCCGGCCGGACGACTTCGTGATAGACCATGGAGATCTGCTCGCGCGCCCGGAGATAGGCGATGACCGCCTCCCGGTTCGCCTCGGCCACCTCGAAGGCGACGCCGTGACAGGACCCGCCGCGATCGAGGCCGAACACCAGACCGGGGTTTTCCGGCGTGCCGCGATAATGCGTCGAACGAATGCAGAGAGCCCGACGGACGCCATGCATCCGCGCCTGTACCGCTCTCAGATGCGGAAAGCCGGGATTCCACATCAACGAGCCGTAGCCGAACACCCAGATGCTCGCATCCATCCTTCCGCTCCGTTTCGACCTGACGAAATGCGTAGCATTCCAACCGGCGAATGCAACGTCAGCGAGGACGATTCCATCTTTCGCCATATTACTCTAGTGCTGTTCAACCAACACATGACCCAAGCCGGGAACAACCGAGCCCATCGCGGCTGACCGGACCCGGCGTGGATCGGATGCACGCGATCGTGCATTCGTGAAGGGAAGACGAACAGTGCGTCCGCGCGGGCGCCGGCGCCTTGCGGGGGAAACGCCATGAAGCGAACGATACGGGTGGCCCTCTGGACGATCGTCGTAGCCGCCGTCCTGTGGACGGGCGTCTGGTTCGGCGCTCGCTGGTGGCTCGCCGACACCGTTCGCAAGTCCGTCGCCGACCTCGCGGCGACAAACGGGATCGTCGTCAGTTGCACCGAACAGACCATCGGAGGATGGCCATTCCGGCTGGTTCTCACCTGTGGCGATGGCCTGGCCGTGTCGCTTCCCGATGGAGGCCGGTTCGAAACCGCCGCCGCGCGCGGCGAGGGCTCCGTCTTCTATCCGCGCCGCCTCGATTTCCACTTCGATGCGCCGACGTCCTATACCGCCCCCGACGGTCGGCGGCTCGGCCTGACTGCCAGCGAGTTTGCCGCGACCATCGGCTTTTCCGGCGGCCGTGCCGATCGGCTCGTCCTACGAACGGAAGACCTCTCGGCAACGGGCCCGTTGGCCGGCGGAACCGAAGGAAAGCTGACGATCGGGCGCGGCGATCTGATGCTGGCGCGCGTCGACAAGCGTCCTGATGACGCTGACATCGCGGCCACCATCGACGGGCTCGGTCTGACGGTTGGCAACACGGCGTTGACGCCCCTGCCCCTCCGCCTGACGCTGGCGGCCACACTTGCCCAGGCCGACATGGCCGTGGCCGGTCCTGTGGCGATGGCCGGCTGGAAGGCGGCGGGCGGCAAGCTGACGTTGCATCGTCTTGCCGCCGAACTCGGCGGCGCCACGCTCACCCTCGACGGCGAAGGAACCGTATCCGAGACAGGTCTCATTGACGCCGAGGGTCAGGTAACGGGGCGGAATCTCAACGCCTTGGCGGCCTCCGCCACGGGCGGCGGTGGCCTGACGCCCGAACTCGCCGGCCTCGTCATGGCCTTCGTCTTCATGGGCACGGCCGCCGACGATGGCGGTCGCTCCATCGGCCTCAAGGTTGAAGACGGCATCGTCTCGGCCAACGGCCGGCAAATCGGCCGGATCGCCCCGCTATTCTGACGGCGGCTTCGGCTGCGCCTTGTGGGAGCGGCCGAAGTCGGCCTCCGGCGCGTCCTGACCCAGCGTCAGAATGCCGCGCCGGATCGAGCGCGTGCGGCTGAACAGGTCATAGAGACGATCTCCCTCGCCCCACCGGATTTGCCGCTGCAAGGCGAACAGATCTTCCTGAAAGCGCCCGAGCACTTCCAGCACGGCGTCCTTGTTGTGCAGGAACACATCGCGCCACATGGTGGGATCGGAAGCGGCGATACGCGTGAAATCGCGAAAGCCACCGGCCGAGAACTTCATCACTTCCGACTCGGTGACCTTTTCGAGATCGGCGGCCGTACCGACGATGTTGTAGGCGATGAGATGCGGCAGGTGACTGGTGATGGCCAGCACCAGATCGTGCCGCTCCGCGCTCATGCACTCGACGTTGGCGCCCATGCCGGCCCAGAAGGCGACGAGCCGGTCGAGTGCCTTGGGGTCGGTATCCTCATCCGGACAGATGATCGACCAGCGATTGACGAAGAGCTCGGGAAAACCGGCGTCAGGTCCCGAATACTCGGTACCGGCGACCGGATGGGCGGGGATGAAGTGGACATTGGCCGGCAGGTAGGGCTTCATCTGCCGGACAACCGATCCCTTGACGGAGCCGACGTCGGAGACGACGGCACCGGGCTTGAGATGGGGGGCGATCGCCTTAGCAATCGCCTCCGCCGCGCCCACGGGCACGCAAGCGATGACGAGATCGGCATCCACCACCGCATCGCCAGCGTTGTCGCAATAGCTGTCGCCGAGCGTTAGTTCCTCGGCCCGCTTCAGGATGACGGGCGACTGATCGGAAATGACGATCTCGTCCACGAGACCGTTGAGGCGGGCCGCCCGGGCAATCGACGAGCCGATCAGGCCGATGCCGATGATGGCGAGACGGTGAAACACGGCGTCGGTCATGCGGACCCCTTCATGAAAGCCGTCAGCACCTCGACGAGCCGGCGGCAGGCCTCTTCCGACCCCACGGTCATCCGAAGTGCGTTGGGCAGCCCGTAGCCGCCCACCTTGCGCACCACCACGCCTTCGGCCAACAACGTCTTGTCGGCGGCATCAGCCGTCTTGCCGGTCTCGGGAAAGTGCACCAACAGGAAGTTGGCGACGGAGGGCGTGACCGTCAGCCCCAGCTTGCCAAGTTCGGTGGCGAGCCAGGCGCTCCAGCGGGTGTTGTGCTCGACCGCGGCCTCCACGAAAGCTCGGTCGCGCATGCCCGCGGTGCCGGCGGCGATCGCCGCTCCGTTGAGGTTGAACGGGCCGCGCACCCGCTCCAGAACGTCGACGACAGCCTTGGGGCCATAGAGCCAGCCGATGCGCAGAGCCGCGAGCCCGTGGATTTTCGAGAAGGTGCGCGTCATCACCACGTTCTCGGCCGAGGCGACCAGCTCGATGCCGCTTTCGTAGTCGTTACGACGGACGTACTCGGCATAGGCGGCGTCGAGCACCAGCAGGACGTTGCCCGGCAAGCCCGCATGCAGCCGCCGCACCTCGGCCATCGGAATGTAGGTTCCGGTGGGATTGTTGGGATTGGCGAGGAAGATCATCCGAGTCCGTGGTGTCACGGCGGCGAGGATGGCGTCGACGTCCGTGGTGTAGGCCGTCTCCTTCGCCACCACCGGCGTCGCGCCCGCAGCGAGGATGGAGATGCGATAGACCAGGAAACCATGCTCGGAGTAGATCGCCTCGTCGCCGGGCGACAGATAGCACTCGGCGAGAAGATGGAGGAGTTCGTCCGAACCGTTGCCGCAAATGACGCGATCGACGTTGAGGCCATGCGTCTCGGCGATCGCCTGCCGCAGCTCGGTCGACGACCCGTCGGGATAGAGCTCGAGCTTGCTCGCCATCCGCTGGTAGGCTTCGACAGCCTTAGGGCTCGGCCCAAGCGGCGTCTCGTTGGACGACAGCTTGTAGAGCTTCTTGCCGGCCGCCGCCTTCGACCCGCCGGGAACGTAAAGGTCGATGTCGAGAATGCCGCTGCGGGGAACAGGCGCGAGAGTTGTATCGGACATGGAAGAACGCCTCGAAAATACCGGCGCCCGTCATACGGCAGGCATGGCGACCGCGCAAAGGAAAAGCTCAATCGACCGGACCGCCGCTCCTGAGTGCTTATCCCAGCAGCCAGGCCCAGAAGGTCGTCGTCACGACGCCGACGGTGGTCGTGATGGTGATCGACGACGATGCGAGACCATGGCCGACGCCGAAACGGTTGGCGATCAGCCAGGCGTTGATGCCGGTCGGCACCGACGAGGTCAACACCAGCGCCGCCGTCCACGTGTCGTCGAGACCAAGCAGGCGGCTCGCCGCGTAGACCGAGGCCGGCAACAGGAACAGCTTGAACAGCGACGTGACCAGCGCCGGCCGAACGCCATCGGAAATGCCGTATTTCATCAATGCCATGCCGAGCGAGATCAGCGCCGCCGAACCGGCGATATCTCCGATGTCGTTCACCACGATGCCGACGACACCGTTGAGCGGCAAGCCCGTCAGTTGCCACAGCGAGCCGAGCACCAGACCGACCACCAGCGGATTGCGCACGAGGTTGCGGCCGACCTGCCCGAGAACGGCGCTGACCGGCTGAGGTGGCCGGCCACCGGTCTGCCGTTCGGCCTGTTCCATCAGCACGGTGCCGGCTATCATCATCACCGGCAGATGGGCGCAGAGCAGGATGGACAAGGCCACAACGCCGTCGTCGCCGACGATGCGCTGGACGAGAGGCAGGCCGATGAACAGGTTGTTGGCAAAGGCGGAGCTGACGCCGGCCAGCACGCCGATCCGCGCATCGCGACCGAAAAAGCGAGTGACAGCGTAATGGCCGGCAGCCCAGGTGACGGCAACGCCGGAGAAGTAGGCCACCCAGATCGTCCAGGGCGAACTGCCCTCGACATGCGCCGTCGCCACCGTCTTGAACAGCAGCGTCGGCATGGCGATGGTGAAGACGAAATCCGACAGGCCGTCACCCACCTCCGCCCGCATTACGCCGAAGCGGACAAGGAGATATCCGATCAGGATCAGCAGGAAGATGGGCAGAACGTCGAGGGCAATGGCGATCACGGGCGGCAACCGGCGCTGGAGCCGAGAGAAGGCCGGCGGCCATCGCGGCGCGTCGGAGATCGGCGAAGAACTAGACTTTGTGCCTACTCTTCCTTGATCGGCGCCCGCAAGGTCGAAACAGTGCGGATCGGTTCGCCCCGCGCCACCGACCGAAGGCCGATGCAGGCCTCGGCTTGCCTCCTGGGGACGGCGGTGACACACTCCGATCCATGTTCGAGAAGACAACCTTGTTGAAATACCTTGTCGCCCTTGCGCTCGCAGGCTTCGCCCTACCCGCCTCCGCTTTCGAGCTGTCGTTTCGGTGGGGCGCCACGCCAGCCTGCGACAATGGCCGACCGACCGTGGTGGACAGCCCGGAGTTCGCTCTCGCCAACGTGCCGCCCGGCACGCGCGTCATCGCCTTCGAGATGATCGACCTCAATGCACCGGGGTTCCGCCATGGCGGCGGCACGGTGCCCTACGCTGGCGAGGACCTTGTGCCGGCCGGCGCATTCCGCTACCTCGGCCCCTGCCCACCGGCCGGACCGCATCGCTATACGTGGACGGCGAAGGCACGCGACCGAGGCACCACCTTCGGCCGGACGCTCGGTGAGGCATCGGCAACCCGTTCGTTCCCCGAGTGACTGAGGCGAGACCATGATCGCGGATAATCCCGACGCACGCATCGATGCGCTGGAGGAGAAGATCGCCTATCAGGATCAGGTGATCGAGGACCTCAACACGGCCGTCACCGACCAGTGGAAGGAGATCGACACGCTGAAGCGTCTCGTTGTGAGCCTTCTCGACGAGGTCAAGGAAATGGAGCTGGCGGCGCGGGCGACGGCCGGTCGCGAGCCGCCGCCGCCCCATTACTGAGCAAGCTGGACGCCACCTCAGGCGGCGCGCATCTCGTGCATCAGGCGGTCGACCTCGGCCTGCAGCGCCTTGGTGTCGCCGAGCATCCGACGAGCCTGAGCCGCCACTTCCTGCGACTTCGAGTCGGACGCCTCGGCATTCTCCATCAGTTGCATCATGTCGGTGGCAAGGCCACCAACAGCGGCAAGCGTCGAGGAAATGGCGCGCGTGATCTCGGAAACGGCGGCATTCTGCTGGTCCAGCGTCGCGGCGATCGACGAGGCCACTTCGTTGACCCGCTCGATGGACTGCTCGACAGTGCTGGTGGCCTCCACCGCCTCGCCCGTCGCCGACTGGATGACGCCGATGCGCCGGGAGATCTCGTCGGTTGCCTTGGACGTCTGCGCCGCGAGCTGCTTGACCTCCGATGCCACGACGGCAAAGCCCTTGCCGGCCTCGCCGGCCCGCGCGGCCTCGATGGTGGCATTGAGAGCCAGAAGGTTGGTCTGGTCGGCGATCTCCTGGATCAGCGCCACCACCTTGCCGATCTCGCTCGACGCCTCGTCGAGCCCCCGGATAACCTCGGTGGCCCGCGCCGTCTCGCGCACGGCGCCGCTGGAGATCTCGGCCGCCTTGTCGACCTGGGTGACGATCTCGGCAATCGACGCCGACAGTTCCTCGGCGGCGCTCGACACCGCCTGCACATTGTCCTTCGCCTGCCTGCCGGCCTCGGCCGAGGCCTCCGCCTGGCGGCGGGTGTGGTCCGAAACGGCGAGCAGATCCGAGGCGACTCGTTCGAAACCGGTCGCGGTGCTTTCGATGCCGGCCGACGTCTCGCGGAACGAACGGTCGAAGCCGTCCGCAAGCCCGGTCAAGGCATCGCGACGCGACCGCTCCATCGCGGCGGCCCGCGCGGCTTCGGCCTCCGCCTCCGCGGCAATCCGCTCGCGCTGCAAGTCGCGGAAGCGCGCCACGGCCCGACCGATCAGGCCGATCTCGTCCTTTCGGGTCGCGCCGGAGATTTCGGCGTCGAGATCGCCCCCCTGAAGCCGATCCATCGAACGGGTGAGACGGGATAGAGGCCCGGAGATGCCGCGTGCCACGACGAAGGACAGGGCACCGAGCATGAGCAGTGAAACGAGGGTGATGAAGCCGATGCGGCGTGTGCTCGCGGCGAGAGACGCCTCGATATCGGCAACGTGGAAGCCAGTGCCGAGCATCCAGTTCCAACCGTCGATGGACGTTGCATAGGCGAGCTTCAGCGACGGGTCCTTGTCACCGGGCTTAACCCAGAGATACTCGTAGTTGCCGCCACCGGCCTTGGCGATCGCCAGCATGTCGCGGATCAGCGGCTTGCCGTTGACGTCCTTCATGTCGATGAGGCTCTTGCCCTCGAGTTCCGGCTTGCCCGGCAGAAGGACGTTCTTGCCATCTTCCTCGTAGATGAAGAAGTAGTTCTTGTCTGGGCCGAACCGCACCGGCCGCAGCACCGCCTTGGCGGCCTCCTTGGCCTCGTCCAAGCTCATCTCGCCCTTGGCTGCGCGGTCTCTGAAACCTTCGATCATCGACTGGGCGGTCTGGACCTGATCCTGAAGCGCAAGCTTCTTCTGGCCCAGCAGCTCGGAGCGGAGATCGGTATAGCCGAGGTAGCCGATCGTCGCGAGCCCGGCGATCGCCAACACAACGATGGCGGCGATCTTGGCGGATACGGAGTGAATGCTGAACATGTGCGTTGGCCTCAGCGGGACTACCCCGCAGACAGGAGTATTTCCCGTTTAGGCAACGGCCGTTAACTTTGACTTACAGAACAGGTTCAGTATGCGTAATTTTCGCAAAAAACACTAAACTCGGGTAATCGAGTGAAGTTAGTCGGCGAGTCCCCCCTCCTCTTCGATGAAACGAACGACATCCATCACGTTATGGTTGTGCCGAACATCGGTGAAGACGAAAGGACGCGCCTTGCGCATCAACTTGGCGTCGCGATCCATTACTTCGAGCGAGGCGCCGACGTGTGGGGCAAGGTCGATCTTGTTGATCACCAGGAGATCGGATCGGGTGATACCCGGCCCGCCCTTGCGGGGAATCTTGTCGCCGGCCGAGACGTCGATGACGTAGATGGTGAGATCGGCGAGCTCCGGCGAGAAGGTTGCCGCCAGATTGTCACCGCCGGACTCGATCAGAATGAGATCGAGATCGGGGAACTTCTGGTTCAACTCGGCGATAGCGGCGAGATTGATCGAAGCATCCTCGCGGATCGCCGTATGAGGGCAGCCGCCCGTCTCCACGCCGGCGATGCGCTCGGGCGGCAGGGCTCCCGAGCGGGTGAGGAACTCGGCATCCTCGCGGGTGTAGATATCGTTGGTGATGGCGGCGATCTGGTAACGGTCACGCAGAGCCTTGCAAAGCGCATCCATCAGGGCGGTCTTGCCGGACCCGACGGGACCGCCGACACCGACGCGCAGGGGGCCATTGGCAGTCTTGGTCATGAGCGGAACAACCTCGTGTACTGTGTTTCGTGGGCCATGGAGGCAATGTCGGCGCGCAAGCTGGCGCCACCAATGTCGTCGAGCGAAGAGACCAACGCCTCGGCCGTGACGGCGGAGACGACCGGCGCGAGATCGCGGATCGTCCTCTGGCCGTCGGTCTGTCCGAGCGGCACGGCACGCACGGCCGCCGAGACGAGATTGGCGGCGAAGGCGGTAAGATAGGCCTCGGTGGTTTCGGCCAACGGCAGGCGATGGTCGGCCGCCGTCACCGCGACCGCCACCGGATAGGCGACCGGATCCGGTGCGAGACGGCCGGCAAGAGCGACAAGCGACGGTGCCCCCCAGGTGTCGGCAATGGCCGTCGCAAAGGCGCGTCCCTGTGCACCGCTTTCGAGCCGGCGTTCCCTGGAAGGCTGAAGCGCATAGGCGAGCTCGGCCACCTCGATGAGTTCTCCCGTGCGCCCCTCGGAGGCGAAGCGGAAGGCCGCAGCCAGCAGGATGGCATCGCTCCGGCCCGCGCCATGGCGCAGGATATCCGACAGCCATGCCGTAAGCGCTGATGCCGTGGTGACGGTGCCGTCTTCCACCGCCCATTCCAAGCCATGGCTATAGGTGAAGGCACCGACCGGGAAGGCCGGAGACAGCCACGTCATCAGGCGGGACAGCGCCGCGCCGGCCGAAAGCTCACTCATGCTTGTGGCTGTGCCCGTGCGCATGGTCATGCCCATGCGCGTGGTCGTGACCGCACCCGCAATGGTCGCCATGGGCATGCTCGTGGTGATGATGCGCACCGGCCTCGCCATGGTCGTGATGATGGCGCTCCGGTCCGTGCTCGTGGGTGTGCTCATGCGCCCCGTGGTCGTGATGATCGTGCCCGTGAACGTCGCCATGGCCGTAGGCGCCGCCTTCGGGATCGAACGCCGCCAGCACCGGCTCCACAGTGGCGCCCAGCCCCTTCAGCATGTCTTCGATGACATGGTCGTAACGGATGCGCAGCCGATCGCCCAGAAACTGGGCCGGCAGGTGGCGATTGCCGAGGTGCCAGGCGACGCGGACGAGTTCGGCCGGGCTGGCGGCCTGGATCTCCAGAAGGCGCTCGGGAACGGCCTGCACCAGGATCAGACGGCCATCCTCAAGCTCAAGGGCGTCGCCATCCTTCATCACGGCGGCCTCCTTGAGGTCGAGGAGAAACACCGTCTTGCCGACGCAGCGCATGACGAGACGGCGGCGATGACGATCGTCACGCTCCAGCGCGAGCGTGTCGGCGGGCGTGCCGGACCAGGTTCCGGCGGGAAGGATTCGTGTTGCGGTGATCATGATGATAGGTCCTTACGGACAGAGGAAGAGTTGTTGCGCCGAGCTTAGCCAAAAGCACCGCCGAGACAAGGGCGACTGCCGTCGGGTCCAGGTCCACCCGTCCTCTCCATATGTGGCGTCACCAACTGGCGTCCGGGGCATTTTCAACAGCGCACGGTCGGACGATGGGAGAGGCGAGAACATGACGGTGAAACTCGTTCCGGAACTCAATGTCGACAACCTCGAACGCGCCCTGGCCTTCTACGTCGATCTCGCCGGTTTCCGCATCCGCTACCAGCGCCCCGAGGATCGCTTCGCCTATCTGGACCGCGATGGCGCCGAGCTGATGATGGAAGAGACCTTCGGCCCGGGACGCCGCTGGCACCCGGCGCCTCTGGAGCATCCCTATGGACGCGGCATCAACTTCCAGATCGAGGTGACCGGCCTGACGGACCTTTACGCCCGCCTGCGCGAGGCCGGCTGCAGCTTCGTTCTGGATCTTGAAGAGAAGTGGTACCGCGTCGGCGACCACGACGAAGGCCAGCGGCAGTTCGTCGTGGTCGATCCCGATGGCTACCTCCTCCGCTTCTGCGAAGACATCGGCCAGACCCGTCAGAACAGGAAGTAGCGCTGCGCCATCGGCAGAACATCGGCCGGTTCGCACGTGAGAAGCTCGCCGTCGGCCCGCACTTCGTAGGTTTCGGGATCGACCTCGATCTTCGGTGTCGCCGAGTTGTGGATCAGCGAGGCCTTGGAAATGCCGCCGCGCGTGTTCTCGACCGGCAGCACCACGCGGTCGAGGCCGAGCCGCTCCTTGATGCCGTTCTCGTAGGCGTAGCGCGAGACGAAGGTGACCGACGAGCGGGTCATCGCCTTGCCGAAGGCGCCGAACATCGGGCGGTAGTGCACCGGCTGCGGCGTCGGGATCGACGCATTGGGGTCGCCCATGGCGGCGGCGGCGATGGTACCCATCTTCAGCACCAGATCCGGCTTCACGCCGAAGAAGGCGGGCGTCCACAAGACGAGATCGGCGAGCTTGCCCACCTCGACCGAGCCGACATGCTTGGAAAGGCCCTGGGCGATCGCCGGGTTGATGGTCACCTTGGCGATGTAGCGCTTGACGCGGAAGTTGTCGGCGTCGGTGCCGACGTCCTCCGGCAACGCCCCGCGCTGCACCTTCATCTTGTGCGCCGTCTGGAAGGTGCGGATGACGACCTCGCCGATGCGGCCCATGGCCTGGCTGTCGGAGGAGATGATCGAGAAGGCGCCCATGTCATGCAGGATGTCTTCCGCCGCGATGGTCTCCTTGCGGATGCGGCTCTCGGCGAAGGCGACATCCTCGGGGATCGAGCCATCGAGGTGATGGCAGACCATCAGCATGTCCAGGTGCTCGTCGAGCGTGTTGCGCGTGTAGGGGCGCGTCGGGTTGGTCGACGAGGGCAGCACGTTGGAAAGGCCGGCCACCTTGATGATGTCGGGCGCATGGCCGCCGCCAGCGCCCTCGGTATGGTAGGCGTGGATGGTGCGCCCCTTGAAGGCAGCGATGGTATCCTCGACAAAGCCGCTTTCGTTGAGCGTGTCGGTGTGGATCATCACCTGAACGTCGTAGTCGTCGGCAACCGAGAGGCAGTTGTCGATGGCCGCCGGCGTGGTGCCCCAGTCCTCGTGCAGCTTCAGGCCGCAGGCGCCGGCCTTGACCTGTTCGACGAGCGAAGCCGGCAATGACGCATTGCCCTTGCCGGAAAAGGCGAGGTTCATCGGCAGCCCCTCGGCCGCCTCGATCATCCGGGCGATGTGCCAGGGGCCGGGCGTGCAAGTGGTGGCCGCCGTTCCGGTGGCCGGCCCCGTGCCACCACCGAGCATGGTGGTGATGCCGGCATAGAGCGCCTCGTCCACCTGCTGCGGGCAGATGAAGTGGATGTGGGTGTCGAGCGCGCCAGCCGTCAGGATCTTGCCTTCACCGGCGATCGCCTCGGTGCCCGGCCCGACGATGATGGTGACGCCCGGCTGCACATCCGGATTGCCGGCCTTGCCGATGCCGGAGATGCGGCCGTCGGTGATGCCGACGTCGGCCTTGTAGATGCCCGAGTGATCGATGATCAGCGCATTGGTGATGACGGTGTCGACCGCACCTTCGGCCCGGCTCGCCTGGCTCTGGCCCATGCCGTCGCGAATGACCTTGCCGCCGCCGAACTTCACCTCTTCGCCGTAGATGGTGAAATCCTTCTCGACCTTGACGAACAGCTCGGTATCGGCGAGGCGCACCTTGTCGCCGACGGTAGGACCGAACATGTCGGCATAGGCGGCGCGGGACATGCGGTAGGGCATTTGTCAGTCTCCCGAAGAGAGCAGCTTGAAACTTTGGTGTCCGGCCGCCTCGCGGTCGGACGAAGAATGGAATGTCGAGCGCAAGACGCTCAGAGCTTTCCCATCACCGCCTGACGGAAGCCGTAGACCTCGCCCTTTCCGGCATAGGGCACCAGCGTCACCGACCGGCTCTGGCCCGGCTCGAAGCGAACGGCGGTACCGGCCGGAATGTCGAGCCTGTGGCCGCGCGCCTTGTCACGGTCGAAAACCAGCGCCGGATTGGTCTCGGCAAAATGATAGTGGCTGCCGACCTGCACCGGCCGGTCGCCGGAATTGGCAACGTCCAGCACCAGCGTCGGCCTGCCGGCGTTGAGCTCGATGTCGCCAGCGGCGGGGATGACTTCACCTGGGATCATTTCTCTGTTCCCTCGCTCACCTGATCGGTTCGTGGACGGTGACGAGCTTGGTGCCGTCGGGGAAAGTGGCTTCCACCTGCACGTCGTGGATCATCTCGGCGATGCCCTCCATCACCTGCTCGCGGCGGAGCACCGTGGCGCCGCCGGCCATCAGCTCGGCCACCGTACGGCCGTCGCGGGCGCCTTCCACCACATAGTCGGTGATCAGCGCCACCGCCTCGGGATGGTTCAGCTTGACGCCCCGCTCGAGGCGATTGCGCGCCACCATGGCGGCGAGGCTGACGAGCAGCTTGTCCTTTTCGCGCGGCGTCAGATTCATGGTCTTCCTCGTCTCAAATCGACCAGGCGCGCGGCAGCGGCCAGCCGGTGAGGGTTTCGATCAGGGGTTCGAGAATGGCCCGCAGACGGCGACCGTCAATGGCAAGACAACGTATGGACAAGAGTTCGTCGAAGGCCGAAGCGCCCGCTTCGATTCCGTCGCCGACGAGCGACGAAATCAGATCCCGCGAGCGATCGAGCCAGGACGACGCATCGGGCGCCGCCACCAGGATGCCGGCGAAGGCCCGGGTACCGCCACCTGTGGCGCCTCCCCGCAGGATCGACCGGCTATCGCCCGAAAGACGCAAGGCGTCGGCATAGACGAGCCGACCATCGCGCCGGACACGCCAGTGATCGAAGAGTTCGACGGTCGTGACCTCCTCGCCCATCGCGGTGCGGCCGAGCACGACGCTTTCGACGGCGACGAGTCGGGCGTCGCCCGCAAGATCCACGTCGAGCCGGCGACGAAGGCCGGCGCCGTCGAAGACGATGGTTTCCTGCGGCAACCAGCGCGCAGTGGCGCCGGCCTCGACGATCAGCCTGTTGTCGATATGACCGACGCCATCCGAACGGCGATAGATGCGCTCGGCGGCCTGGGTGGTGACGGTCGCCGTCGTCCCCTTTCCGAAGCGAGCCTCGAAGGAAAGCCGATCGCCGCCGGTCACGCCTCCGGCGCTATTGAGGAAGACCGCCGCCGGTCCCGATCCGTCATGGACTTTCGGCAGTCGCACCTTGGCCGAGCCGTCCTGGAAGAGATCGGCAAGGCGCGTTTCCTCGCGCTCGCCGATTCGCCGCAGCGCAAACGCCACGCGCGCCACCCCCTCGGCTCGTTCGAGCCGGGGCGTTTCTGCGCGAGGCGACACGACGGTCGACAGGTCTGACAAACTCTTTCCCCAAGCTTTGCCGACAAGCGCGGCAATTGCCCGCAATGTGGCAAAAGGCCCGCCAGCGGGCGAGCCTAAAACTTGGGCAGACGAGGCGCTAAATCAGCCAATCCGGCACATGATCCAGCCCGATCAGGTCGTCATAGGACGGACGCGGGCGCACGACCGCCCAGCGGTCGCCATCGACCAGCACCTCCGGCACCAAGAGGCGCGAGTTGTAGGTCCCCGACTGGACCGCGCCATAGGCGCCGGCCGAGAAGACGGCGAAAAGCTCGCCCGAACGCGCCACCGGCAGATTGCGGTCGCGCGCCAGGTAATCTCCGCTCTCGCAGACCGGCCCGACCACGTCGACCTTCTCCTGCTCGGCGCCGGCCGGTCGTTCGTCGACGGGCTTGATCTCGTGGTAGGCGTCGTAAAGCGTCGGCCGCACCAGATCGTTCATGGCGGCATCGACGATGACGAAGGTCTTCGCCTTGCCGCGCTTCACATACTGCACCTCGGTGACGAGGATGCCGGCATTGCCGACGATGAAGCGGCCCGGCTCGATCAGAACTTCGCAATCGAGCGCCTTGGTGTGGCGGCGCACCACCTCGACATAGGCCGCCGGATGCGGTGGCGGCGTATTGTCGGCCTTGTAGGGAATGCCAAGACCGCCGCCGAGATCGACGTGGCGGATAACATGACCGGCGCCGCGCAGAGCGGCCACCAGGTCGCCCAGCCGGGCGAAGGCGGCGTCGAAGGGCTCGAGATCGGTGATCTGCGAGCCGATGTGCATGTCGATGCCGGCAACCTCAAGGCCCGGCAGCGCCGCGGCGCGGGCGTAGACCTCAACGGCTTCCTTCCAGGGAATGCCGAACTTGTCCTCGGCCTTGCCGGTGGAGATCTTGGCGTGGGTGCGCGCGTCGACATCCGGGTTGATGCGCAGCGACACAGGCGCCGTCTTGCCCAGGCGGGTCGCCACGGCCGACAGGCGTTCAAGCTCCGGCTCGCTCTCGACGTTGAAACACTTGATGCCTTCGGAAAGGGCATACTCGATCTCGCGCACCGTCTTGGCAACGCCCGAGAAGACGATCTTGTCGGCCGGAATGCCGGCGGCGCGCGCCCGGCGCAGTTCGCCTTCCGAGACCACGTCGGCGCCGGCCCCGAGACGAGCCATGGTGCCGATCACCGCCTGGTTGGAGTTGGCCTTCAGCGCGTAGCAGACCAGTGCCCGTTCGTCGCCCAGTGCCTCCTTGAACACCCGGAAGTGGCGGGCGATGGTGGCCGAGGAGTAGATGTAGACGGGCGTCCCCACCGCCGCGGCAATGGCGGGCACCGCGACGTCCTCTGCGTGGAGCACGCCGCCGCGATAGTTGAAGTGATGCAACCGGACCCCCTCAGATGAGACCGTCGAGTATGAAAGGCTTGTCGGGCGCCGCCTGTTTGGCGGCAGGCTGAACCGCCCCCGGGTCGCTGGTCGAAGAAACCGCCGCCTCGGCCGTCGATCTGGGTGCCGCAAGCGACCCTTTTCGGCCGCAGCCGGCGAGCGCGAGCCCAATCATCAGCGATACAATCCCGAGACGCAGCACCATCTTGTCCTCGATCCGTTTGCCCCGAAGCAGTTACAAGCCGTCCTCAGCCGAGGAGCGCCGTCCAGCGCTTCACTTCCGCCCGCACATTGTCGGGCGCCGTGCCACCGTGCGACGTGCGACTGCGGACCGAGTTCTCGACGGTCAGCACATCGTAGACCGCTTCCGTGATGCCGTCATGCACCGTTTTCATGTCGGCAAGCGGGATCTCCGCCAGTTCGATGCCGCGCTCGGCGGCGACTGCCACCAGACGACCGGTCACATGATGCGCATCGCGGAACGGCAAGCCGAGAACGCGCACCAGCCAGTCGGCGAGATCAGTCGCCGTTGAAAAGCCGGAGCCGGCAGCGGCGGCCATGCGAGCGACATTCGGCACGAGGTCGTCGACCATGCCAGTCATCGCCGCAATGACCAGCGACAGGTTCTCGAAGCAGTCGAACGCCTGCTCCTTGTCCTCCTGCATGTCCTTCTGATAGGCGAGCGGCAGCCCCTTCATGATGATGAGCAGCGCGTTCATGTCGCCGATGATCCGCCCGGCCTTGGCGCGCACCAGTTCGGCAGCGTCGGGATTGCGCTTCTGCGGCATGATCGACGAGCCCGTCGAGAAGGCGTCCGACAGGCGCACGAAGCCGAACTGAGCCGACGACCAGATGACGATTTCCTCGGCGAGGCGCGACAGATGGACGGCGATGATCGACGCCGCCGCCATCGCCTCAAGGGCAAAATCACGGTCGGAGACACTGTCGAGCGAGTTGGCCGTCGGGCGATCGAAGCCCAGGCTCGCCGCCGTCATGTGGCGGTCGATCGGGAACGAGGTTCCGGCCAGCGCCGCCGAACCGAGCGGGCACTCGTTGAGGCGCCGCCGGGCGTCCTGCACGCGGCCGCGATCGCGCGCCAGCATCTCGACATAGGCCATCAGGTGATGGCCGAAGGTGACCGGCTGGGCCGACTGAAGATGCGTGAAGCCGGGCATCACCGTGTCGGCATGTTCGCCGGCCCGCTTGACCAGCGCCCGCATCAGGTCGGCGAGCTGGCCGTCGACGTGGTCGAGCGTATCGCGCACCCACAGGCGAAAATCCGTCGCCACCTGATCGTTGCGCGACCGGGCCGTATGAAGACGCCCCGCAGCCGCGCCGATCATCTCCTTGAGGCGCGACTCCACGTTCATGTGGATGTCCTCGAGGGCTCGCGAGAAGGTGAAGGTGCCGCCGTCGATTTCCGCCTTGATCGCATCGAGCCCTTCGGCGATCTTGCCGGCGTCGTCCTTGGATATGATGCCACGGGCGGCGAGCATTTCGGCATGCGCCTTGGAGCCGGCGATGTCCTGGGCGTAGAGCTTCCGGTCGAAGTCGATGGAGGCGTTGATTTCCTCCATGATCGCGGACGGTCCAGCCGAGAACCGGCCGCCCCACATGCGGTTGCTCATTGGGTAAACTCCAGGAACGAGGATCGGTCGATGCCGCTCAAGCCTTCCCGCCCCGTCTTCGCCGTGATTGCGATCGTCGCGGTGGCCGCCGGCCTTGCTGCGGTATACGTGACGGAGAGGGGCGCTGTCGAGAGTGGCGGCCGCTGCGCCGGCGCGGCACCGAAGGCGGCGGCGCTGAAGCCGTTTGCCACCGGCGATCTTGCCGCCTTGCTGCCGGCCGACACGCCGTCCGACTTCTCCGATCTCGTCCTGCGCACGCCCGATGACGGCGAACGGCACCTGGCCGACTTCGCCGGCCAGACGCTGGTTCTGAACATGTGGGCCACCTGGTGCGTGCCCTGCCGCACCGAGATGCCGCATCTCCAGGCGCTTCAGGAGAAGCGAGGTGGAGCCGACTTCTCGGTGGTGGCCCTCAATGTCGATGTGGGCGGCCCGGACAAGCCGACGAGGTTCCTCAACGACATCGGAGCCACGTCGCTTATCGACCTGCGCGATCCGGAGATGCGGGCCTTTAACGACCTGAAGTCGCGAGGATTGGTGCTGGGTCTGCCGACCACATTCGTCGTGGATGGAAACGGCTGCGCGCTCGCCTCGCTGGCAGGTTCCGCCAAGTGGGACTCACCGGCTGTGCTGGCGCTGGTCGATGCTGTTGCGGATGCAAACGCAGGCCAGTCCGACACGCCTTAGGCGTGGCTGCGGCCGGCGAAGCCGAGGCGCGGCAGAAAGCGTTCGAACCATTCGGCGAAGCGCTCGAGGTGGTCGACGTCATGCCCTTCGACACGACTGACGATCGCCTTGCGGCGCTCGGTTGTGCTCATCGCCCGGAAACGAGCCACCGCCCGCTGGTGAGAGGCTTCCACGATACGGACGACCACGGCATGGTCTCCGTCCATCCAGGAAAACAGGAACGATTCCGGCTTTGCGAGGGTTGTCAGCACGTTTTCAATCCCGTCTTGATCGGGAGTTCGTAGCGCGGCCTAGGGCACCCGACCACTCCGGTTCCGAGGATCGAACCAATATGGTTAACGGAGCATTAACATCGTTTCACTGCAAGCGCGGCGTTATTAATTCGCATCGGAAAACATAACGAAAAAAGGTATTTACGCCAATATTATAGTTAATTTTAACAGGAAACCGTCTTTTCAAAAATTGTGGATAAATTGTTAACGTCCTGCACGTCGGCTTGAAATAGGAAACCTACGGCTTTCCGGGGCAGGGCCTTCTCTAAGGGAAAACACCAGTGATCGGCGCCTCAAGCGCGCTGCGACGGTGGCGTGAAACCCGATAGCGCCAGGGGGTTGTCCGTCATCGCCTTGCGGTCGGGCGTATCGGGAGCGAGAATCCCGGCGAAGGCGTCGAACAGGCGCTTGACCTCTTCCTCGGCAAGATCACGGGTGATGAAGACAAGCCGCGTGCGCCGATCGGCATCGGGCCAGGACGGAAGGCGCACCGGCGGGTGGAACAACTCCTGAACGGCATGGACCACCAGGGGATGATCGGGATCCTCGGCAAGCCGCACCACGCCCTTGAGCCGCAACAGCTTCGGACCATGAGCGGCGCGCAGGAGCTCGAGGAACATCTCGAGCGCGCCGGCCGGAAGTGCATCGTCAGACACCAGCGAAAAAGCCGAGACGCCGTCGTGTCGGCTGCCCTCATCGTGATGGTGATGCCCATCGTGATGGTGGTGATGGCTCGGGTGATCGCAATCTCCGCCTGAGCACGCGTGATCATGATGGTGGTGATGATCGCCGGCGCCGTCAAAGGCTTCGGCGTTGAGCCAGCGCCGGACGTCGGCCGTCTTGGTGGCCGGATCGTAGAGGCCGCAGCCGAGCACATCGGCCGGCGCGGCCGTGGCGGCGTCCACGAGTGGCGCGCCGGGGTTGAGCGCCGCCAGCCGCCGCCTCAAGGCAGGAAGCCGCGCCGCACCCTCGGGAAGGTCCGCCTTGGCAATCACCAGTCGATCGGCAACGGCAACCTGCTTCACCGCCTCCTCGTGCTCGCCGAGCGTTCGGCTACCATTGACCGCATCGACCACGGTGATGACACCGTCGATGGCGTAGCGAAGCGACAGATAAGGATGGGCGGTCAGCGTGGCGAGCACCGGAACCGGATCGGCAAGGCCGGTCGTCTCGATGACGATACGGCTCAGCGTCTCGATGCGGCCATTGTCGAGCCCGCGCAGGAAGTTTTCCAGCGTCGAGACCAGTTCGCCGCGCACGGTGCAGCACAGGCAGCCCGACGACAGCTCGACGATGCCATCGTCGGCCGCCTCGACCAGGAGATGATCGATGCCGATCTCTCCGAACTCGTTGATGATGAAGCCGGTGCCGGCCAGCGCCGGATCACGTACCAGCCGGTTGAGAAGGGAAGTCTTGCCAGCGCCGAGGAAGCCGGTGACGACGGTAACGGGAATGACGGGCTTCGGCCCGCGCTGGCGGTCGGCTTCGGGCACGGCGTGAAATCCTTTTCTGGGGGCGTCAACGAGCAGGCTTGGGCAGCGGCAAGGGCACATCGACCGTCGCGACAGCCGGCTCAACCGGGTCGGGCATGTCGCTGGCGCCGCCGAGGCTGATGGGGATCGGATCCATCACCTTGAAGCGCGGTACGAGATAGCTCGCGGGCTGATCATCGCCATCGCCGAGGTCCTCCCCGACCGGCGCCTTCGAGCCCTTCTTCCGCTTGGGACAAGCCAGCTCGCGCATGTCGGCGACCGTTGTCGCCACGGGGCCGCGCGGCGCAAGCCGGTCCAGCGTCACCGACGCCGCCGTGGCGGGGGTTCGGAACGACGCTTCGAGCAGGCTGGCCGCCAGTTCGTCACGTTCCCGCGCCGTCTTGCCGCCGAGCACGATGGTGAGAATCTGGCGGCCGTTGCGGGTCGCCGTCGCCACCACGTTGAAGCCCGCCGAGCAGATGAAGCCGGTCTTCATGCCATCGGCGCCGGGATAGCGCTCAAGCAGATTGTTGTGGTTCTTGATGATCTTGCCGCCGAGCGACAGCGCCGTCGTCCTGTAGAGTTCCCGATAGCCGGAGAAATCCTTGAGCAGGGTGCGGGCGAGCAGCGCGTAGTCGCGGGCCGTGGTCCACTGATTGGGGTCGGGTAGGCCGTTGGCGTTGGAAAAGCGCGTGTTGACCATGCCGACCGAGCGCGCCGCGGCATTCATGCGGGCGACGAAGCCCTGCAGGTTGCCGCCGACCCGTTCGGCCAGCGCATAGGACACATCATTGGCCGACTTCACCATGATGATGCGGAGCGCTGTGTCGACGGTCAGTACGGTACCCGGCTTGAACCCCATCTTGGACGGCTGCTCGCGCGTCGAGGCTGGCGTCATCACCACCCCCGAATCACCTCTGATTTCGCCGGCTCTGATGGCCGACAGCGTCACGTAAACGGTCATCAGCTTGGTGATCGAGGCGGGGTACCACGGGTCGAAGCTCTGGTTCTCGGCCAGCACCGCGCCGGTGGCGAGGTCAACGGCCAGATAGGGCGTCGCAGCCGCACCGCCAGCCAGATTCAGGAGCAGCGGCAGCGCAGCGGCGAGACGGAAAATGCGGCGGGCGCGGCCACGCGGGCCGAAAATCGTCGGCAAGGCTTTCTTCCCGGAAAACAGTCGTCAACGGACGGATGAGTTTAGCCGAAGGTCGCGTTCTCCGCAAAGGCGCGAGATGACCGGCCCTCCCCGGATGGCCTCCGAAGGCGGCCAGAATGCGGCGACACTCTTATCTTCGACCCATTTCCCTTCTAGAGTGTCCGAAACCACACGGACGACAATGCCGCCGGGGAAAGGCTCGATGACAGAAGGACCGCAGCGGCTCAACACCCGCGAAGGCGACTTGCCGCCCGCCACCGCGCGTGCCGTCGGGCTCGCCGGGCTTTCGCTCGTCTGGGAACGTCTTTGGCCGCGCCTTGCATTGGCGTTCCTGTTGCTCGGCACGTTTCTGGCCCTCGCATGGCTCGGGGCTTTCGAGCGGCTTCCGGCCGTCCTCCGTCTTGCCTTGGCGGGACTGTTCGTTGCGGCCTTTCTGGCAAGTCTGGTCCATCTCCTGCGAACGCCTTGGCCCGACCGACGACAGGCGGCGGATCGGCTCGAACGCGGTGTTCCGCATCGGCCGCTCAGCGCCTTCCTCGACCATCCTTCGACCACAGGCAACCCGTCGGCTGACGCCCTTTGGCAGACCCATCGCCGTCGTCTCGCGGCAAGCATCGAAGGACTGAGGGCCGCCCCGCCGTCGCCACGCCTCGATCGCGCCGACCCCTATGCGGTCAGGGCGGCCGTGTTCCTGATGGTGATTGTCGGCTTTTTCGCCACGCCGGACCATCTGGGATCGGTGACAGCCGTTTTCCGACCACCGGTCGTCGCGCCGCCGGACATCCGTGTCGATCTCTGGGCGAACCCGCCAACCTATACCGGCCAGTCGCCGCGCGCCTTGGTGACGACCTCCAATGGAACCGTTGCGCTACCCGAGGCCGCCTCCGTGACTGTTCCGGCCGGAACAACGCTCGTCGCAAGACTGGCCGGGGTAGGATTGCCGATGGTCACCTTCGCTCGCGAAGGGCAGCCGCCGCTACCGATCGAAGGGCGCGTGCCGGCGCAGGGACAGACCGCCTACGAGTATCGCCTCGCCAGCTCCGGCACCTTGTCGCTGGCCGGCGACGGCCTTCCGGCCATCGATCTGCCGATTGCCGTCCAGGCCGATGCGCCACCGACCATTCGCCTCGTCGAACAACCAGCCGCCACCGCGCGCGGTGCGCTTCGCCTCGCCTATTCGGTGACCGACGACTACCGGGTCGCCGCCGCCCGCGCCATTCTCTCGACCGACGCGGAAGACGGCGCCCGGCCGCTGGTGGCATTGCCCGATGTGTCGCTCGGCCTGCCTCGCCGTGGCGAAGACCGCGCCGTTGCAACCTCCGACCTCACGGCCCATCCACTGGCAGGCAGCCGGGTTCGCCTCGCGCTTGAAGCACGCGACGATGCGGGCCAGGTATCGGAGACGCCGCCGCTCGCCATTGATCTGCCGGCCCGCCCGTTCCGTAACCCACTGGCCGCCGCCATCGTCGAGCAGAGGCGCTTGCTGGCCTCCGACGCACGGCAGGCGAAGACGGTGGCGGGAACCTTCGAGACAATGGGCGACCTCGGCGCCGCTTTCATCAACCGCCCCGGCGAGATCATCGGGCTTCGCGTCGCCCGCAACCGCATCCTGCATGCGCGCGATGACGCCGAACTCAAGCCGGTGCTCGATTATCTCTGGCAGATGGCGCTCGCCATCGAGGCGGGCGACTCCTCACCCGCCGCGCAACGGCTTGCCGTAGCACGCGAGGCGCTGAAGAACGCACTGGAGAACGGCACCTCGCCCGAGGAGATCGCCCGGCTGACCGAGGAGCTCAAGGCCGCTCTCGACGAGTACCTCAAGGCGATGGCCGAAGCGGCCGCCGGCAACCCCTCCCGGCTCGGCGACCTCAGCCAGAAAGGTGGCGAACGGATCACCAGCGAGGACCTCAAAAAGCTCGTCGACCGCATGCGGGAGCTCGGCGAACTTGGGGAACGCGATGCCGCCGCCGAGCTTCTGTCCCAGCTCGACGACATCCTCTCGGGACTGCAGTTCGCCCGTCCCCAGACTGGAGATGCCAGCGATCCGACGCTCGACGAACTGGCCGACATCATCCGGCGGCAGCAGGAGTTGCAGAACAGGACGCACAAACTGACGCCCGATGGTTACACCGGCGAGGAGTTCGGCGACGACAGCGGCGACCAGCAGGCCCTCCAGCAGCTCCAGCGCGAGCAATCGGCCCTGTCACGCCGCCTGGAGGAGCTGATGTCTCGCCTGTCCAAGGGGCCACAGAACGGCGGTGAAAGCGGCAAGGACGGGCTCGAAGGAGCCGGTCGCGCCATGCAGGACGCCGGACGCGATCTCGGTTCCGGCGATCCCGAGTCGGCGGTCGGCAGTCAGGGGGCAGCCCTCGATGCCCTTCGTCGCGGTGCGCGCGAAATGATGCGCGGGCAGGAACAAGGCACCGCCGGCGTTCGTGACGGCGGCACCGACCCGCTTGGCCGGCCGACCGGCCGGCGTGGTCCCGACTTTGGCGACGGCACCAAGGTGCCGGGCGAAATCGAGGTACAACGCGCGCGCCGTCTTCTGGAGGAGCTTCGCCGCCGCTACGCCGATCCGGACCGACCGGCTCTCGAGCTCGACTATCTCCGACGGCTGATCGCGCCCTTCTGAGGCAGCCCGGACCCTGCGCAGCCCGCCGTTGACGACGGCGCGGACGGTCGCTACGGTCACGCCTCGCGCCCCGAAATCCGCCCCTTGCGGGCCGTTTCGGCGTTCGTCCCGTTGGTCCGGAGAGATGGTCCCGATGAAGATTCTGGTGCCCGTGAAACGGGTGGTCGACTACAACGTCAACATCCGCGTCAAGGCCGACGGTTCCGGCGTCGATCTCGCCAACGTCAAGATGTCGATGAACCCCTTCGACGAGATCGCCGTCGAGGAAGCGTTGCGCCTGCGCGAAGCCGGCATCGCCAGCGAAGTGGTGGCCGTGTCCATCGGTCCCAAGGAATCTCAGGAAACGGTTCGTACCGCGCTTGCCATGGGCGCCGATCGCGGCATCGTCCTCGAGGCCGAAGGCATCGTCGAACCACTCGCCGTCGCCAAACTCCTGAAGGCGATCGTCGCCGAGGAAACCCCCGGCCTCGTCATCCTCGGCAAGCAGGCCATCGATGACGACAGCAACCAGACTGGCCAGATGCTGGCCGCGCTCCTCGGCTGGTCGCAGGGCACCTTTGCCTCCAAGATCATACTCGGCGACGGGGGGATCGAGGTAACACGCGAAGTCGATGGCGGCCTGCAGACCGTGCGGCTGGCACTGCCGACCATCATCACCGCCGACCTGCGCCTCAACGAGCCGCGCTATGCCTCTTTGCCGAACATCAGGAAGGCCAAGAAGAAGCCGATCGACCTGAGGCCGGCCTCGCAGTACGGCGTCGACCTCACGCCCCGCCTGACGGTGTTGAAGACGGCCGAGCCGCCGGTCCGGCCGGCTGGCCGCCGCCTCGCCTCGGTCGCCGAACTGGTCGACTGCCTGAAGACCGAAGCCGGCGTGCTCTGAGAAAGGCCTTGCGAACATGACCACTCTTCTGCTCGCCGCCCACGACGGCGTCGCCCTCAAGGACGCCACCCTCAAGGCACTCACCGCTGCGCTGGCCATTGGCGATGACATTCATGTTCTGGTGGCCGGCAATGGCGTAGCCGGGGCCGCCGCCGAGGCCGCCAGGCTCAAGGGCGTCAGTCGCGTGCTGACCGCCGAGGCGCCGATGCTCGAACATGGCCTTGCCGAGCCGCTGGCTGATCTGATCGTAGCGCTGGACCCGGCCTATTCGGCCGTGTTGGCGCCGTCGACCTCTACCTTCAAGAATGCCCTGCCGCGCGCCGCCGCGCTGCTCGACGTGATGCAGATCTCCGACATCACCGCCGTGCTGGCGCCCGACACCTTCGAGCGGCCGACCTACGCCGGCAATGCTCTTCTGACGGTGCGGTCCGCCGACCCGATCAAGCTGATCACCGTCCGCACCGCCTCCTTCCGGGCGACGCCGGCCGAGGACCGCGCGCCGGCTCCGATCGAGCCCGTCGCCGTGCCGGCCGATCCGGGCCTTTCCACCTTTGTCGGCGACGTCTTCTCGGCGACGGACCGGCCGGAGCTCACCTCTGCGAGAGTGGTGGTATCCGGCGGCAGGGCGCTCGGCTCGGAGGAGCAGTTCCAGGCGCTGCTGCTGCCGCTGGCCGACAAGCTCGGTGCGGCGGTCGGCGCCAGCCGCGCGGCGGTGGACGCGGGTTACGCCCCCAACGACTGGCAGGTCGGCCAAACCGGCAAGGCGGTGTCGCCCGAGCTTTACCTCGCCGTCGGCATATCCGGCGCGATCCAGCACCTCGCGGGCATGAAGGACGCCAAGGTGATCGTCGCCATCAACAAGGACGCCGAGGCGCCGATCTTCCAGGTGGCCGATTACGGCCTGGTCGGTGACCTGTTCGAACTCGTGCCGGAGCTGACGAAAGCCCTCGGTTGAGCTAGAATGATCTGAAACTTGTCACAGGGCGCGCCACAACAAGGTCGCGTTCCGGGAGGCTCGAGGACTTCAATGGTAGAAATCAGGTCGGTCGGCGTCATGGGCGCGGGTCAGATGGGCTCCGGCATCGCGCATGTCTGCGCTCTCGCGGGTCTCGACGTTGGGCTCTACGACATTGCGCGCGACCGGCTGGAGGCGTGCCTCAACGTCGTGTCCGCCAACCTCAGCCGCCAGGTTGCCTCCAAGAAGATCACCGAGGAGCAGCGTCGTGAGGCGCTCTCCCGCATCAAGCTGTTGCCCGACCTCGACGGATTCTCCGATACCGACCTCGTCATCGAGGCGGTGACGGAGAATGAGACCATCAAGCGCAAGGCGCTCTCGCAGCTCTGTCCCGAGCTGAAGCCCGAAGCGATGATCGGCACCAATACCTCGTCGGTGTCCATCACCCGCCTCGCCGCCTCCACCGACCGCCCGGAACGCTTCATCGGCATCCATTTCATGAACCCCGTGCCGGTGATGCAGCTGGTCGAGCTGGTGCGCGGCATCGCCACCGAGGACGAGACCTTCGAGGCGGCACGCAACTTCGTGTCGAAGCTGGGCAAGACGGTCGCGGTGTCCGAGGATTTCCCGGCCTTCATGGTCAACCGCATCCTGTTGCCGATGATCAACGAGGCGATCTACACGCTCTACGAGGGCGTCGGCACGGTGGACTCCATCGATACGGCCATGCGCCTCGGCGCCAACCACCCGATGGGACCGCTGCAGCTCGCCGATTTCATCGGCCTCGACACCTGCCTCTCGATCATGCAGGTGCTGCATGACGGCCTGGCCGACAGCAAGTATCGCCCCTGCCCGCTTCTGGTGAAGTATGTCGAGGCCGGCTGGCTCGGTCGCAAGACGCAACGCGGCTTCTACGACTACCGTGGGCCGACGCCGATGCCGACGCGCTGAGACGATTGGATCGCAGAAAAGCAGAACCCCTCGTCTCCTGCCGGAGACAAGGGGTTTTCTTTGCCCTGCCTTGTCGCCCTAAACTCGGCGGATGACGGTGTCGCTCGGCCGATAGCTCGAACGGAGATCACGCACCACGAGGCTTTCGACCGGATCGACATCGCCCGATCGCGAGGTCCAGACGAACTCGACCGGCGCGTCCGGCGTCACGAGAACGGCGTTGTTGGAAAACACGCCGTAAGGATCCGTCTCCAGCGACACGTAGAAGGCCGGCGCCTTGGCCGTAATGGTGAAGCACCACTCCCCGACGCCGCGCTTGGATGCTTCGACGACGAGTTCGGGATCGCGGAGACGCAACGCCTTGTAGGGCGACACCGCATGGTGGTCGAAATGCTCCCCAGCCGGATCTCGCCAGGTGAAGCCCAGGACCTCGTCGGGGCTGCCGTCGGCGGGAACCGACAAGAGCAGGATCGCCCGATCGGTCGGCACCGTCTTCATGAACTCACCGGCCGGCCGGCGAGCACCATCGACGGCAAGCCAGAAGGCGTTGCCGGCGACCACCACCTCGGACGGCGTATCGTTGACGGCGAACAGGTCCACCGTCTTCGTGTCGGCCGACGGAATGGCTACCACGTTGATGGGCGCGAAGAAGCGCTTGGCCATCGAGTGCAACAGCTTCCAGCGACCGCCGTACTCGATCGACGACCAGGACGCCACCGGATAGGTGTCGTTGAGCTGCCAGTAGAGGGCGCCCATGCACTCCGGCTTGATCGACCGCCAGAAATCGATGCCGGTCTTCATCGCAAGGCCCTGCTGGACCTGGCTCAGATAGACGACGTTCTCGAAATTCTTCGGGAAGCGGAAATAGCGCGAGATGGTCTCGACGATGCGGGCGTTGCCGCCGGCGTTCTTCTGATGAAGCTCCATGGCCGGCGAGGCGATGTCGAGATCTTCCTCGTCGATGTAGCGACGCAGCGTCGACAGCGACACGAAGGACTGGAAGCCGAACTCCGAGGCGAAACGCGGCCGCACCCCACGATAGGCCGAAAACGACTTGCCGGCGTGCCAGACGTCCCACATGTGCTGGTCGCCGGAACCTTCGGCCTTCCAGGCGTCGCCAAAGTCCATCGGCCCCTTCGAGGGGGACGAGGGCCAGAACAAGCGATTCGGATCGGCGCGATTGACGGCCATCTCGATCGTCCGGCTCAGCCGATCGTAGGCGACGAGGTAACGATCACGGTTGGCCCGCGCCACCTCGAACCACGTCAGGGCGCCGATCACTTCGTTGTCGCCGCAATAGAGCGCAATCGAAGCATGGTGCGACAGTCGCCGCACCTGATGCTCGATTTCCCGGTCGACCTCGGCAAGGAAGGCGCTATCGGCCGGATAGAGCGCGCAGGCGAACATCATGTCCTGCCAGATCAGGATGCCCAGTTCGTCGCAAAGATCGTAGAACCACTCCGGCTCGTATTGGCCTCCGCCCCAGATGCGCAGCATGTTCATGCCGACGGCGACGGCGTCCTCGAGGAGAGGCCGCACCGTTTCCGGCGTGATGCGCGAAGGCAAGGCATCGCCCGGAATCCAGTTGGCGCCGCGGCAGAACAGGTCAAGCCCGTTGATGCGCACCGTCAGAGGCACGCCGATCTCGTCGCGCTTGGTTACCACCTCGATGCGACGAAGACCGATCCTCTGCCGATGCGTGGCGCCGCCCAATGTAACGACCAGATCGTAAAGGACCTGCTCTCCCGAACCGACCGGCCACCAGAGACGGGGATTTTCGATATGCAGCGTCGTCTCGGCGACGTTGGTGCCGGGTGAACAAGCGATTTGAAGGCTGGCCTTTTCTCTACCCAGCTCGATGGTGAGCAGCTCTTCGCAGGCCGTCGTTGCCTGGATCCGGACCTCGATATCGACATCGACAGCGCCGGTATCCGCGTTATGGCGCTGGCGATGTTGGACATAGGTGACCGTCGGCAGGTCGGCGCGCTCCAGACGGATGTCGCCATAGAGGCCGAAGGGCATCATGGCGATGTTCCAGTCCCAGCCCGCGTGACACTGCACCTTCCTCAGAAGGTTGATGTGCGGACTGGCCTGCATCTGCGCGCTGTAGGGCTGCTCGTACGGCTGCTGGGCGGCCGCCTCCGTCGCAGCGACGACGTTGGAGCGAAACATGATTTCGATCTCGTTGTCGCCGCTACGGAGCGCGTCGGCCACCTCGGCCCGATGTGGGCGGAACATATTGGCGGCGGCAAGCACCTTCTGGCCGTTGATCCGTATCTCGGCGACGGTGTCGAGACCATCGACGTAGATCGCCCAGGGGTGGCCAAGCTCATCGGCATCGATGGAGAAGCTGCGGCGGGCAATCCAGTCGCGTTCGGCCGGCCAGCGCACCTTCAGTTCGTTTTCGCCGACGTAAGGATCGGGCAGGATATCGGCGGCGATCAACGCCGAAAGCGCGTCGCCTGGCAGCGGCAGCGGCACGGAAATCGATTCATCTGCCGCATGGAGCGTCCAGTTTCCCGCGAGGTCCTTCGCGGAAGCGCGATTGACGAGATCAGCCATGAAAATCTCAAGAAATGTCGGAAGCCGCTGCTCCTCCGGGACGAAAGTCCCGTTCCCCGCAGAGCGGTGAATGCGAGGGAACCGCCGCAACATAGCCCGCCCTACCCTGACGGGCAACCGAAACGATTGCGTGGCCAAGCCTGGCTTGTCGGCCAGGACGCGCCATCAAAAGGCGCAACGGCTATCGCCGCCGCGTCGGCACATGCATCTCGGCGACGGCCAGTTCCTGGAGCTGCGTGATGTCGGTCTCGCCTTCGAGACGACGCAGCATAAGCCGCGTCAGCCGGCGACCGGCTTCCTGGAGCGGGAAGTAGAAGCTCACCGGCGTCGGCTCGACATACTCGATCAACCGGGTGGTCGTGGACGCGCAGAAGCCGAAATCGGCGGGATCGAGACCGATGTCGCGAAGGCCGGTCATCATGCCGAGCGAGGTGATGTCGTTGACGCAGATGAAGGCATCCGGAGGACTCTCCTGCACCATCAGGTCCTTGACCGAAGCGCGCGTCTTCCGGGCCGTAAGATCGAGATCGAGCATCAGACGCGGGTCGATCTCCATTCCGGCCTCGGACAACGCCTTGCGATAGCCACGCTGACGATACTGCGAGAACATGAACTCGGTCGGCGGATTGATGAGGCAGATGCGGCGATAACCGCTCGCCAGAAGGTGCCGCACGGCGCGATACGTGGCGTCTTCGTCGTCGATGTCGAACCAGGCATGCGGCGTGAACAGCTCGGTACGTCCGAAGCTGACGAAGGGGAAATCGCGCTCCAGAAGGAAGCGGACGCGCGGATCCATCGGCAGGGTGTGGTCGAAGATCAGCCCATCGGCGCGGCGACCGTCGATGATGGTCTTCAGCGCCTCGATCGGATCGGCACCGGGGGCAAGCGGGACGGCGGTCACCGCGTAGCCGGCCGCCTGGGCCACTTCATGGACCCCCTGCAGCAGACCGACCGAACCGGTGTCGGCAATGTCGTCCGGCGGCACCGCCGACATGAGCACGCAAATGGAATAGGAAAGGCCGGTCCTGAGAGTCAGACCGCCGACGTCCCGGACGTAGCCGAGCTCGGCCGCCGCCTTCTGAACGCGCTCGATCGTCTCCTTGCGGACCTCAGGTCCGTTCCGCAGAGCTCGACTGACGGTTGTAATCGACAGATCAAGGTGGCGGGCCAGACTTTTCAGGTTCAGCCGAGCACGATCATCGCCCACGTTGGATCAACTCCGGAGACTCCCAATTATTTCGGATCAATATCGATTCTGGCGAGTATGTCGATAGTTTTCTTGATTTTGAACTCCGCCCGTCCATCTCGCCGTGCCCGGAAAGCTGCCGTCCGCATGATTATTTGCGTGATAGTACTTACCGACGTGCACTACCTGTTGCCCGGATGGGCCGCGCTTTCCGGAGACGTCACAGGACGGTCCGCCGGAGTGGCATAGACATAGACCGCATAAAGGGAGGAGGTGGCGGTGATATAGAGACGGTTGCGCTTGCGGCCCCCAAAACAGAGGTTGGACACCGTCTCGGGAATGTTGATGCGGCCAAGCAAGGTGCCGTCCGCGGCATAAACGCGAACGCCGTCGCCACTCGACGTCCAGATGTTCCCCATGCGATCGAGCCGGAAACCGTCGAAGAATCCGGCGTCCGAAACTGCAAATATCCGCCCTCCGTCGACCATGCGTCCATCCTCCGCGATATCAAAGGCGTGGATGGCCGGCGTATCGGACAGGGAGGTGTTCGAGACAAAGAGAGTGCGCTCATCCGGCGAAAAGGCGAGGCCATTGGGGCGATCGAGACTTGTGACGACCGTCGTCGTCTCGCCGGTATGCGGATCATGTCGATAGACGTTGCAGGCGCCGATCTCACTTTTCGCGGCGCGCCCTTCATAGTCGCTGTCGATGCCGTAGCTCGGATCGGAAAACCAGATGCTGCCGTCGGATTTCACCACCACGTCGTTGGGGGAGTTGAGACGCTTGCCATCGAAGCGATCGACAATGGTCTCCCAATGGCCGTCGAAGCCGAGACGGGAAATGCGACGGCCGCCATGCTCGCAGGCGACGATGCGGCCGCAAGCGTCGAGCGTATGGCCGTTGTGATAACCGCAGGGATGCTCGAACACCGAGACGGCGCCGCTCGTCTCGTCGTAGCGCATGATTCGATCTTCGGGGATATCCGACCAGATCACGGCCTTGGCGGCCGGCACATGGATGGGGCCCTCGGTCCAACGTCCGCCTGTCCACAGACGCTCGACGGCGGCAGTGCCGATCACCAGCGACCTGAAACGGCCGTCGAACGTGTCGTAGTCGGTCATGCTGTCCCCCCGCGCATCGCCGCCTTGCAACTTCCGCTATTTCCCGTCTTGCGGGAAGGCACTATCGTCATACTAATGGATAACGTCAATGACGCCCGCCGCGTCGGGGGCGACCGCCGTTTGCCCCGAAACCGGAGTGAGTTCATGTCCGCCGTTCCGCCGCCGCGACCGAAGGTCTTGATGGTTTCGCCGATGCCCGAATGGGACATCGCGCCGATGCGCGAGGCGTATGACCTCATCGATCTGCCGGCCGACGGGCCGGAGGGGCTCGGTCCGGTTCCGGAAATCACGGCGCTGGTGACGTCGGGAGGTCGTGGCGCCGATGCCGCGCTGATCGAGGCGCTGCCGGCACTGGAACTGATTGCCGTCTACGGCGTCGGCTACGACAAGGTCGACCTCGCGGTCGCCGCGCGATGCAACGTCGCGGTGACCAACACGCCCGACGTGCTCACCGCCGATGTCGCCGACATGGCTCTGGCCCTGACCCTGGCGCTCGCCAGACGTATCGTCGATGGCGACGCCTTTGCCCGTTCCGGAGCCTGGAGGAAAGAGTCCATGCCGCTGACCGGCAGCGTTTCCGGTCGCAAGATCGGCATCGTCGGACTAGGTCGCATCGGCGAGGCGATCGGTCGCCGCTTCGCCGGCTTCGATACCGAGATCGGCTACTGGAACCGCTCGCCAAAGCCGCTGTCCGCCTGGCGGGCATTCCCGACGCCATCCGCCCTGGCCGCCTGGTCCGACATCCTCGTGGTGGCTGTGGC
>JAUVXG010000059.1 GCA_030603685.1 Pleomorphomonas sp.
GCTTCTGCCGCCTCAAGGACTGGCGACGCATCGCCACCAGATACGACAAACTCGCAGCCAACTTCACCTCAGCTTGCTACCTAGCCGCAATCGTCATCTGGTGGATCTGATTGAGTCTCAAGCCTAGCGGCCGCCCTGCCGTCAGACTCCCCGACGGCCACCACCCACCAGCAAAGCCGAAGCCCGATGGCTTTGACCGGAAACCCAATCAATAGCAGGAGTCGAGACTGATTTGCTTCCGGGACGCGCTCCGGCGCTAAATGATCAGCAACCTCTCACGATCCGGCAGCAGTGGGAATGGCGTCTGAGGCAACGTCTGATACCAGAAGGCGACCGATGCCACGTCGTCCTGAAGCGGTAGCCAGCGACCGTTGTATCCCCACCCAAGCGCCTGAATGGTAATCTTGAGGTCCGTTTCGAAGCGGATCGGATCCATGATGTGGAAGCGATACATGCCCAGTCGCATCTGGGTCCGATAATCGGTGTCCGGCCGAATGACCTGATGGAAGCCGGCGTAAGGCGTCGTGTAGGTCACATAGCCGCGGTCGTGCTTGGGGCTGGGGTCGAAGTTGTAAGAGCCGCAGAAATAGTCTTCGAGGCCTGTCGAGCAGATGGTCGGGTGCTCGTCGCCGTCCAGATAGAACTTCACCTCGCCTTCGCCCCACCACAGATTGTTGTTCTGCCCCCAGGCGAGATACATACCGACGAACTGGCCACGCCCCTTGATGCCGTCGACGACGGTGTAGACCTCCTTGTAGGGGATGGGATTGGTGCGCCGGAACTGAGCATGAAAATAGGCGGCCTCGTCCGGGACTTCGGTGAGGGCGTAATTGATCTGATAGTAGAGCGTCATGGCGTCGTCGGCGATGTTGGTGACGGTCATGACGCAGCGTTTGCGGAACGGCATTTCCCAGTAGCAATTGAATGCGCTGCCCGGATTGACGCAGACCGGTAGTGCCGACACCTGCGCAAACTCACCCCACCCGCTGGCGAAGAAGTCGCCCAGCGGGCATTCGACCGAGGGAATGTCGGAACCATCCCAATAGATGCGGAGGATGGAAAAGCGCCAGTTTCCGGTCGGTGTCATCCATATCTGCTGGACGGCGCCGGGCCCCTCGATATCGGCGATGGTGAAGGTCTCTCCGGATTTGATGACGACCGAAGGCGAGATCTTCCAGCCTTTACCCATGTCGCGGGCAGCATAAGCGCCGGTTCCCTCCGTGGCGAGGGCACCGCCACCTTTCCTGCCGGTGAAGTTTTCCGGGGAGATCGAGCGTGTCTTGGCCGAAGACAAATGGGAGAGATTGCCGAGATGAAGGCCGAGGCCATTGAAAGAAGCCATGGATGTGGGTCGTTCCTGCGTTTGGTGTCAGTGCGTGGGGCGGTCGGCGATCGATCCTGCCCAGGGAATGTCGGGGTCCGGACGAGGAATGGAGCTCATCAGAAGGCGGGTGTAGGCATGCCTCGGCGACCCGATGACGGAAGCGGCGTCGCCACTCTCCACATCCTTGCCGCGATAAAGAATGTGCACCTCGTCACTGACTTGCCGAGCGGTGGCGAGATCGTGAGTGATGTAGATGATCGAAATGCCGAACTCGTCGCGCAGCGTTCTCAGGCGGTCGAGGATGTTCGCTCTCAGCGAAGCGTCGATCATCGATACGGGCTCGTCGGCAACGATGAGTTTGGGCCGCAACATCAGGCTGCGAGCGACGACAATGCGCTGGCGCTGGCCACCGGACAGTTGGTGCGGATAATGCCCCAGCACCTGCTCGGGCCGCAGCCCTACCCTGCCGAGCGCTTCGGCGATGAGGCCGTCCGCTTCCTCGCGGGTCTTCGCTATGCCGAAGGACTTGAGCGGCATCCTCAGCAGATGGTCGATCGTGTAGAAGGGATTGAAGACCGAGAAGGGGTCTTGAAAGATCGCCTGGATTTCGCGCCGGAAAACCTTGTGCTCCTCGCCCGACATTGCAGCGAGCTCTCGACCGCGGTAGATCACCTTTCCCTCGCTAGGGGGCAGAAGGCCGAGGGCCACGCGTCCAAGGGTGGTTTTGCCGCTGCCGCTTTCCCCGGCGATAGTGACGATTTTCGGTCGGTCCGTCTCAATGGTGATCGACACATCGTCAAGCGCGACAAAGCGCTTCTTGCCGTGTCCGAAGACGACCTTGATGCCAGCCAGCTCGAGCAGATTGTCAGTGGGGTTCATCAAGGCTCTCCCTCACGACATGACAGGCGGTGCCGCGACCTGGGCCGGTCGGCAGGAATGTCGGTTCGGTCTGCCGACAGGGCTCCTTCGCCAGGGGGCAGCGCGGATGGAAAGAGCAGCCGCCCGGCAGATCAAACAGGGATGGCTGCATGCCGGGAATGTCGGTGAGCGGCTTCGTCTCGTCGGGCGACGGCAGCGATGAGATGAGCAACTGGCTGTAAGGGTGTAGTGGTCGGTGGAAGAAATCGCGTACCGGCGCGATATCGACCATCCGGCCTGCGTACATCACGGCGAGCCGGTCGACCGACTGGGCCATGAGACCCATGTCATGGCCGATCATGATCAGCGCCGCACCGATCTGTTCCTGGACATCCTTCAGCGTCTGGATCACCAGCCGCTGCACCACCACGTCGAGCGCGCTGGTCGGTTCATCGGCAATGATCAGCTTCGGCTCCAGCACGACGGCCAGCGCGATACAGACCCGTTGCTTCATGCCGCCACTCAACTCATGCGGATAGAGGTCTCCGACCTTTGGCGACAAACCGACGCGCTCCAGCATCTCCTGGACGCGAGCCTGAACTTGGGCACGGGTCCAATCCCTCCGGTGCGCCTCGATGGCGTCGGCCAGTTGCCTTCGGATGCGCATCACCGGGTTGAGCGAATTCATCGCCCCCTGTGGCACCAGGGAGATTTCACTCCAGCGGAAGCGGCGCAAGTCCTCACCTTCGAGACGCATCATGTCGGTGCCGCCGAGCCAGGCCTCTCCGGCGTCGATGCGGGCCGGCGGCTTGTGAAGCCGCATCAGGGCGAGCGCCAGCGTCGACTTGCCGGAGCCGGATTCGCCGACGATGCCGAGCCTCTCGCCGGCCGACAACGTGAAGGAAATATCGGCCGCGGCCTGGGCGCGTTGCTTGCCGATCAGGTAGGAGACGCTGAGATTGCGGACGTCGAGAACAGGGGCGCTCATGACCGTTGCCTCAGGCGCGGATTGGCGACTTCATCGAGAGCTGCGCTCATCAGGAACAGCGCTATGAACAGGAGGATGAGGATCAGCACCGGTGGGCCCCACCACCACCACATGCCGCGCGCAAAGGCGGCGTAAAGCAGGGCCCAGTAGATGGTCATGCCGAGGGTCGGGGTGTTCTGGGGGCCGAGGCCCAGAACCTCGAGCGCCATGCCGGAGAGGATGGCGCCCGAGACCGCGCCAACGAAGCTTGCAAAGGCGAGCGGGATGACATTCGGCAGCAGCTCCCCCAGCATGATGCGAAAGTTGCCGAGGCCGGAGACGCGGGCCATCTGGACATAAGGCAGCTCGCGTAGCGAGAGAACCTGAGCACGAATGGTGCGGGCGGGATTCATCCACGAAAGCAGGGCGATGATCACCGCCATCATGTCGACGCTCACCGCGCGCACCGAGGCGGCGACCACCAGCAGGATGGCAAGGGGCGGAATTGTCAGCATGGTGTCGGTGACAGCGCTGATGACCCGGTCGGCGGGGCCGCCGAAGAAGCCGGAAACAAGACCGAGAAGGACGCCGAAGACGACGCCGATCAAGCCGGCCAGAACACCCATTCTCAAGGTCTGGGGTGTGCCGACCACCATGACGGCCAGAACGTCACGGCCACCACTGTCGGTTCCAAGCAGGTGTTGCATGGAGGGGGGCTGGTTGGTCTTCACCGAGATCGGTTGCGCCAACTCGGTATCGACGAGGGCGGAGCCAACAGATCCAAAGCTGAAGAGCAGCGCCAAAACCAAGACTGAGACGATCAGCTTGGGACTGCCGCCGACGAACGCCAATAGCGCGCCGGCAGCCCGGAGGATGCTGTGCATGAGGGGCTCCTAACGCTCGATGCGGGGATCGATCAGGGGATAGGCGAGTTCGAGAAGGAGCACGGCGACCGCCACAGTCAGCACCAGGAAGAAGGCAACTCCCTGGATCAAGAAGTAGTCCGAGCTGCGCAGGGCGTTGTAGAGTACGTAGCCAATGCCCGGGTAGTTGAAGGCTACCTCTACCAGCACTGAGCCCGAAGCGACGGTTCCGAGCGCAATGGCCAGCGAGGTGATCTGAGGCAGCAACGCGTTGCGCATGGCATAGGCGAAGAAGATTCGCTGCGGCCGCAGTCCCTTTGCTTCGGCCAAGGCGAGGTAGTCTTCGCCGAGCACGTTGATCATGGCTCCACGCATTCCGAGTGCCCAGAAGCCGAGACCGGCGAGCACGATCGACAGCGCCGGCAGAAAGGCGTGATGGAGCACATCAATGGCTGACGTGATGGAGAACGTCAGCGCCGACTGCGAGGATGCCGCACCACCGAGCGGGAAAAGCTTGGTCCAGACGGCGAAGACGTAGAGCAGGATGAGCGCCAGCAGATAGTAGGGGATGGCCGAGAGCACCATGAGGAATGGCGCGAGGCTCCTGACAAGGCGCGACGATCGGGGCCATGCAATCAAAGCGCCCAGTACGCTGCCAAGGACAAAGGCAACGGCTGTGGCTGTCAGCAGGAGCGCCAAGGTCCATGGCAGCGCTTGCAGCAGCGCGCTCTCGACCTTCTGGGGGAAATAGGAAATCGAGTAGCCGAGATCGAAATGCAACGTGTTCCAGACATATCGGCCGTACTGCAGAAGAAGCGGGTCGTCGAGGCCGAAGCGGGCGCGATAGTTGGCGACGATATCGGCGGCACCTTCCACCTGCTGACCTCGCGACAGAAGCTGTTCGAGCACGGCGGCGGTCGGATCACCGGGTGCCATGCGGGGAACGATGAAGTTGATGGTGATCGCCAGGAAGACGACGGCGACGAACATGCCGATCCGGCGTAGGGCATACGACCAGGACATTTTGTGCTCCGGGTGCAGGAAAAGAGATGCCGCCCGCCACAAGGGCGGCATCTGAGTTCGTCAATCGGATCGTTTCACCTGGCGGGTTCGACGTTCACCACGAGCGGCAAGGCTGTCGCCCACCACCAGCCGGGGTGGTAGTAGTTGTTCTTCTCGTCCGGCCAGTTCTTCCAGTAGTGGTTGTTGACGCTTGCCAAGAGCGCGGCTTGAACCAGCGGAATGGCCGGCAGTTCCGGCAACCACAGTTCGAGACCCTTGCGCGTCAGTTCCTGCAGCTTGGGGTCTTCGCTGTCGGTTACCGCCATCTCGTCGACGACCTTGTCGAAGTCGGCATTCTTCCAGCGGGTGCGTGCGCCGGTTGCGACCTGCCCCATCGGGGCCGCATGGCGGCTGTGATAGAGATCGAAGGTGGCATAGGGATCACCGACTCCACCACACGAGACGTCGAGCCAGGCATTGGCACGACCGGTGTTGAGCGCGTCGGTGTAGGCGGCGATGTCGGCAAGCTGGAAGTTGGCATCGAAACCGCCGCGCCGTAGCAGCTGGGTAACCACCGGTGCCATCTTGGTCTGATCGGCTTCGCCCTGACGGATGACGATGTCGAGCGAAACGCGCTTGCCGTCTTTGGCCCACAGGCCGTCGCCGTCCTTGGCGTAGCCCCCCGACTCCATGATCTCGGTGGTCTTCTGGGTATCGAAGGCAAGCGTCGGGTATTTCTCGAACAGGTCGTTGTTCGGGTCGATGAACTTCGTCAGGGCTGGATAGTCGGCCGTCATCCACTTGGCCGGCTTGGTGAGACCTTCCCAGGCGATATCGACGATGGCGTCTCGATTCATCGCATAGGACATGGCCCAACGCAGCTTGGGATCATCGAACGGCTTCAGCGTGGTGTTGAAGGCGAGATAACGAGGACACGGATCGAGATAGGCATAGGGCGGGTCCTTGTACCAGGCGGCAACGTCCGGATTCTGCGCCTTGACGCTCTCGAAGTTGGCACGGCCCATGACCCAGAGCGTATCCAGCTCGTTGTTGACCGCCATGGCCGCCCGGCGTTCCTCGCTGCCGGCCGTCCTGAACAGGACACGTTCCGGTTTGGGCAGGCGCTTGAAGCCCGTCTTGGCACCCCACCAGTCGTCCCGTCGGTCCCAGGTTACCTCGGTGGAATTGGAAGCAACGAGACCATAGGGCGACGTCGAAACCGGCCATCCCTTGGAAAGATCGAAGTTGCTGAAGGTCATCGGATCCTTGTCCTTCCAGATGTGCTCGGGAAGGATGAAGGTAACGCCGTAAATTCGGACACCGAACGTGTCCAGGATGAAGCGTGGGTTGGCGCTGGTCAGCGTGATCTTCACCGTCTGGTCATCGACCGCGACGATATCTTTCACCCAGGTCTTGGCATTAACCGACCAGTTGCCGAGCGCCGGCGCATTGGCCTTCAGCATGTTCATCGTGTAGACGACGTCCTTGGCCGTGAACGGGACGCCGTCGCTCCAGGTGATCCCGGATCGAAGCTTGATCGTCACCTCATCGAACTTGTCGTTGAAGGTGTAGCTTTCCGCCTGCCAGGGCTCGAGCTTCGTGGTCTCGTAATTATAGTAGAACAGCGACTCGAAGCCGACCTGTTGCAGGCCGGCGTGCAGCAACGTGCTTGGAAGAAACGGGTTGTAGTTCTCTGGCGTGGTCACGCGCTCGCTGATGTTCTCGAAAATCAGCGTGCTTTCGCGCGCCACATCTTTGGCGGCCACCGCGGTGGCCAGGACTGCGACGGAGACAGCAGTCAGCATTGCCGTCAGGCCGCGCCTGACGGATCCGAGACGTCTCATAGTGTCCTCCCTCAGCATGTGACGGTCTTGAAAGGCTTGATGCTGGCACTCCTCCAGCCGATCCGTGCCGTCAGGCGGATTCGCGTTCTAGCAACTCAAACGGGATGACCTCTCGGCGTGGCGGGCCCTTAAAGCGCCCCTCCAGCCGGTCGCGCAGCATGGCGACGGCGGCGCGGCCCAACGCCGCTGGCGCGCAGCCGACCGTCGTCAGGCGCGGCCGGATATCATCGAGCAGCGACAGCCTGTCGTAAGCGGCAATCGAAATGTCGCGAGGGACCTGAACCTTCCGATCATAGAGCTGGGCCAAAAGGCCGATGGCCATCAACGGGCTGGCAGCGAATGCCGCTGTGGGCAAACTGTTGCCGTGTTTCTCAACCAGCCAGTTGGCCGCGTCATGGCCGGAAGGGCTGAGAAACGATCCTTCAAAGACGAGAGACGGATCGACAGGCGCTCCGGCGTCGGCCAGCGCCTTCTCAAAGCCGGCTTTGCGTTCGCGCGCAAAACTGAAATGCGAGGGACCGGTGACATGGGCGATCCGGCGGTGTCCTTTCTCGATGAGGTACTGCCCCATCCGATAGGCGGCCTGGAAGTTGTCGACGCCAACACTGTCCATGGCGCCATTGTCGAGGCCGCCGATGAAGACACCGGTCAAGCCGAGGTCTTTGAGCTCTGCATGTAGTCCGAACAACGCGGCGTCTGCGATGATGACTCCATCGACGCGCTTGCGTCTGGCCTGACGCAGATAATCCGCGGCGTGATTGGCGCCTCGCCCTCCCGGAACGTCCGTATTGTAGACCAGCGTATCGAGACCGACCTCGCCGAGGGCGGTCTGAATGCTGAGGACGATCTCTGGATAGTAGGGGTTGCAGATATCCGGGACCATCAAGGCAACGATGTTGGTCTTGCCGGTCCTCAGGCTTTGCGCCTGAGGATTTGGCCGGTAGCCGAGCTCCTCGACGGCTTTCAGCACACGCTCGCGGATCTCCGGCGACACCCGGTCGGCATGATTGAGAGCATGCGAGACGGTGGTCTGCGAGACGCCAGCGCGTTGGGCAACTTTTCCGATCGTAGTCATGATGATCCTTATAGCGCGATGCAAATCGATTTGCAAATCGATTTTCAATTCTGCCGGCTAAGCCATTTCTTGCTTGCATGAGCCAGCACAGCATCGATCGCTACGTCATTGTTGGGCGCATGCGCGGAGTGCTACGGGGCGGCCCGCCGCCTGAACTTCGCCTCAAGCACTTTGCCATCGACCAGCATTTTTCCGACGGATGAGAGATGCCTCACGGTGGCTCCTGATGACGCACGAGAGTGTGCTCTGAATGGAGCGACACCGCCAACTCTCGGCTAAAGCATCGCTCTTTCGGACAAGAACGGCTCATTCGGCGGAGATGCTTCTTCGTCGCATATCGGGTGCGGCTACCGGCGCCCGATCCGAACCTGCAATGCTTCTATTGCAGGGCAAACACACCAAAACAAAGCCCCATCAACTTGTTGAGTTTGCTGGTGTTTCTAGTTTACTTTGGTTACGGGGGCTCGCAACCTACGAAACCGACGCTCCCTGTGCGTATCCATCTAGCTGAATATTCTAGGCGGGTTCTCCCCTCCGCTTCTTTAGCCACGCCGACATCGACAAAGCCAATCCCCGAAAGAATTGCGGCGCAAAAAGCGAGAGGCATTCTATAGCCCGTTTTCCCGACAAGCAATTGACATTACAACACTTATGCGCGAAGATTTGTCGTTACATGGCGCTGTGCGACCTGCCGATCTGATGGCGGATCAGAGAGGGCGCCTTCAGAGGAGACTGCAATGTCGGATTCCGAGAAAGTCGTCCTTTCCCCGGCGGAGATCGACGCGAAGGCCCAGCGACTGATCAAGAACACGGCGTGGGGTTCGGCTGGCCTCGGGCTGGTGCCGGTACCGATCGTCGACCTTGTCGCGATCGGTGGCCTTCAGGTGTGGCTGGTGCGCGAGCTTGCCAAGCTGCATGGAGTGCCGATGGCCGGCAACCGCATCAAGACGCTAGTTTCCGCCCTCGTCGGAGGTGGCGCACCGTCGCTGATCACCACCGGCACTGTCTCGCTGTTCAAGGCGATCCCGCTCGTCGGTCCGGTTCTCGGTCTGGCGCTGGCGCCCAGCTTGTCGGGCGTCTCGACTCTAGCCCTCGGCCGGGTGTTCCACGCGCATTTCAAGACCGGCGGCACACTGCTTGATTTCGATGCCGACAAGATGCGCGCCTTCTACGAGGCCGAGCTCGCCAAGGCCAAAGAGGAAACCGAGGAAGCCCAGAAGGCCGAACCAGCCGCCGCCTGAGGCATCCTTCCCCAAGCCGAGCTATCCGATCGCGCCGGAGCGTATACCGACCGGCGCGATTTTCTTATTGGTCGCCAAGCAGCCGACCAGAGAGTTCGCTGGTCGGATCGAAGCCTCGGCTTGCGAAGCGAATGCTCTGGATTCGTTTGCTGGAAAGGCCGCTTCGTGGTGAGGTTCGATAAACCTGACCGGCGACGGCTCAAAGCCCGGCGCCAGCGCGAAATCGCACAACGTCCATCTTTGTCCGGCGAGCTCCGGCGTTTCGGGCACGCTACCGAGACCCACCTCGACGTTGCGTGGGTCGAGGGTCAGGCCGCAGCCCACGGCCTTCAACACGGCCTCCTTGCGGGTCCATGCGCGCAGGAAGACTGCTTCCTGCACATCGGCCGGCAACGCCGCGAAGGCTTTCATCTCGCCTTCGGCCAGCACGAGCCTGGCAATCCTCTGGGTATCGATCGCCCGGATCTCGATGTCTACGCCGACCTCCACTTCGAAAGAGGTCGCCAGCACCGCGTGATCGCCGGAGTGCGACAGGTTGAAGCGCACGCTCCCATCGGCGAGGGCAGGCTTGCCATATTCGCCGGCGACAAAGACAAGCCTTTCCGGCCGGCAAGCGGCTTCCTGGGCCAGGATGCGCCGCATCGCCGCATGCGCCCGCACGTAGCGTCGACGATCGTCCTCGCGCAGAAAGCGCTCGGCGCGCCGTCGCTCGACGGCGTCGAGTAGCGCATGATCGTCCGCAGTCGGCTCTTCGCTCAGCGGGATGTGCCAGATGGTGACGGCCGCCTCCATCAGAACTCCATCAGGTCGGCAATGTCGCGCAGGGTCATGCCGCGCATCCTGGGTGCCGGCTCCGTCGTCTGGCGCGATGCCCAGTCGATCGCCTGTCGCACTGCTGCCTGAGCGGCCGACGGGTCCTCGCGCAGACAGAAATGCCCCCCTGCCAGTCGAATCAGCAGAAAGGGGCCTGTGGTTGCCGTCTGCCAGGCTGCCACGTTTTCCACCTCGACCAGAGCGTCGGCTGTCGCGGCGACGGCCACCACCGGACAGGCAAGCGATGGCGGTTCGGATATCGGCGCCGTTTCGATGAGAGCGAAGTCCGCTCGCAACATCGGACCGGCCAGTTCGCGCAGCCCGGGATCGCTCAGGGCTTCGCTCGGCGTTCCGCCGAGGTCGGCGAGGCCACGCCAGAAGTCCTCGTCTGCGAGATGGTGAATGTGTGACCTGCCATAGAGCAGATGCGGCGCCGAATTGGCGGCGGCGATCAAAAGGTGGGGCGGCTGGCCTGTCGCTTCGCAGCGACGGGCCACAGCATGGGCGATCCGCGCGCCCATGGACCATCCGAACAGAACGAATGGTCGGTCGCAAAGTGGCAGGAGAGCTTCGGAGACCTCATCGGCGAGCTGGTCAAGCATGGCAATCGCCGGTTCGCGAAGCCTTCCTTCCCGCCCTGGAAGCTGAACCGGCAGCACGTCGATGTCGGCGTCGAAGGCACGACCCCATTGCCGGAAAAGGCTGCTGCCGCCGCCGGCGTAAGGAAACAGGAAGATGCGCATCCGCGCGTCGACGCGCGGGGTGGCGTGGGCGAGCCAGCCCTCAGTCATGACCGGCCGCAGCCACGGCGTCGGCGAGGATGTCGAGACCGGCATCAAGCTCCGCGTCGGATATGATCAGGGGCGGCAAGCACTTCAGCACCTCGCCATGCGGTCCGGCCGTCTCGATGACGAGGCCCTTCTCGAAGGCGGTCGCCGACGCGCGGCCGGCGAGATCGCCCGAGGCCATGGCGATTCCCTGTAACAGCCCGCGGCCGCGCACGCTCTGGTTGGCAGTTGCCGGATGCGTCTCGACAACGCAGGCCAGGCGCTCGTGAAGTCGTCGCGCCTTGCGGGCAACCTCCCGTTCGAGCTCATCGTCGCGCCAGAAGCGCAACGCCTCGGTGGCGGTGACGAAGGCTAGATTGTTGCCGCGGAACGTTCCGTTGTGCTCGCCCGGCGACAGGCAGTCGCAGTTCTGCCGAACCAGGACCAGCGACAGGGGCAACCCCATGCCGGACAGCGATTTGGAAAGGCACACCACGTCCGGTTCGATACCTGCGGGTTCGAAGCTGAAGAAGGAGCCGGTCCGTCCGCAACCGGTCTGAATGTCGTCGACGATCAGCAGCATGCCGTGGCGGCGGCAGATGTCGGAAAGGCGCCTCAGCCATGGAAGGGAGGCCGTGACGACGCCGCCTTCGGCCTGGATGGTTTCGACGATGCAGGCGGCGGGCAACTGCGCGCTGTCCGAGGCATCGGACAGCAGCGACTCAAGCCAGCCGAGACCGTCGCACCCAGGGGTTCCGTCATAGGGCAGGAACACGGTGTCACCGGCGGGAACGATCGCCTGGCGGAACGGCCCGCGAGATACGGCCATCGATCCGGCGGTCATCCCGTGGAAGGCGTGAACGAAGCTGACGATCTTCGAGCGCCCCGTTGCCTTGCGTGCGATTTTCAGCGCCACCTCGACCGCGTTGGTTCCGGTGGGCGCCGGAAACAGCATGCGATAGGCAAGGCCACGCGGCTTCAGGATGGTGTCCTGAAAGCCGAGAATGAAGGCCTCCTTCGCCTCCGTGGCAAAGTCGAGGGAATGGGTGATGCCGTTCCGCTCGATATAGGCGACCAGCCGCGCCTTCATGCCGGCATCGTTATGACCGTAGTTGAGCGTGCCGGCTCCCGAGAAGAAGTCGATATAGTGCTTGCCGCTCCTCCCGGAGAGGCGACACCCTTCCGCGCTCACGAAGACGTCCGGAAATTTCCGGCAGTAATAGCGGACACCGGACTCGTGATCAGCAAAGGCCTGCATCGGACCCTCCGGCCGATCGTGCCGGCCATGGGCTTGTTTTCGCCGGCGACTATACACCCAGACCCTTAAGGAGCAATTGCTTAGGGCGGAATGACCCGTTGTCGGGCGTGGACATGACGCGCCGTGTCGCTATAGTGCCAGCGGGCTTTTGTCGCGGATACACCGGCGTTCATGAACCACCTCATTCGGCTCCTGGCCTCGCAGCCCTCGTTTCCGCGCGCGCGCATCGTCGGCGCGGCCCTGCTGTCGGGCGTTTCCGGCGTTCTGGTGCTGATGATCGTCAACGTCGCCGCCCGCGAACTCTCGGATTCGGGTCAGGCACGCGTCGACTGGCTGCTGGCCGCGCTGTTCGCGGCCGGAATCGCCGTCTACGCCAGCAGCGAAGTCTTCGTCACCTCGCGGGTCTGCTCGGCCCTCGAGGACGCCATCCACCAGTTGCGTTCGCGCCTGCTGGCCGGTCTCGCACAGGCCGATTTCGAGAAGGTCGAAGCGATCGGCCGATCGGACCTCAGGGAGGGCATAACCCAGGCGACGCAGACGATCTCGCAGAACTCGCAGTTCCTGGCGTTGAGCCTGCGCTCAGCAGTCATGGTCGTGACGGTGCTGGGATATATTGCCTGGATATCCTTCTCCGCCTTCCTTCTGGTCGGAATCGCAACGGCCATCGGCGGCTTCGTCTACCACCGGGCCGGGCAGCGGTTGGCTGCCGGCTTCGTCAGGATGATGGATGCCGACAAGCGGCTCATGGAAAGCCTCGGCGACCTGCTTGACGGATTTCAGGAGGTCCGCCTGTCGAGTGCGCGTCGCCACGACCTGGCCGAAGCTTTTGAGGCGGTGTCGGCCGACGCCACCGACCTCCGTGCCGATGTACAGATCCGCGCCATGCAGCAGTTCGTTCTCGGACTGGTGGCGGTCTACTTCTTGCTGGCGGTGGTGGTCTTCGTCATTCCCATATACTCGCCCGACTTTCGCGGTCAGGTGGTTCAGGTCACCACGTCGGTTCTGTTCATGACCAGCGCCATCGGCGCGCTGATACAGACCGTGCCGTTGCTCGGCGCATCGGAACAGGCGGCCATTCGCATCCTGATGCTTCAGGAAACGCTGGCCGCCATGGCCGACGCACCCGCGACGACGGTCGACGATACGACCGATTTCCAGACCATCGGTCTCAGGACCGTCTCCTATGCCTATCCTGCCCCCGAGGGCGAGGCTCCCTTCTGCCTCGGACCGGTCGACCTGACCGTCCGGCGCGGCGAGATCGTCTTCGTGACCGGAGGCAACGGCTCGGGCAAGTCGACGCTGATCCGTCTCATCACCGGCCTTTATCATCCCCAGGGTGGCGTCACGACCATCGACGGTCTCGGCGTCGGCGCCGAGCGGCTGCGCGCGCTGGTGGCTCCGGTGTTCGCCGACTGTCACGTCTTTCCACGTCTCTATGGCGCGGCGCCCTTCGATGTGCGGGAAGGCGCTCGCCTCCTCGCCCTGATGGAAATGGACCAGATCACCCGCATCGTCGGCGACCGGTTCGAGCGCATCGCCCTGTCGACCGGCCAGCGGAAGCGTCTTGCCCTCATCGCCGCCCTTCTGGACGACCGACCGCTTCTGGTGCTGGACGAGTGGGCGGCCGATCAATCGCCTCACTTCCGGCGCAAGTTCTACCGCGAGATCCTGCCGGAGCTCCGGGCACGCGGCAAGACGATCATCGCCGTGACCCATGACGACGCCTATTTCGACGCCGCCGATCGGCGCCTGCACCTCGAGGAAGGGCGCCTGACCGAAGTCAACGCCCCGGAGGCGGCCTGACATGCGGCTCTTTGCCCTCCTTCGCAGCGAGACCCGGATCAATCCGCGGGCCCTCGCGTCCCAGACGGCAATCGGCGCGGCTTCGACCGTGGGCGTCCTGGGGCTCGTCAGCTTCAGCGCCGTCATGGCCGACCACAGCGATCCCGGCCTTCGCATGCTCGCCATGCTGGTGGTGGCCGTACTGCTGAACGCGGTGTCGCAGAATGCCGTCATGTCGGCCTCGGCCAGGGAGGCTGAGAGGATCAGTCGCCGGCTGCGCGCCCGGCTTTTCGACCGCATCCAGTATGCCGACTACATGACGGTCGCCTCCACGGGCCGGGCGGTGCTCTTCACTGCCATGGCGCAGGAAACGCAGACCCTGTCACGCACCGTGCCCATCCTGACGCTGGCCGCCCAGCAGGTGGTGACGCTGGTGATGGTGGCCGCCTTCCTCGCCTATCTGTCTCCGCCCGCCTTTCTGGCCGCCGCCGTGTTCGGCTCGCTCGCGGTGCTCGTCCATGTCCGGCGCAGCGGCACCATGGCCATGGCGATGGGCGAGACGATCGCCGAGGAGCAACGCCTGTTTCAGGCATTCGAGCATTTCGTCGACGGCTACAAGGAAGTGCGGATCAACCAGCGTCTGTCGGATGCGCTTGCCGCCGAGATCGTCGCCCATTCCGATCGGGTCCGAGCGGCCCGCAGCGCCACCAAGCACCGCTGGGCCATCGACTTCGTGATCATCCAGTCATTGTTCTACGCCCTCGTCGGGCTGATGACCTTTGCCGTGCCTATGTTCGACGACGGCTTTTCCGACGTGGTATTGCAGGTGACGACGGTCGCCCTGTTCATGATCGGGCCGATCTCCACCATCGCCCAGGCCATCCCGGCCGTTGCCGAGACCGACGCCTCGCTCGGGCGTATCCTGGCGGTCGAGGAGGCCCTGTCGAGCGCGGCCTCGGCCGGCGCCGCCGAGGAAGTCCGGCCTCTCGACGAGCCTACGAGGAAGATCGCGCTCTCAGGCGCCACATTTACCTACCGGACGACCGACGGCGCGCCCGGCTTTGCCCTCGGGCCGGTCGATCTCGACATACGGGCTGGAGAGATCACCTTCATCACCGGCGGCAACGGTGCCGGCAAGACCACGTTGTTGCGCCTTCTGGCCGGCTTGCTGGTGCCTGATCGCGGCGCCCTGCTTGTCAACGGCGAGCCCCTCCAGCCCGACCAGCGGCAAGCCTACCGCGACGGCATCTCGGCGGTCCTGTCCGACTACCATCTGTTCCGTCGTCTCTATGGCGTCGAGGAGCCCGCCGCCGAACGGCTCGCGTCGTTGCTAGACTGGCTGGAAATAGCCGACAAGGTGGCGGTGCGCGACCGGTCCTTCTCGACCATCGACCTCTCCAGCGGACAACGCAAACGTCTGGCACTGCTTGTCGCCGAGCTGGAAGACAAGCCCGTGCTGATGCTCGACGAATGGGCGGCCGATCAGGACCCGTCGTTTCGGCGGAAATTTTACGAAGAAATCCTGCCGGGCCTGAAGCGACCCGACCGCATCGTCCTTTGCGTCACCCACGACGACCGCTACTTCCACGTGGCGGACCGCGTCATCCAGATGGATGAAGGTCACCTCAGCCGCGCCTCGACAGGCTGAGTTCCGGGGGCGGCCCCTCGGTATTGATCGCCAGTATCCGGCTCGACCGATCGAGCCCGAGCAATCGCCGGCATGCGTCGTCCGACGCCGCGGCGACGAGCCCGGCCAGACCGGCGACGCCTGTGTCCCAGGTGGAAAGCGGCGCGTCGCCCCATGCACCGGCAACCAAGGCCGCCTGGACCGTTTCGGCGACACTCTCGTCAAGCGCCAACCCGGCGAAGGCCGTATGCGACAGGATCCGCCACGCCGGAGCCGACATGCGGCCGCAGGCAAGGCCCGCCATGCGGGTTCTGAGATCGCCAACGACTGGCGTGGGTGCGCCGTCCCGGAGGCTGGCGAGAACGCAGGCGGAGGAAGCGGGCTCCACCGTGATCATCCGGGGTACCACTGGAGACATGCGGCGCCATAGCGACGCAGCCACGCCACCGGCCACACCGCCGACGCCGCATTGCACGAAGACATGACTTGGCGGCGCCTCGGAGAGGCCCTGCTGCCAAGCCTCTTCGGCAAGCAGACCGTAACCGGCCATGATCGCCGCGCAGACGGCGCTGTCGCCGTCGTAGTCTGTATCGGTGACGAGCAATGCGCCATCGCGGCGGGCCTCGGCCTCGGCGGCCAGGACCGCCTCGTCATAGGTGCCGTCCACCACGATCACCTGAGCTCCCTCGGCCCTGATCCGTCCGAGCCGGACCTCGTCGACGTCGCGCCCGACGTAGATGCGTGCGAGGCCGCCCTGCCGCCGGGCCGCCCAGGCGAGCGCCAATCCGTGATTGCCGTCGGTGGCCGCGACCGCCACGAAAGGGCCGTCACCTCCCCGTTGGCGCAGGAGAACCCTGAGACCATGCGGCGCGCCGAGAGCCTTGACGCCTCCGGCTCCGAAGCGGCGCGACTCGTCCTTGCAAAGGACGGTTCCAAGGCCTAGCCGGTCGGCAAGGGCCGGCAAGGCGAGAAGCGGCGTCGGCCGGTAGTCCGGCTCGGCACGGATGGCTGCGAAGGTCTCATCCATGCGCCCGGACAATGGAGCAGGGAAAGCGAGATGGGCACGGAACGCATCGTTGACGGCAACATCCGCGATGGCAGCCTCGGAACCGGTCAAGATCATTCTTCCCTCTCGTCGAGCTTTCGGAGCCTACCACTATGGCTCTCAGTCGGTTAAGCTATCGCGCCTGCCGAGGAAGAAACCGTTGAAGCCCACACATATCATCGCGGTGATCGCCGCCGTCTGCGTCCTGGCCGGTCCAGCCGTCGCAGTCGCCGACGACCAGGCGACCTTCAGCCCCGACGCCATCCCCACCAGTCGGACGACCCCGGACGACCCCGGCTTCGCCTCGGCGTTGCCGCAGACCGAGCGCTTCATCGCCATTTACGGCGGCAGCACCAAGGGCACCTACTACCGCATCGCCAGCGCCATTTGCGCCGCTGTCGAAGCATCCTTCTCCAAGCACCACATCCGGTGCGTGTCGTTGCGGTCGCAAGGCGATCTGAGCAACGTCAGCCTGATGGCCGAGGGGCGCGCCCAGTTCATCATCGTGCAGTCGAACACCAGCAACGACATTGCCGAGAAGCGCCTCGACCTGCCGACCGCCCGTTCGGTCATGTCCCTGCACGACGAACTCGGCCTTATGGTCACGGCATCAGGCCAGAAGATCGACGGAATCGGCGACCTCAGGGGAAAGCGGATCAATCTCGGCCCGGAAGGTTCCTCGTCACGCCGGCTCTGGGAGCAGCTGCTGTCGGCCGAAGGGGTCCGGCTCTCCGAGCTTGCCACCGTCTACGACGCGGCGCAGGATCTCAACCAGCGCGGCCTGTGCGACGGAGACATCGACGCGTTCGGACTTTGGATCGGGCATCCAGCGTCGGCGATCGCCACGTCCATCTCCATTTGCAACGCCAAAATCATTGGCATGCGCTCGCCCGCCACCGACCGCCTGGTGGCAGAACATCCTGATTTCTTCAACGGTGAAATCCCGGCCGGGACCTACCCCAACCAGAACGAGCCGATCCCTTCCTATGGGTTCAAGGCCACCCTCGTCGCCGACAGCCGCGTTGACCCGGATCTCGTCTACTGGCTGACGCGCAGCGTCATGGAGAACATCGATCTGTTCCGGTCGCGTCATCCGGCGCTTGCCGGCGTCGATCCCCGCGCGATGTTCGAAAAGGGCAATTTCCTGCCCTTTCACGAGGGCGCGGCCCGTTACTGGCGCGAGGTCGGCTGGCTGGCGAAATAGGCCCGGATGGCCGAGGCGTCGAAGGTGAGCGCCGTGCCGCCGGTCTCGAAATGCAGCACGAACGCACGCCCGATGGTTCGCGTCATGGCCGCGGCGGCGACCGAGGACGTCATTATTCCCAGGATGTTGGCTCCAGGCACCAGCTTGGCGAACGCGGCGGTGGTCACCACGCCTGCGCCGGCCTGGCCGAAGCCACCGGCAAGACTGGCAACTAGGGTTTTCACCCGGTCCTTGCCGATGTCCTGACCATAAATCTTGGCGAGGGCCTCGATCATCAGCGCGACCACTGCCATGACCCCCAGGGTATCGACGAAGGGCAATGGCAGCAGGCCGCCGACGGCGGCATAGGCCGCATGGCGTTCCACGATCTCGCCTGCCCTCGCACGCCGCAACTCGTTGGATTCGCCGACGGTGACGACCGTCGTGGACGGTTTGGTCTTGGCCGTGTCTGGTGGCGGGGGAAGCAACGATTCCGGCGGAGCCTGGTCCTCCCGAGGGGACGGTGGCGCGACGGGCGCGGCGCGGGTGGGCCGCGGCCGACGACGGATGTCGTCAAGGGTCTCGGCCGTCGCCTTGGGAAGCTTACGACTCATGGAACACCCTCGCCTCGCTCAACGCCCGTTCGACTTCTTCGGCCAATGCGGCAATCTCCCGCGCCGCGGCGCCTCGCGGCTCGGTCATCGATGGCGTAGCGCCGAACAGAGCCGCTTCGCCATAGGCGATCCGGTTGACGAGTTCGGACTCGAACAGCGGAAAGCCGGCCCCGGCCAGTTCCGACCTTATATGGCGCGCGATGACGCTGTCACGGGTGGTCTGCGTCAGAACGCAGCGGAATTTCAGGCGCCGCCCCTCCTGACCGGAAAACAGCGCGTCGGCCGTGTCCAGCATGACGTCGACATCCAGCGGCGACGGCTTCACCGGCACGACCACCAGATCGGCAACCGTCATGGCGGCCAGCGTGGCCGCCGTGCGGAAACCGGCGGTATCGACGATCACCGGGCTGTGCCTGAAAGCTTCTTCCCGCGCCGTCGCCACGACGGTGCCGCGAGAGTTTTCGATCACGGGCACGCCGGCAAGCGCCTGTTCGCGCCGAGCCAGTCGGACCAGCGAGCGTTGGGGATCGGCATCGATCAACGCCGGCTGGCCGCCAGTCAGGCGCCAGTGAACCGCAAGGCAACTGGCCAGCGTGCTCTTGCCGCTGCCGCCTTTCAGCGTCGCCACCGCTATGATCGCTCCCCCGGCCATGGCTTCCCCTCGCCCCACCTGCACCGACAGCCAGATGTCAGGTTTTCGGCGCGTCCCTCTCGCAGGCGTACCAGATTCGCGGCCCGTCCGTCGCGTCCGACAGGTTCCACCCTTGGTAGCCCGCCATCAACGCATCGGAGGCCTCGGACGTGTCCGCCAGGGCAATCCAGCGTCCCTGCGTGACCGGCTTCGGCGACCGGTCGAGATCACGGCGCATGAGAAAGCGAATCCCTCCGAAGGCAGTGCGCAAGGCCCGGATGGTCAGTCCTTCGGCCAGAAGGTTTCGGAGGCTCGGCAGGTTGCCCGGGGCCACCGTCGAAACGGCGATCCGTCGGCCGGCCGCTCGGGCGGCCTCTACTCGAACAGCCACCAACCGGCGCTGCAATCCGTTGCCGCGCCAGCGAGGCAGGATGCCGGCTCCGTCGACGGTGGCGACTACGGTCCTTTGCTCCGACGTCAGACCGAACTGATCGGCAAAGCTTTCCTGGTCTGGCGCAGGCAGGCCAAGAACGCCGTAGCCAATAAGCTCTTCGTTCGCGAACAATCCCAGGATTCGGCCGCAGGCATTGCAGTGCTCGTGAAAGAAAGCGTCGGTCTCTCGGCAGAGCAGATCCGGCGCCACCGCCTCCCGCACGGCGTGATGGAGGGCGATGACGCCACCGACCTCCTGGGGTTCGATCCAGCGCCCGACATAGGGAACAGCCGCCGAGGGCCGGCCATCGCAGCGGTGGAGATGGCCTGACAGGACTGTCTCGGTCATCGGATCATCTCCGCGTAATCGATGAGCTGCAGCGACGGATAGCGGCCAAGTTGCAAGGCCACCGGCAGTCGGACGAGATAGGAAAACCGCTGCAACGTCTCGATGGGAACCGAAGACGGCGGCTTGCCGTCCACCAGAACCTGCCTGGCCTTGTCGGCGGCGAACTGGCCGACCGTCGCGTAGCGGCTGACAAGGCCGATCATCGCCTGACTTTCGCGAATTTCGAGCTCGGTGGCGGTAAAGGCAGGAATACCCGCCTTGATGCCGGCCCCAGTCAACGCATCGCGGTTGGCGCCGACGAAGTTGTCTGGCCCGATGTAGAGAATGTCGGCGCCGCGATGCCCGAGATCGGCAACGAGCCCGGGAATGGTCGCCGCGTCCGGCTGACCGTCGGCGTCGGCCGGCACGGGGGCTTCGAGAAGCTGGAAGCCGGCGGTCGGTGCCAGCGCCCTGAGTTCGGAGAGATTGGCGAGCGAGTTGGTCTCGGCCGGGTTATAGACGACGCCGAGTCGTTGCATCGGCAGGAAGGCCTTGATGGCGTTGATCTGGGCCGGCAGCGGGGCGATGTGCGATACGCCGGTGACATTGGGCCGGGGCGGCTGGTCTTCGGGGGGCTCGATACCCGCCCCGCGCGGCGACGACACCATGGTGAACAGGACGGGCACGTCCGTGAGGTGGACGGCCGGATCGACCGCGTCCCAGCGGCCGATGAGGCCAAGGGTCACGCCCGTGCCCCAGGCATAGACAAGGTCCGGTTTCGAACGGCGAAGTTCAGCGATGACGGCCGGAAGTTGGTCGAGATTGCGGGCCATGTCGTGCACATCAATGTCGGCCTCGATCCCGAGGGCCGACAGTTCCCTGCGGAAACCTGCCTCGGTATCGGTCTCGCCCCTCCAGAGCACCATCGCGATCCTGAAGCGACGCCGATCCATGACCGAGTCGGCCGCCTGGGCCGGCCGGAGGAGCAACAGGCCGGTGGCGCCAGCGCACAGACCGGCGAGCAGGTCGCGCCGCCTCATGGCGCCATCTCCTTCGGTCGGGAGCGCCAGCGCGCCGTGAGGCCCGCATAGGCCAGCGCGCTCAGGCAGGCATACAGGCCGAAGATGGCGACCGCGCCGACGCTACCGAAATGAGCGCTGAGTGGCGCGGCGATCATCGGGCCGAGTCCGCCACCGAAACGTTCGACAAAGCGCATGACAGTCAGTTCCGGGGCGTGCCCCTGCCGAACGTCGGCTTCCGATGCCATGTCCACCACCATGGAGGTCTGGGCGCTGATCGACATGGCCTGCCCCGAGCCGAGAGCAGCCACCATCAGGATGGCGGCGGGAAGGGCGAGCGCCTGCGGCACAACCGGCGCCACAAGAAGCGGCAATGCCGACAAAATGAGTCCCAGGGTCACCACCGCCGCGTGGTTTTGCCGGCGATCGGTGAGGCGGCCGAGCCACGGCCCGCCGAGCAGCACCACCACGCCATAGACCATCAGTATGCGGCCGACATCCGCCTCGCGCCAGCCGTCGCCGATCAGCGTCACCGGCAGGAGATAGTAGAGAAAGCCGGTGAGCAGCAGCTTGGCCGGGATGGCAGCGAAGATCATCTGCACTGCGAGGCGTCGGTTGGCGAGAGCGACGGCGAAGTCGCCGAGCGTGACGCTGCGCGGCCGTTCGTCGGGCGACCGCCGAGACCCAGCCATCAACCAGGCCGCGACGACCGCCGACAGGGCGGCGACCAGCGCGGCAAAGACGAAGGTTTCGTTCTGACCGAAGCGCTCGGCCAGTACCCCGCCAAAGGCCGGCCCGCAGATGTCGGCCAGCGTGATGCCGCCGACCATCATCGCCGAACCGCTGGCCCGGTTGGTCGAGTTGGTCTTCTCGATCACGAAGCCCTGGCAAGCGATATAGGTCGTGCCATATCCGATCGCCGAAACAGCGCGCCAGGCGAGCAGTTCCCAGTAGCTGCCGGCGAGCCCCGTGCCACCCAGACCGATCGTCGCGATCACCGCGCCGGCCGCGTAGAGGCGGGCCTTGCCGAGGCGGGTGTAGAACAAGGTGGCGAAGGGCATTGCCAGCGCGACGACGCTCATATGAAGACCGACGACGACGCCGGTCGCGAAGTTGGCGTCGAGCCCCGATGAGGATGCCGCGATCTCGCCGGCATAGATCGGCATGAACGATCGGCCAAGTTCCTCGGCGAAGACGAACAGGAAGGCGAGCAGTCGGATCGATACCAGGGGGGCCGTGCGTGGCGATGCGTCGGCGCCGGTCGAGGGCGCCCCCAGAAGACCTGAAAGGCGGCTCGCCAGGGATCGTATCCATCCGCTCGCGCGGGGAATGGCGAGGGTCGCAGCCTCTCCGCTGGCCACCAGCCGCAACGCGCGGGCAACAGCCCGTGCCGGCTCGACCACGTTGAGAACCACCACCAGAAGCATCACCTCGAAGGCCAGAAGACAGGACACCAGGACGATCACGCCAGCGTCCACCAGATTGTCGAAGAGCGGCTTGAACAGCGCGTCGCTATGGTGGCCGAGGTAGATGGACCCGCGGCGCAACGGCAGCTCGGTCACGAGATGCCCGCCCTTCAGCGATTGCGAGGACGACAGTCCGTCGGCCGCCGGCTCGGTTGGGCTGGAGAGGAGACGTTCCAGCGCGTCGCCGGTGGTGCCCTCGCTGAACAATACCCTCTCACCGTCGGTCACCGCGAGGAAGGCGATGTCCGGATCTCTCTCCTTCAGCGTGTCGAACAGCCAGTCGACACCGACCAGACGATCGATGGGAACGCCGAGCTCGATCGCGGCGTCGATCTTTGCCCGCCCCTGGTCTGCCTCGGCCAGCGCCGTTCTTGCCAGCTCGGGAAGCAGAAGCTGGGTGCTGCTGGCCATCGTCAACCAGGAAACACAGGCCAGCGCGGCGGCGAGGGCGAGCGTGGCAATGGCCAGCCCCTGGAACATGGGATCGAACAGGCGTCTCGGCATTCAGTCGCTCCCCGCCCGCCGAGCGGCGACAAGCGCGGGACGGGCCGCGCGGTAGGCTTCGATCAGGTCGGCTTCCCACGCGTTGCCGGGAACGACGTTTGCGCCCCCGACGGGCTCCTCCGACGCGTCGCGCCCAAGGACTTCGAGGTCGGCATCGAGAGCCCGCAGGGAGGGCGGAGGGCGTGAGAAGACCAGCGCCGCGACGATCATCGCCAGGCTCGTCAGACCGGCGACCCATGCCCCAAGCGTCAGGTAGCGCCGGGTCAGCGACGCCATCGCCTGCCGAAAGGGAGCCGCCGCCCGAGACACCACCAGCTCGGCGGCGCAACCGCCCGTGGCATCAGTCACCCGCATGCTGATGTCGAACTGCTCGTCATGTCGCCGCGGCCAGGGCGAACTCGCCACCAGACCCGTGTTCGTTGCGTCACCGGCCTGAAACAGGACCCGCCCGCCACAATCCCGCACCCTGATGGAGGCAAGGTCTGGATGGGCCGCCAGACGCTGACGGAGCAGGCCGGGAATATTCTCCTGCGAGTCCACCGGAAGGCCGAGGTCCAACCCGACCGACAGGACGCGCGCCACTTCGCCGGCGGTCAGCTTCATGCGCTGGTCGACCAGCGCCCTATAGGTCTCCTCGAAGCGAAACAGGCTGAGCGTCGAGGTCAGCGCGATGACGGACAACGCGACCACCACCATCGCCGCTCCCGTCC
>JAUVXG010000047.1 GCA_030603685.1 Pleomorphomonas sp.
CCCGACCGCATCAGGCCGACGTAGTAGGAGTTGGCAACGGCGATGTCGCAGATGCCGCCGAGGATATCACGGGCGCCGTCGCGGTCGCCGCCGGCCGCCTTGCGGGCGAGATTGGCCTTGAGACCGGCAAGCCAGGTTTCGGTGGCCTCGGCGCCGTGATGGACGATATGGCTGGCGAACAGAGCGGTGTTGTAAGGGTGCTGGCCGGAGCGGATGCACAACTTGCCCTTCCACTTGGGATCGGACAGACCCTCGTAGTTGAAGGTCGAGATGTCGAGATCCTTGGCCGCATATATCACGCGAGCGCGATAGGAGAGGCCGAACCAATGATCGTTCTCATCGCGGAGCTGAGCCGGCACCGCGTCCTTGAGGACCTGGGAATCGATCGGCTGGGTCACACCCTTTTCGACCAAGTCGACCAGATTGCCGGCATCGACGGCCATCAGGATGTCTGCCGGCGAGCTTTCGCCTTCGGTCGCGACGCGTTCGGCAAGGCCGTCTTTCAGAAAGACGGTGTTGACGGTGACACCCGTCGTCTTGCTGAAGCTGTCAATGAGCGGCTGGATCAACCCCGGTTCGCGCGTCGTGTAAATGTTGACGTCGGCAGCGGCTTGACCGGCTGCGGCGAAGGTAGCGAGCGCCGTCAGGCCGAGGAGCATCTGTCGCATTTCGTTTCTCCCAGTATCAGACGACGGGGAGGCAACCATACTTGAATATACTAGTCAACTTTTTAATCGAGGCCGCTCGTTCCAAGTCACTCAACAACTGTCGCTCTCAAGCGGAGCAACTCGCCAGATGAAGTGAGCTTTTCCTCGGTTTTCCGCGCCAACGGAACCTCCCGACCTATGCCGGGATTTCAACTGACAGCTCGTTCGGTATGGATCGTCAGAGAAAACGACTTCGCATTATTAGAATTATTCTTATTATAAGAAACGGCTCTTGTTGGTACGCGCGACGAGCGCATGGCAAACTGCCAATCGGGGAAACCGTCTCGGGTCCGCCGGGCGCATCGTTCCTGTTCGATCCGGGACTACAGCGGGGCGCTTCACGCCCTGAATATCATGGCCTGTTCTGGCGCCATCTGAATGGCGACGTGGCGCACGTCGGCCGGCAATCGGCGCGTGGAGCGGATCTCCAGCGGCGAATCGAGGCCCGGCACGGAGATCCAAAGAGCCTCCGTCTCACCTCGCATCTGTCGCGCCATCACCTCGCACGCCTGATGCTCGCCCTCGGAGGCTGGAACGGCTTCGATAGCCGACGGACGCACCAAGACGGCGACGCGGTCGCCATCGGGGAGGCGGTCGCGCAGGGGGAGGACGCCGATCGCCGTTTCGACCGCCCCATTGCGGACGAGACCTGGCAGGTTGTTGCAGGCGGCAAAGAAGCTGGCGGCATAGGTGCCGTTCGGACGATCATAGAGATCGTAGGCGGTTCCGGTTTGAATAATCTCGCCAGACCGCATCAACACGACCCGGTCGCCCAGGGACAGAGCCTCTTCCGGGTCGTGGCTGACGATGATCGCGGTGATACCAAGTCCACGGATCAGCGCCAACGTGTCGCGGCGGACGCCTTCCCGAAGCGCGCGATCGAGGTTTGAGAACGGCTCGTCCATCAGGATCAGGCGAGGGGAGGGTGCCAGGGCTCGCGCCAAGGCCACCCGTTGCTGCTCGCCGCCGGAGAGCTCATGCGGGTAGCGATCGGCATGGCCACCGAGCCCCACTCGGTCGAGCATGTCTTTCACCCGGCGGCGGCTCTCACCTTTCGTCATGCCCCTCAGGCCGAACCGGACGTTCTCCCGAACGGTCAGGTGAGGAAACAGCGCATAGTCCTGGAACACGAAACCGACGCGCCGACGTTCCGGCTCGACGAACTGCCTGGGTCCCGCCACCTCCTCACCATCGATTCGGATGATGCCGGCGTCGGGCACATCGACGCCGGCAACGAGGCGCAGAAGCGACGACTTGCCACAGCCGGAATGCCCGGCAAGACACACCAGCGCTCCCCGCTCGATCGAAAGACTGACGTTCCGCACGGCAGCCGTCTCGCCGAAACGGCGGCTGAGCGACACGATCTCAAGTGCGGGCGCTGTCAACAATCGACCTCATCGGTGAAAGGCATTGTTGCCAATACATCCGAATTGCAAAAGGGCAGCAAGCCGAAAGCTTCGGTCAGCCGCAACACAGGTTCTGCCCGAAAGGTCTGAACCCGACGGAACGGTATCAATCCATGGCCGGAACAGCGCACGGCGAAATCAGGATCGGCACGGTGCCGACGAAGCCGTTCGTGCCAAGCGTCGAGGCCCAAAGGACGAACTCGACGCCTGGCTCTTGGAGATGCAGGACAGGTCCATCGCCTTGACCGGATCATCGACCGAGCGTGTCGATATTCACTGAATGTGGGCTTCCTGGGTGACGGTCGTCGACTCCTTCTCAGTCATGCGGCGAGGTTCGAGAAAGCCTGCGAAATAGCTGCCCTTGCGCAGCTTGGCGATGCGCAGCTCAACCGTACCGGCTCGCGTCTCCCAGTCCCGCTCACCATAGCCAGCGCCCGTCACGCCCCCGACCTCCAACTCACCTGCGAACTACATCATGGGGTCTCTTGACGTTACTTACGGTTCCGCCGGCGACCAAGTCCAGATCTGCATCGGAAAGCTCGCTTGACATGGTTCTGGTATAGCTTGCGAGCGCTTCCGCCACCTCCTCCTGCGTGAAGTCGTATCCTTCCTGCCGCCCCAGCTCCACAATGGCGGCGGGCCCCTCTTTCACGGCATCCACCGCTTGCGCCTCAAGGGTCTTGCTCGCCTGGACCTTCAGGTAAAACTCTTTCAAAAGCTCAGCGCTCATCGTAACACCTCTTGTTCATGTGTATTGTCGCAACCATCAACAGGTCGCCTACCTCCCACCTCGCAAAACGCCATGGCGCATGTGGCGATCATGGAAGCTTTAGAGACGGAATTGCATCAAAACTATTGATTTGATCTATCTTCAATATTCGATATTATATAAATTAAATAATATTCTGTGGTAATACATCAGTCAACTTAAATGATTAACTGAGATAGTTCTACCCGTTACCCCGAATGGACATCCTCGAACAAACGGCTACGCCCCCACCTGCAGAGGTCTCTGATGCAATGTCGCAGCTGGTCCGGAAAATGGTTTCGATCCGATCGGCGAGCGGTGCGAAACGGCGACGGATGAGCGTGACCATTCGCGGCCGGGTCTCACTGCTGGAATAGTAGAAGGCGATGGAGTCCCGCCCAAAAAGCGCTGCCTGCCTCGAGTAGCAGTGATAGTAGGCGGCGATCATGATGCCGCTGCTCCAGTGGGCCGGGTCGAGATAGGCCTCCATGTAACGGATTGCAGTTGATCCACCGCCACGCCGTTTCGTGTCGACAAAGGTGGGGTACGCTTCAGTGGCGAGCAGCCAGCCGACAAGCTCGCCCTTCCGTCGGATCAGCAGGCTGAGGTCTTTCGACAGGTGTTGCCCGTGATGGATTGGTCCCGTCATATCGGCGGATGCGGGATCGGCCAGAAAGCGGTTGACCGCCTCTTCGTCTCCGTCCCGCAGCTCCAGGGGCTCGAAAGAAAAAGCGCCCGGGCGTGCCAAACGCCCGGCGATGCTGCGCCACGTGCTCGCCCGGCCGGCCATTTCTCCGGCACGCCCTATTACCACAACGCCCTCTTCCTGCGGAGCCGGCCAGCCGGCACGGCTCAACAGCGCTTCGAAGGCGAGGCGCCCTGGCAGACTCTCGTTATATCTCGCATGCTGGGTCGCGCCTCCTAGAGCCCTTGCTCTCGCCTGCCAAGCGTCAAGAAGCTGCCGTCCGAGCCCCTTCCGCCGAAAGGCCGGTGCAAGTGCGATAGAACGGAGCTCAGCCTGTTGCTTTCCGCGCTCCACCGTTCCCAGCGCGAGCCCAATGGGATATCCGGCGCGCACGACACCGACGGCGATTACGTGGTCCGCAATGGAATCGAGCAAGTGTCTGTATCGGGCGAACGTAAATGCGGAGAAAAGGCGTGCATCTGACAGGAGTAGCGGGAAGGATATCGCAGGCGCTATCGGCTGCAATTGCTCGTCAGGCAACATGTTCTTGGCTGACTGATGGCTTTCTGCGCTGACAGGCACCGGTCTTTCCCTTGAGGTCGACTTTCACTGACGATGAAACTATCGCAGGGAGGAAAATGGAAGTGTCGAGCAAACCTTTGGGACGATGTGACGGAAGTTGGGGATAGGTTGCGGTTTTGGGGCGCAGGCCCGCACCAGACCGAGTCCGGGCTAGCTGCCTGGTTCACATCGCGACCTGCGGAATCGCGAGAAACAGCTTCTTGTCAACGACAGGGTAATCGGGATGGCGGAGCCGGAGGGATTCGAACCCTCGGTACGGGTTTAAGCCCGTACGCCGGTTTAGCAAACCAGTGCCTTCAGCCTCTCGGCCACAGCTCCGTTGCGAAGTTGTCTAGAGATTCTGCGGCACTGGGTCAAGCCCCGGTGATGCCTGCTTCGCAGATGTATTGGACGAGACAAGACATCCGCGACCGAGGGCTCATTCGGTTGCCGTCACAAGTCAACCGGCGGAAATCGCGGGGATTTCCGCCGCGTAGAGAGCGTGGCCTCAATCACCAACGTTGGTGAACATGGGGAGCGACCAGCCGGGCGTAGATGTCCCGCGTCGCCGCCATGACGTCGGCTGGTATCGCCGGGAGATCGGAAGCGGCGGCGTTGCCGCGGGCCTGGGCGGCGTTGCGGGCGCCGGGGATGACGACGCTGACTGCATCGGCCATCAGGATCCAACGCAACGCAAAGGCAGCCATGCTCTGGCCAGTCGGCACAAGTTGGCGAATCTCCTCGACAGCCTGCAGCCCGACCTCGAAGGGCACGCCACCGAAGGTTTCGCCGACATCGAAAGCTTCGCCATGCCGGTTGAACAGGCGATGGTCGTCGGCCGCGAACTTCGTGTCGGCCGTGATCTTGCCCGAGAGCAGACCGGAAGCGAGGGGCACGCGCACGATGACGGCAACGCCGCGCTTCCTGGCTTCCTCGAAGAACAGGCGATCCGGCCGCTGGCGGAAGATGTTGTAGATGATCTGGATCGAGACGACGCCGGGATACTCGATCGCCTTCAGCGCTTCCTCGACCTTCTCGACCGATACGCCGTAGTTGCGAATCTTGCCCTTGGCCTTGATCGCCTCCAGTCCCTGAAACAGGTCAGGAGTGTAGAAGACCTCGGTCGGTGGGCAATGGAGCTGCACGAGATCGAGCGTCTCCACGTCGAGATTGGCGAGGCTGCGATCGATGAAGGCCTCGATGTTCTCAGGCGTATAGCCGGAGGCGACGTGCGGGTTGAGGCGGCGGCCGGCCTTGGTGGCCACATAGGGTCGCTTGCCCGTCCACTCCTTCAGCACGGAGGCGATGATGCGCTCGGACCGACCGTCGCCATAGACGTCGGCCGTGTCGATGAAGGTGACGCCCGCTTCAAGGGCGGCCTCAAGAGCGGCCCTTCCGTCGGCCTCTGTCACTTCGCCCCAGGCGCCGCCGATCTGCCAAGCGCCAAAGCCGATGTCGGATACCTCGACCGGCACGCGGCCAAACTTACGGTACTGCATGACTTTTCTCCCCGAGTAATTGGCTTTTCGACTTTGATTTCGAGGGGAGATTAATGCCATTCGCCAGCGTCGGCGCAAATGGATTCTGTCGATGGCCGGCATCGGTGACGGAGATCAACGAAGAGCCAAGTACCTCGAACAAAAGGGCCGGCTTTCGCCGGCCCAGTTCCGCTTGCTTGGGAGGAGCGGGTATCAGACCTCGACGTACTGGATGCCGACGAGATCGCAATAGGCCTTCCACTTGGCGCGGGTGTCGCCGAGATGCAGGACCTGATGATGCGTGCCGCCATTCTTCAGCCAGCCGTTGAGGCACTCCCTCACGCCGGTGGCCGGCTTGAAGAAGAAGTAGGGCATCTCGACGGTGGGCAGTTCCTCGGTGTCGAGGATCTCGCCCTGCGACACGACGAGGCGGTACTTGTCGGCGCCGAGGGACACGAGGCTGACCAGCGTGGCCGGGCCAGGTTCGCCCTGGAACAGGACGGTCGGCGGATTGTCGAGGCCGCCGATGCCGAGCGGGCGGTCGATGAGGCGCGGCTTCTTGTCCTTGCGGGCGACCTTCCAGTTGCCTTCGCCCATGTGGCTCTGCAGAGCCGCATCGAGCTCGAAGTCCATGGCGTACATTTCGGTGAACTGGGGATCGGCCTGCAAGGCACGGGCGGCGACCATCAGCGAGGCGCAGTTGGTGTCGCCTTCAGCCGCATAGCCATAGCCGTCGGCCATCAGGTTCGAGGCGGCCATCATGTGGGTCTGCTTGAAGCGACCGTCGAGACCGATCTCGTTGAAGTAGAGCGAGAAGGCGTCGTAGCCGCCGGCCTCGAGCACCTTGGTGATGGCGACCTGGATCTTGGCGGCTTCCTCGAGCTGCGGCTGGGTCAGCTTCGGGTCCATGTCGAAGTTCGCCTTGCAATAGGCGATGACGGCCTGGATCTCCTGGGTGTTGACCTTGTCCATCTCGGCGGCGATCGAGCCCATGCCGATATGGTCGACCTGCGGGCCGATGACGCGCATGAAGGTGTGCGGATCGGTCAGGATGTCACCCATGCCCGGCATGCGACCGAAGACGGCGACCTTGGTCTGCTTCATGACGGCAACGGCGTGCGCCGACGAAGCGAACACGTCGAAGGCCTTGACGAACTCGTCGTCCTTCCAGTCGCCCGACCAGACCGAGAACTGCTTGCCGAGGTGGATCAGCGAGTTGGCCGTGTCCTGAACGCCATGGACACCCTGATTGTAGGTGAGGTCGTCCATGTTCCACGCCTTGGTGACGCGCGGCTCCGGCTGAATGTTGGCCAGGAACAACGGCAGCGACACGTCGCGGAAGGCGTTGACGAGGCGAAGGCCCGGACCATAGGTCAGGTTGACGATCATGATGCCGTCGACGTTTTCGGCGGCGAAGATCTTCAGCACTTCTTCGATGTCTTCACGGCAACGGGCCGCCTTGGGGAACAGCACGTCGGCAACGCCGGTCAGGCGGGCCGAGACCTCGCGGGCGTACCCCTCCTGCCGCTTGGTGATGTTCGGCAGCGTGTTGTCGTAGAGTTCCTGCATGATACCGAGGAAACCGATCTTCGGCTTCCGCGTGATGTCCTTGAGCGACATTTCCTTGCCTCCTAGAAAATTGTTGTCCTTGGCTTGTTTTCCGACGCCCCGGAGGAGCCGGGAGAGACGATCAGCCCTTCTTCTGGCCGTACCAGGCTCCGGGGCCGTGCTTGCGCTGGTAGTGGTACTCGGAAACGTACTCCTCGACCGGAGCGGCGTTGGGCGCGAGCATCACGGTGGTGGTGGCGATGCGGGCGATCTCTTCGAGGAACACTGCATTGAGTACGGAATCGGGAGCGTTCTTGCCCCAGGTGAACGGACCGTGGCCGGCCCCGAGGGCCATGGGCTTGGCAAGTGGATCGTCATTGCCGAGACGGCGGACAATGGCTTCGCCCGTATTGCCTTCGTAGTCGGCGGTAACCTCCTCGGCCGTCAGCGGCGCCGTCAGCGGCACGGCGCCGTGGCAATAGTCGGCGTGCGTGGTGCCGAAGCAAGGGATCTCCTTGCGCGCCTGAGCCCAGGCAACGGCGTAGGGCGAATGCGTGTGAGTGACGCCGCCGATGGTCGGGAAGGCGCGATAAAGCACGAGGTGCGTCTTGGTGTCGGTGGAGGGATTGAGGTCGCCCTCAAGCACCTTGCCGTCGGCGAGGTTGACCACCACGAGCTTGTCGGGGGTCAGCTTGTCGTAGGAGACGCCCGACGGCTTGATGACGATATAGCCCTTCTCGCGGTCGATGCCCGAGACGTTGCCCCAGGTGTGAACGACGATCTTGCGACGATCGAGTTCCAGATTGGCCTCGCAGACCTGTTCGCGGAGTTCCTTGAGTTTCATGGATGGCTGCCTTCAGCATGTTTCGTTTGCCGGCCGCGACTCGTGGCGGCCAACAGCGCTAGATAACCCAACGGCGCACCTGGGTCTCGGCTTAAGAGCCGAGTTTCAGGCCCGATTTGCTTGCGTTTGATCCTCTCGCGCAACGTGGAAGCGGAAGCTGCGCTCCGGATGGCGCGCCGAAAAGCGCCACGTGGTTTCGCTTAGGAGATAACGTTGATGCGGACGAATTTCGCCCTCCGCGCGAAACGTCCAGCCTCTTCCTCCTTGTCGGCGATCGAATTCAAGCCGCTGTTATTGCTCATTTTGATTGGGGGGATTATAGTGCTCCCTATCTGCATCCCAAAGGGCTAATCCAGCTTTTTACATGGACGATACTGCCGCCCCCCTTTCCGCGCCGGCTCAGGTCGAAAGCGTCATTCGCCGTTTGTCGCTCCTGCAGGCGGGAGGCGAGACGACGGCTGATCCCTTCGTCGCCCCGCTGTTTCCCGGCTTCCATTTCGATACGCGCCTGGTCGCCGGAATCACCCCGATCGAACGGGGCGGGCCGCTCGATTTCCGCATCGAACGGCCGGACGGCATGCGCGGCTGGATCATCAACCTGACGATCAAGGGCAGCGGGGAAGTTTTTGACGGCGAGAACCGTTTCACGGTTGAACCGGGTGATCTCGTGCTGTTTCCGCCGGGGGCCATTCACGACTATGGGCGCGCGCCCGGCGCATCGGAATGGTGGCATCGCTGGATCTATTTCCAGCCGCGCGCCTTCTGGAGCGGCTGGCTGTCCTGGCGCGGAGCGCGAGGCGCGTTTTTCGTGCAGCGGGTCGACGACAAGTCATTGGTCGCGACGTTGGAGGCGCTGTTCGGGGAAGTGGCGAGTTGGTCGGCCAACACCGACCTTCTCTCCATGGAACTCGCCATGAATCTCCTCGAGAGAGTGATACTGCTGTGCGCCAAGAACGATCGGGCAACGGCGCCGCCCGGACACTTCGATCAGCGCCTGCTAATGGCCTGCAAGTTCGTGACCGACAACCTGCACAGGCCGCTTTCCGTGGCGGAGATTGCCCAGGCGGTCTGCCTGTCACCGTCGCGCCTGGCCCATCTGTTCACCCAGACGCTTGGGCGGTCGATCTTGAAATGGCGCGAGGAGCAGGTGATCCAGTTCGCCTGCCACCTTCTTCTCGTCACGCCCAGCCCGGTGAAGCAGATCGCAGCCCAGGTGGGCTACGAGGACCCGCTCTATTTCAGCCGCGTGTTCCGCCGCTACACGGGATGCAGCCCCAAGGCCTTCCGGGCCGAGCATGGCCGCACCCAGGGTCTGCCATAAGTAAGTTCGCGCTCGCATCAAGCCTTTTTCGTTCGCTCCGTCGGGGGCGGAAATGCAGGGTCATACGCAAAGGCGCGCAACCGTCCGATGCTTGCCGGGTTGTTTTATGCTGTCTATAAGGGAGTGTCGCCTCGCTGCGTGAGCCCGAAGCGGCGCAATTGAATCAGCGCATTCATCCATGCCGGCAACCGTTTCGGAGGAAACGCCGGCCATGATCTTCGGGAGGCGAGAAGCCAACATGTTCAGCGTCGACGAGCTCAAGGCAGGATTCAAGGATACCTTCGGAAGAGAGCCGTTTCTGGTCAGAGCTCCAGGGCGCGTCAACCTGATCGGCGAACACACCGACTACAACGACGGCTTCATTATGCCGGCGGCCCTGGAGTACGAAACGCGTGCCGCCGTGGCGCCGCGCGCAGACAGAATCCTCCGTGTCTATTCGGCCAAGACCGGCGAGACTCGAGAGTTCGATCTGGACGATCCTGCTCCCAAGCCGAAGCGCGACTGGACCGACTACGTCTTTGGCGTAGCGGTAGCGCTGGCTGGAGCCGGGAAGACGCTCAAGGGCGCCGACATCATGGTCGCCTCATCGGTCCCTGTCGGTTCCGGCCTGTCGTCGTCGGCGGCACTCGAAGTATCGATCGGCTATAGCCTTCTCACCGTTGCTGGGCTGCCCATCGACACGATCGAGCTCGCCAAGCTCTGCCAGAAGGCCGAGAACGAGTTCGTCGGCATGCGCTGCGGCATCATGGACCAGTTCATCTCCTGCAATGGCCAGCACGACCACGCGCTGATGGTCGACTGTCGCAGCCTTGAGAAGCGACCGGTACCGATCGACCCGCGAGCCCGCATCGTCGTTGCCAACTCGATGGTCCATCACGAGCTGGCGTCCGGCGAATATAACAAGCGGCGCGCCTCGTGCGAGGAGGCAGTCCAGCTTCTTTCCCCGGTGCTCGGTCCGATCAAGGCGTTGCGCGACGTGACGCCGGCGGGCCTCGAAGCCAACAAGGCGTTGCTCTCTGACGTCACGTACCGTCGCGCCCGCCACATCGTTACCGAGAACGAGCGGGTGATCGAGGCGGCCGATGCGCTCGCCGCCGGTGATCTCACCCGCTGCGGCGAGCTGATGAACCAGTCGCACGTCTCGATGCGCGACGACTATGAGATCTCCTGCGAGGAGGTCGACATTCTGGTCGACATTGCCCAGAAGCAGCCGGGCGTGTTCGGCTCGCGCATGACCGGTGGCGGCTTCGGCGGTTCGACCGTGAGCCTCGTCGATGCCGGCGTGGCCGAGGCTTTCATGGAGAGTGTGAGAACGGCCTACGAGAAGGCGACCGGCCTCAAGTCGACCATCTTTGCTTGTTCGCCGCAGCAGGGAGTGGGCCCGCTCGCGGGCTGAGTGCACCGGCGGAGCGGTCGCCGGAAGGCCCGCTCCGTTCTCTTTCCCGGGACGCGCAGGCGTTCCAGCCGGTTGCCGACCGATCCATCGGCCAGGACGGAACAATCATGAACGCATTCGCCGATCATCCCCACCGCCGGTTCAACCCGCTTACGGGGGAATGGGTGTTGGTATCGCCGCACCGGGCCAAGCGTCCGTGGCAGGGTCAGGTGGAGAAACTGCCGCCCGTCGCCGGCATCGCGCACGATCCGAAGTGCAATCTCTGCACCGGCAATCTGCGCATGAACGGCGAGCGCAACCCCGACTACAAGCACACCTTCGTTTTCACCAACGATTTCGCGGCGCTGACGCCGGATGCTCCGTCCGATTATCAGAACGACGACGGACTGATGATTGCCGAGGGCGAGTCCGGTCTGTGCCGGGTGTTGTGCTTCTCGCCACGTCACGACCAGACGCTGGCGCGCATGTCCGTCGAAGAGATCACCTATGTCGTCGATGCCTGGGTCGAGCAGTTCGTCGACCTCGGCTCGAAGCCGGACATCGGTTCGGTGTTGATCTTCGAGAACCGGGGCGAGGTGATGGGCTGCTCGCAGCCGCATCCGCACGGTCAGATCTGGTCGAGCCGGCACATGCCCAACGAGACCGCCAAGGAGACCGACCGCCAGTTGGCCTATTTCAAGGACAAGGGCAGGGCGATGCTCCTCGACTATGTCGAGAAGGAGCTGAAACTCGGCGAGCGCATCATCCACCAGAACGACCATTTCGTCGTGCTGGTGCCCTATTGGGCGATCTGGCCGTTCGAGACCATGGTGCTGCCCAAGCGCCGTATCGGCGGCTTCGATGAGTTCACGACCGGCGAGCGCGCTTCACTGGCCGACGCGCTGTCCAACATCGCCATCCGCTACGACAATCTGTTCGAGACATCCTTCCCCTATTCGATGGGATTCCACCAGAAGCCGACCGATGGAGAAGCGCACGAGGAGTGGACGTTCCACGCCCATTTCTACCCGCCGCTTCTGCGCTCGGCGACGGTGAAGAAGTTCATGGTGGGCTTCGAGATGCTCGGCTCGCCGCAGCGCGACCTGACGCCGGAGACTGCCGCCCAGCGGCTACGCGATCTGCCGACAGTGCATTACCTCGATCGATAATCGATCCGCGTTAACTGCCTGCTCGAAATGGAACCGCCGCCGGATCGTTCCGGCGGCGGTTTCGCTTTGTTCAAGGTTGTTTCGTCAGGCGCTGCTTGCCTGGGCGGCCGAGGCATGCCGCATGTTTCGGGCGCTGCGCTCGGACATCCACATCAGGCCACGCTGCAGGGCGATGAAGCCGAACAACAGGAGACCGATGACGATCTTCGTCCACCAGCTCGACAGCGTGCCGTCGAACACGATGTAGGTCTGGATCAGGCCCTGGATGCAGATACCCAGGAACGTGCCGGCGACAAAGCCGTAGCCACCAGTCAGCAGCGTCCCGCCGATTACCACGGCAGCGATGGCGTCGAGCTCGACGCCGACGGCCGCCAGCGAGTAGCCGGCCGAGGTGTAGAGCGAGAAGACGATGCCGGAGAGGCCGGCCAGGAAACCCGACAGGGCATAGATGCCGACAGTCGTCTTCGCCACGGGCACGCCCATCAGCTGCGCCGACGTAAGGTTGCCGCCGAGCGCGTAGACGTAGGTGCCGAAGCGGGTGCGCTGGGCGAGGATGATGCCGAAGGCGAACACCGCCAGCATGATCATGGCAATGAGCGTCAACCGTCCACCGCCGGGCATCCTGATGTAGAGGTCCTGCAGGGTGGAATAGAACGGATGGGTGATGGGCACCGACTCCGTCGTCAACAGGTAGGAAATGCCACGGGCGAGGAACATGCCGGCCAGCGTCACGATGAAGGGCGGCATGTCGAGGAAGAAGATGACGCCTCCCATCGCCGCCCCGAAGGCGGTGGTGAGGGCCAGCACAATCACAAAGGCCGCCAGCGGGTGGATGGAAGTGTCCCGCAGGATCACGGACAGGAACACACCGGTAAAGGCGATCACCGAACCCACCGACAGATCGATGCCGCCGGACAGGATCACGAAGGTCATGCCGACCGCCGTGATGCCGAGGAAGGCGTTGTCGGTCAGGAGATTGCCTGCAACACGCGTCGACAGCATGTTCGGAAACACCGAGATGCAAATGACGTAGGCCAGCACGAAGACCACAAAGGTGGCCAACAGCGGCAGGTACTTGGAGTTCTTCATCGCGCCGCGTGCTCCCTGCTTTCGGTCTTGATCGCCACGGTTTGCCGGCTGGCCCGGAAGTTGGCCATGGCCGCCTGACTGGCTGGCGACTGGACAATCAGAATGATCAGAATGATCGCCGCCTTGATGATGAGGTTGAATTCCGGCGGGAAGCCAGCCAGCAGAATGCCCGTATTGAGCGACTGGATGATCATCGCCCCCATCAGCGAGCCCACCAGCGAGAAGCGGCCACCGAGAAGCGACGTCCCGCCGATGACCACCGCCAGGATGGCGTCCATCTCCAGCCAGAGACCGGCGTTATTGGCGTCGGCGCCCTTGATGTCGGCGGCTGCGATGACACCCGCCGTTGCCGCGCAAAGTCCGGACACCGCATAGACGGCGAGCAGGATGACGCGAGAGTTGACGCCGGACAGCGTCGAGGCGCGCCGATTGACGCCGATCGCCTCGATCAGGAGGCCGAGCGCCGAGCGACGAACCACCAGGATCGCCAAAATCGCAACGAAGATCCAGATGATCACCGGCATGGGCAGGCTGAGGAACGAGCCGGAGCCGACGAAGATCAGCTCGGGCTTGTCGTTGAAGGTCAGGATGACGCCTTCGGTGATGAGCTGGGCGATACCACGGCCGGCCACCATCAGGATCAGGGTGGCGATGATCGGCTGAATGTCGAGAAGGGCGACCAGTGCGCCGTTCCAGAGACCGCAGGCGAGCCCCACGAAGAGCGCGCCGGCCAGCGTTGCCGGCAGGGAGTAGCCGGAGGTGATCAGCGAAGCGGCGACGGCGCCCACGATGGCCATGACAGCGCCAACCGACAGGTCGATGCCCTTGGTGGCGATCACCAGCGTCATGCCTATGGCCAGAAGGGTGACCGGTGCGCCGCGATTGAGCACGTCGATCAACGAACCGTACAGGCGGTCGTTCTGGATTTCGATCGAGAAGAAGCCTGGCGAGATGATGGCGTTGAGCGCCAGGATCACCGCCAGGACGATGATCTGGGGTGTCCGCTCACGGACGATGGTCGGAACGGCCATTACGCTGCCTCCCCGGTCGCGCCATGCGAAGCGATGGCCTTCATGATGTGTTCGGTGGAAATCTCGTCGCCGGTCAGTTCGCTGACCATCTTGCGATCCCTCAACACGATGATGCGGGACGAATAGCCGACGAGTTCGCCAAGCTCGGACGAAATGACCAGAAGCGCCATTCCACGCTCGCAGAGATCGATGATCAGGCGGATGATTTCCGCATGGGCTCCGACGTCGATGCCGCGCGTCGGTTCATCGAGGATCAGGAAGCGCGGATTGGTGGCGAGCCAGCGGGCCAACAACACTTTCTGCTGATTGCCGCCGGACAGGAACTTGATCGGCTTCTCGCGGTCGGACGTACGGATGTCCAGTGCTGCGATGTAGCGGTCGGCCAGCGCCTCCTGTTCCGAACGGGAAAGAGGCCTCATCCAGCCGCGCTGGGCCTGCAAGGCGAAGATGATGTTCTCGCGCACCGACAGGTCGCCGACGATTCCGTCTGTCTTCCGATCCTCGGGGCAGAAGGCGAAACCGTGGGAAATCGCCTTGCGCGGCGAGGACATGTTGACCGGTGTGCCGGCAACGCTGATGGTGCCGCTGTCGGCGCGCTCGATGCCGAACACGAGCTGCGCCGTTTCCGTTCGACCGGAGCCGAGAAGACCGGCGATGCCGACCACCTCGCCCTGGCGGATGTCGAGGTCGAGCGGATCTATGTTGCCACGCTTGCCGAGCCCGCGCAGGGAGACCAGCGGCTCGGCCTTGGCCGTATTGGGGTCGATCGTGCGCTTGACGTCGGCCTCGAGCTGGCGGCCGAGCATCATGGAAACCAGCTTCAGACGATCGAGGCCGGCAACCGGCACGGTGTCGATCAACCGACCATTGCGCAACACCGTGATGGTATCGGCGATGTCGTAGACCTGATCGAGGAAATGGCTGATGAAGATGATGCCCATGCCGCGCTCACGGAGCTGCCGCACCACGGCGAACAGCATCTCCACCTCGTGGGCGTCGAGACTGGCTGTCGGTTCGTCCAGCACCAGCACCTTGCCGGAAATGTCCACGGCGCGGGCAATGGCGACGACCTGCTGGATGGCGACCGAGAAGTTGGCGAGCGGCGCGGTGACGTCGATGTTGAGGCCGTAGGTATCGAGAATGGCGCGCGAGCGGCGGTTCATTTCTCGAACGTCGGTCAGGCCGAAGCGCTTGGGCTGGCGCCCGAGAAAAAGGTTCTCGGCCACGGTGAGGTTGGTCAGGAGATTGACCTCCTGGTAGACGGTGCCGATGCCGAGCTTCTGGGCATCGACGACGTCGCGCGGAAAGATGGGCGTCCCCTCGAGCAGGACCTCGCCCTCGTCGCGACGGTAAGCACCCGTAATGATCTTGATGAGGGTCGATTTGCCCGCGCCGTTCTCGCCGAGAAGGGCATGCACTTCACCGGCCTTGAGCGTGAAGTCGACGTTTTCGAGCGCGGATACGCCGAGAAAGGCCTTGCTGACTCCGCGTACGGATAGCAGCGGCTGAGCGTTCGCCATGGTAGCAGGTCCAACTATTGCCGATCAAAGAAACGGGCCGCCCTCCGATGCGGCGGCCTCACCCCGAGGGACAAGCCCGCCGGCAGCCGGAAAAAGCGGCCCGGCAATGAAGGGAAGCGCCGCCCGTTCGCAAAGGGGCGGCGCTCCAGAATGGTATCAGTAACCGAGACCCTTCTTCTCGTCGTAGACCTTCTGCGGGTCATCAGCCGGCGTATAAAGCTTGGATTCGGTCTGGATCCACTTGGCGGGCTCCTTCTTGTCCTTGAGATAGGCGTCAAGGGCGTCGAAGGCCGGGCCGGCCATGTTGGGCGTCAGTTCGACGGTGGCGTTGGCTTCACCGGCAACGAAGGCCTGGAAGATATCCGGAACCGCGTCGATCGAAACGACGAGGATGTCCGTGCCCGGCTTCAGGCCGGCTTCCTTGATCGCCTGGATGGCGCCGACGGCCATGTCGTCGTTGTGAGCGTAGAGGGCGCAGATGTTCTTGCCGCCGTCTTCCGCCTTGATGAAGCTCTCCATGACTTCCTTGCCCTTGGTACGGGTGAAGTCACCGGTCTGGCTGCGTACGATCTTCAGGTTGTCGTGGCCGGCGATCGCCTCGTCAAAGCCCTTCTTGCGGTTGATGGCCGGCGACGAGCCCGTCGTGCCCTGCAGCTCGACGATGTTGCACGGCTTGTCGCCGACTTCCTTCACGAGCCACTCGCCGGCCACCTTGCCCTCATAGACGGTGTCGGACGTGACGGCGGTGAGATAGAGGTCTTCGGGAGCATCGACCGTACGGTCGAGCAGGATCACCGGAATCTCGGCTTCCTTGGCTTCCTTGAGGACGGCGTCCCAGCCGGTGGCGACCACCGGGGCGATCAGGATCGCGTCAACGCCCTGGGCGATGAACGAACGAACGGCCTTGATCTGGTTTTCCTGCTTCTGCTGCGCATCGGCGAACTTCAGGTCGATGCCGCGCTTCTGGGCTTCGAGCTTGGTGACGCTCGTCTCGGCGGCGCGCCAGCCGGATTCCGAACCGATCTGCGAGAAACCAACGGTCAGCGCAAAGGCAGATGAAACGGAAAGAGCCGTCGCAAAGGCGGTCGCGGCGAGCAAACTAAGAGTGCGCATTCTCTCCTCCACATTTGTTCCGGGAGCAGCCGGAAGACCCCGTTTCACTCCCCGGACGCCGGCCTCCACACCGGCTAAGGGCAAGTTAACCCAGTGAGCTTCCTCGCAAAAGAGACAAATCAGTCTCCTTCATGGAATATTCTGCTGATCCGCATGAATTTGAGACCTATACTAAGGTATAATATCCCGGTCCGGATTTGGGCTTTTGAGGGCTCTTCTGGCAAAATACAGGCAAGTTCAGCCTAAAAGGCATTGATGACCAGCCCCATCCAGTTTTCGACTTTTGGCGCTGAATCGATTTCTTAAGTATGACAAATAATGGGGATCGAGACCAAATATCTTGAAAAGTCTGGCTCATCCCCGGCGAGAGCAGATCGTTCCCCAATGTTGCGACCGACTCCCGACAGGGTTGGCCGATCCACAACCTCATATTCCTTCTACATACGGATGTCCGCCGTGGAAACCTCTGCCGTCAATGGATTTGGTTCCCGCAAACGAGGTCTCGCGCCAGCCGGCCAAGGCTTCCGTCCATGTTGCCAGAGGGTCGCTTCGTCAACGCCGGACGATCAACTCGCTTATGGGCCACAGGGGCCGAACACCTCGACGAAGCTTGCCTTCAAGGCAGCGTCGGCATCTTCCATCGTCACCGGCAATCCCAGATCGACGAGGCTGGTGACGCCGTGCCCCCGGATGCCGCAGGGCACGATACCGTTGAAATGATCGAGGTCCGGTTCGACGTTGAGGCTGATCCCGTGGAAACTGACCCAACGGCGAACGCGGATACCGATGGCGGCGATCTTGTCCTCGGCGGAGCTTGCCTTGTCTGGCCGACGAACCCAGACGCCCACGCGGTCCTCGCGCCTCTCCCCACGGATATTGAAAGTGGCCAGCGCCCCGATAAGCCAGCGCTCCAGCGCCGCGACAAAGGCCCTGATATCCTTGCCGCGACGCTCCAGGTCGAGCATCACGTAGGCAACTCTCTGGCCCGGGCCATGATAGGTGTACTGACCGCCGCGTCCGGTCTGATGGACAGGGAAGCGGTTCGGCTCGACAAGGTCGTTCGGGTTGGCGCTCGTACCTGCGGTGTAGAGAGGGGGGTGCTCGACCAGCCAGACGAGTTCCCTGGCGCGCCCCTCTGCAATCGCTGCGACGCGCGCCTCCATGAAGGCAACGGCAAACTCATAATCGACCAGACCAGGTTCAATGCGCCACTCGACAGGCGGCGAACCGGGGACGGAGCGCACGTCCGTCCTGATTTCGGATCGTTCATTAACCATTCGGTAACCTTATGCCGCAAACACTCAGCGGACGACGACGCGTCGGTTTGCCGCTTCGTGTTCCGGGTGGCGCCGGTGGTCGTCCAAGCACCCGCCGGCGGCGAGACGGAAGATAGGACTGATGGCCAGTTTGGAGAAGATCAAAGTCGAGATCTCTGTCGTGCTCGGTGGGCAGACCATGCCGATCCACCAGCTGCTGCGCATGGGGCGCGGCGCGGTGATCGAGCTGGATCATTCGGCCGACGACGACGTGGACATCCTTGCCAACAATCTGCCGGTCGCCAAGGGGCAGGTGGTGCTGAAGGGGGACCGCGTGACGGTGTCGATTACCGAGGTACTGGCGCGGCCCGCTTCCTATCGCCGCCTCGACGACGTCGTGAAGATCTGACTATTTTTCCCGGAATCTCGCGGTTTTCCCCGTGCCGGCAAAATTCTTCTTGCCTCCCTCTTGTGCCCCGGAGAATCTCTTGCTAGATACCCGGCGCCGGCCCGGAAGGGGTGGCAACTACCAAGATGCGGTCGTGGCGGAATTGGTAGACGCGCAGCGTTGAGGTCGCTGTGTCGCAAGACGTGGAAGTTCGAGTCTTCTCGACCGCACCATCTAAAAAAGCCGGGCATTCGAGCCCGGCTTTTTTGTTTTCATATTGAGCCGGGAGCTCAGCTCGCCCGCAATCCTGCCAGAACTTCCGATACTTCCGCCTTCAGCTGGTCGATCTGCTCCGTCAGGCTCGATGCCGATCCCTTGACCTCGGTGGAGGCTTGCGAGGTCTCCCGGGCGGCCATGGCGACTCCCGCTATGTTGGCGTCGACCTCCCGCGTGGACTGGAAGGCAAGGGCCACGGCTCTCGCCACCTCGGATGTGGCGGCCTCCTGTTCGGCCACTGCAGCGGCAATACCTGTCGAGGTACGACCGATGTCGCGGACCTGGGCGGCGATCGTGCCGATTGCGTCGGCTGACGTTCGGGTCGCCGACTGGATAGTCGCAGCCTGCGAGGAGATTTCGGATGTCGCTCGGGCAGTCTGCTCGGCAAGCTGCTTCACCTCTTGCGCCACCACGGCAAATCCACGGCCCGCCTCACCTGCGCGGGCCGCTTCGATTGTCGCGTTGAGAGCCAACAGGTTGGTCCGGGCGGCAATATCGCTGATAAGCGTCACCACATTTCCGATCTGGGCGGCGGATTCGGCAAGTCCGAGCACACCTTTCGCGGTGTCGTCGGCCATTGCAACGGCAGTGGTCGCCGCCTCCGTCGACACTTCCACCTGTCGTCCGATTTCCCGAACCGAGGCCGCCAGCTCTTCGGCGGCGCCAGCAGCCGATTGCACTCCGGAAGCCGCGAAGCTCGCGGCCCTGACGACGGCTGTCGACTGACTGGACGTTTCTTCGGCTCCGGCAGCGAGCGTGTTGGCCGCGACCTCCAACTGCTGGCTTGCCGTTCCGAGCGCTGCGACGACGACGCCAATGGTTGCCTCGAACTTGTCGGCCAGCTGCAGCATGTCACGGGTTTTCTTTTCGGCGGTCAACCGCTTGGCTTGCTCTTGTTCGGCACGCAGTTGGCTGGCGTCCAGAAGCGCGATCCGAAACTCGGCGGTCGCCTGAAACAGCTGGCCGATCTCGTCTTTCCGTTTCGGAACGTCGATTTCGTCGTCAAGACGGCCGCCGGCAAGCGAACGCGTGATGGCGGTGAGCTTGGCCAGCGGCCTTGCCAACCCGAAATGAATAACCCCGGCCGTGAGGGCCACAACGACCAGAACAGCGGAAAGAACCAGCAATGCCCATGTGAATGACCTGTTCGCCGCGTTCAGTCGTTCCGCGGTCTCCGAAGAAATATGCTCACCCAATGCGGATTGGACGCTAGCGAGCATGTTCACCGCGTCGGTTGCCCGCAAGAACCATTCGGGCGCGGGCAGGGTAGAGGGGGTGCCGCTCGTCAAGGCGGAATAGACTGCCTGTCGGGTCGTCTCGAACTGCCCAAAGACGGCCTCGTTGGCTTCTTCCGCACGACTTCGGATAGGTTCACCGATCATTTCGAGGCGAGAGTAGGCCGCGTTCCATGCCGACATGACATGACCACGGTATTCGGCCAGCGTGGCCAGTTCGGCCGGACTAGCCAGCCGACCGGCCGAGAGGATGCCATTGAGCATGCCCCGTTCCCGCCCGACATACTCGCTGGCTTCCCATACCTGACGGCGTGCTTCCATGGCGCGGACAAGCGCCAGGCTTGTCGTCCCAGCTCCATCGGCCACCGTGCGCATGGCCACATCGTCGACCGCCTCGATGGCGCGAGACTGAGCCGCAAACCAACGCGCACCGAGATCGCCCGGCGCTTTTGCTCCGGAGGAAGCAGCGGCATAGATCTGGCGACGCAGGTCCTCCGCCACCGAGACAAGAGTGTTCAGCCTGTCCGCCTGATCCCGGCTCGCCTTGCTCAGAAGCTGACCGAGCATTTCCCGGGCTTCAAGGCGAGACTGGTTCAGCTTTTCCGCGACGGCCGGAGAAAGCTGCTTTCCGCCGGCAACTCCGCTCGTCTGCCCACGGTCCACCGCAAATGCGGTCGTGATGGCCAGAGCCTGGTCCTGCACAAGCTGGGATTGAAGAATGGCATTCGCGCTTGATTTGGCCTCTAGGGAAGAAAGAAACGTTTCTCTCGCCTCAACGACCAACAAGGCGGTCATCGCGGCAAACGTCAAATAGAGCTTCCAGCGGATTTGCATCCTATGGCCTTTTCATCGCGAGGAGATTGAAAGCCACAGTCACTTGGGGACGTGCAAACCACTGACCGACTTGCTATCCAAACCGTGCGCTCGCAATAACGAATTGCATGAAAGTATTAACCGCACGTTTATGGGGCATCCCCGTAATTTCTCTTCAGGCTCCTCTATTTTATCCTTGATAATTCTAACATCCAGAATGTCAATTGTACGTCAGATCACACTCTGGCTTATCTCTATCGAAATATGCGACGTCCATAAACGTCAACAACTTGATGAACGCTCTATAGACTGTCGTCCTCCTTCCCCTCAGGCGCCCATTCATGTGAACAAGACGAGGCTCCGGCATTCGTCATGGAGTTCATCAACGGCAGGCCTTGCCACTTTCACCGAACCAGATCGTAAAATATTAATTAAACATGCATCTGCGTACAAAGTATGCTTGTTGAGGTTGTGGTTTCTTGTATTCATCGATGGAAAAGCGCGCGTTGCGGTTCGCAAAGGCGTAGCGAAGAGGTAATCAAATGCGACTCTTGAGGGCAGGACGAGCAGCTCGAGATGCTACAGTCCTTGCTGTCATCGGCGTCTTGCTCTTTGTCGGCTTCGAACGGCTTGATTTTTACGAGAGACTCGACGGCTTCCTGACGAGACACGAGTTCGTGCAGCTCGACGAGGTGCTCATGGCGCTCCTGGTCGCGGGCCTGTTGGGCTTCGTCTTCGGCTATCGCCGGCTGCGAGATCTGCAGGACGAGGTGGCTCATCGCAGCCGGGCCGAGCGTGACGTGTCATGGATCGCGGCGCACGATCCGTTGACCCGCCTCCCCAACCGTGTCGGCCTCAAGCAGGAGATAGAGCGCCTGAGGGCAAGCGACAAGGCTGGCAAGCCTCACATGTCCATGGTGATCGACGTCCAAGGCTTCAGATATATCAACGATATCTACGGAAATGAGACGAGCGACGAAATCCTGGTGAACATCGCGGACCGGCTGCGGGAAATCTTTGTCGGCTGCTACCTGTTCAGGCTCGGAGGCGACCAGTTCTATGCGGCACAGGAAGGCTCCCAGACCAAGGACTGGGAAAAGCTGGCCCGTCGCGCCATCAAGCAGATATCCGCCCCCATTCTGGTCAACGAACGCTACTACGAGGTGTCGGCCTATATTGGAATGGCGCAGTACCCGGACGATGCGGCGAACATCAAGTATCTTCTTCGGTGCGCGCTTTCCGCGGTCTCCTCGGCAAAGAAAGAGCATTCCGGCGAGCCGAAATGGTTCGATCCGGCCATAGACGAGGCGACCGCGAGGTACGCGGAGCTGGACAAGCAACTGCGCGCGGCGCTCAAGTCCGGCGAGGTGAGGCCCTACTATCAGCCGATGATCGATCTGACGTCCGGCCGCATCGTCGGGTTTGAAGCCCTCGCGCGCTGGCGCCGCCCCGATGGAACCTTCGTTCCGCCGTCGGAGTTCATACCCCTGGCGGAAGAAACCGGCATGATCGGCGAGCTGTCGGACGTGCTTTTCCGCCAGGCCTGCCGCGACGCCGCCAAATGGCCGCGAACCGTCCGCCTGTCCTTCAACGTTTCTCCGGCCCAGTTCAGCAACCGAAGCTTCGGGCGGAACATGCTGGAAACACTCGCCGAGACAGGGCTTTCACCACAACAGCTCGAGGTCGAGCTGACCGAGTCGATGTTCGTGAAGGACGTGCAGCTGGTTTCGGCCATGCTTGAGGAACTCCGCGGAGCGGGCGTTCATATTGCCATCGACGATTTTGGAACCGGCTACTCGAGCCTCTCTCAACTGTCTCGGTTGAGGTTCGACAAGCTCAAGATCGACCGCAGCTTCGTGTCGTCGTTCCTGGACGACGCGCGGCAGGCCATGATCATTCGGGCGATGATCGGCCTCGGGCGAGGATTGGGCATGAAAACCATAGCCGAAGGAATCGAAGAAGCATCCCAGGCCGAAACGCTGCAGCTTCTGGGTTGTCACCAGGGGCAGGGGTTTCTGTTCAGCCGCGCCGTCCCCGCCGAGCAGGCAACCTCCATGCTTCAGATGACGTGGCCCGTGAGACCCGAAGACAGCACCGCGGCGAACTGATCGCGAGCCGAGCCGAGGGGGAAGCTGTTCGCGACTTGGGATCGACTCTGTTCCTGGCCGTCGAGCCTTCATGGGAATTTCTCCCTTGCACCATCCGGTTTGTCGGCCTTAACTCCCGCGCGACGGTGTCGACCGTCGCCGTCGATTCAATCTGTCCGCCACCTCGAGATTCACGGGAGACGCGCCATGGCCGAAACCGAGCCCAACGCGCCTGAAACGCTGAGCTTTGACGGTTTGCCGCCGCTCAGAACAGAGGATGGCGAACTCGATCCATTGTTCCTCGATGCCATCAGCGCGGCAATCGAGGCGGCGGATGCTCCAACCGTCGAGGCACTTGCTGCCGATCTTCACGAGGCGGACGTCGGCGACATCATCGAAGCGCTGTCGGCTGACGAACGCGCACCTTTCGTCCAGTTGCTCGGCGAACACTTCGACTTCGCAGCGCTGACCGAAGTCGATGAGACCGTCCGTGTCCAGCTCATCGAAGACCTGCCGCCCGAAGCCGTGGCGGAAGGTGTTCGCGATCTCGACTCGGACGATGCGGTCTACATTCTCGAAGATCTCGACGACGAAGATCAGGAGGAAATCCTCGCCAAGCTGCCGGCGGTCGACCGCATGGCGCTGCGCCGCAGCCTCGACTTTCCCGAGGAAACGGCAGGGCGTCGGATGCAGACCGACTTCATTGCCGTCCCCCCGTTCTGGACCGCCGGACAGACCATCGACTACCTCCGGAATCAGAAGGACCTGCCGGACGAGTTCTACGAGGTGTTCGTCATCGATCCGGGATTCCGGTTCCTCGGCGCCGTAGCGCTCAACCGGCTTCTTCGGGCCCCGCGTCCGACGCGCATGTCGGACATCATGAACGACGACCGACAGCGGGTGCTCGCCACCGACGACCAGGAGGACGTGGCGCGCATGTTCGAGCGCTACAATCTGGTCTCGGCGGCCGTGGTCGATGAATCGGAACGACTGGTGGGCGTCATCACCGTCGACGACGTCGTGGACGTCATCCAGGCCGAAGCGGAAGAGGACATCCGCGCGTTGGCCGGCGTCGGTGACGAAGAGATTTCCGACTCGGTGTTCTATACGCTGCGGACTCGGTGGGTCTGGCTGCTCTTCAACATGCTGACCGCCTTTCTGGCCTCTTCGGTGATCGGCATGTTCTCGGGTTCGATTTCGAAAATGGTGGCGCTTGTCGTGCTGATGCCGATCGTCGCATCGATGGGCGGCAACGCGGCGACCCAGACCATGACCGTGACGGTGCGCGCCCTGGCGACCCGCGATCTCGATGCACACAATGTTTGGCGGATTTTCGGCCGAGAATTAAGTGTTGGTTTACTCAACGGCGGCAGTTTCGCATTGATCGTCGGTTCGGCCGCCGCGCTCTGGTTCCAGGATCCGCTCCTTGGAGGCGTGATCGGCGCCGCGATGATCGTCAACCTGTTGTCTGCGGCAACGGCCGGCATCCTCATACCCCTGGCGTTCGAACGGCTCGACATCGATCCGGCGGTCGCTTCGGGGGTGTTCGTGACGATGGTGACCGATGTCGTGGGGTTTCTGGCGTTCCTCGGGCTCGCGTCATGGATTTTGCTTGGGTAAAGACGGCATTTCGAACGAAGCGACGGCGCAGCAGCAAGCCGATCGGCGTCGGTCGTTGGGCCAGCCTTGCTGCTCGTCTGGTCAATCCGCTCGCCCTCGGCTCGCTTGCTGTCGGTCTCTCCGCCTGCGCGCTGTTCGATTTCGGACCGCCGGGGCCGGACGACTACCCCGTGAAGGGCATCGACGTCTCCTACTATCAGGACGACATCAACTGGCGTTCGGTGGTGGCCGACAACACAGCCTTCGCCTGGTTGAAGGCGACAGAGGGCGGCGACTGGTCCGATCCGAAGTTCGCGCAGAACTGGCATGGCGCCGCCATGGCCGGCTTGCCGCGCGGCGCCTATCACTTCTGGTACTTCTGCCGACCGGCCATCGAACAGGTGAGCTGGTTCCTGCAGAACGTGCCGTACGATCCCTATGCGCTGCCGCCGGTGCTCGACATAGAATGGGTCGATTCCAAAACGTGTCCCGGCCACCCACCACGGGAAGCGATCATTCCCGAGGTCAAGACCTGGCTTGACGCCATCGAGCGCTACTACGGCAAGCGGCCGATCATCTACACCTCGATCAGCTTCTACAACGATCGTCTGCGCGGTGCTTTCCCCGGCTACTTCGTATGGATCGCCTCCTACAAGGGGCATCCCGTGGTGCGTGATCCGAGCCTGCGCTGGAACTTCTGGCAACACACGGAAGCCGGTCGAGTAGCAGGGATTCGGGGTAGGGTGGACCGTAACGTCTTCAACGGATCGACCCGCGAATGGCGGGCCTTCCTCGAAGGCCGCCTCAATCCGGACGGGTGACGCAAATCCAGCACGTGTCCATAGCGGATTGCGCTGGAATTTGCCTGAAAACAAAGAGATAAAG
>JAUVXG010000042.1 GCA_030603685.1 Pleomorphomonas sp.
AATTCAAACCGGAAACGGATCGAAGCGTGTGCGGCTAGCCCTGGACGGCGCCGGCCATCATGGCGCTCAGGATGAGCCGCTGCAAGGCGAGAAAGGCAATGATGGCCGGCACGACCGAGATCAGGCAGGCCGCGGCCAGCACCTGAATGGTGCTGGCGTTCTGCGTGCCGGCATACTGAAAGATGCCGACGCCGATCGGGACCAGCGAGTCCTTGGTGATCAACAGGAAAGGCACCAGGAACTGCGACCAGCCGGCGATCACCGTGATGATGAAGGCCGAGGCCACGCCCGGCGTCGATAGAGGCAGAATGACGCGGATGAAGACCGAGAAACGGTTGCAGCCGTCGATCAGAGCCGCCTCGTCCAGGCTTTTCGGAATGCCGTCCATGTAGCCCTTGAGCAGCCAGGTGACCATGGGCACGCCGAGGGCGATGTAGACCATGGTGGTGCCGAAGTGGCTGTCGATCAGGCCGAGCCTGCTCATGTAGCGGTAGAGCGGCACCATGATGACCAGCGGCGAGATCATCTGGAAAGCGAGGATGCCGAGCATCCAGGCGCCCTTGCCCTTGAAGTCAAAGCGCGAGAAGGCATAGGCGGCGGGCGCGGCGATGATCAGGCAACCGACGGCGGACAGGCAGGAGAGCTTCAGCGCGTTGATCAGGTAGACCGGGAACTGGCTGGACGTCAGCACCATCGTGAAGTTCTCGAGCGTCGGGAACTTGGGGATCAGCCTGTAGATGCCGAGGAACACCTCCTTGCGTGTACGCAGCGCCATGGAGAGCAGCCAGATCAGCGGCCAGGAAAAGAAGATGAACATCACCGCCATGAAGGCGTAGCTCAGGATATCGCCGAGACGGTCACGGGTGCTGAGTTTCATGCCTTTTCATCCTTCGGCAGGAAGGAAGCATAGACGAGCGCCAAGCCAAGGCTGATGACGAGCATCAGGATCGACAGCACGCTGCCGGCCGCTAAGTCGTAGTTCCGGAACACCACATTGAAGGTGTAGAGCGAGAGCACCTCGGTGGCGCGGCCCGGACCGCCGCCGGTCAGCGAAATGATGGCGTCGAAGGTGTTGAGCGTCTGGATGGTGATCAGGATCATGTTGACCAGGATCGCCGGACGGAGCTGCGGCAGCGTCACGAAGAACAGCTTCTGCCGCGCGCTGGCGCCATCCACCTCGGCCGCCTCGTAAAGCGAGGGATCGATCGCCTTCAGCGCGGCGTACATGACGACCATCGAAAACGCCGTGCCGCGCCAGACGTTGGACAGCACCACGGACCACATGACCACGTCGGGGTCGGAGAGCCATTGCACGGGCGCCATGCCCAGCAGGCGCAAAAGCGAGTTGAGACCGCCGAAGGGAGCCTCGTTGAACAGCATCTTCCAGATGATGCCGCCGGCGATGCCGGGCACGACCCAGGCGACCAGCGCCGTGGTCCTCAAAATCGTCGTGCCGAACAGATTGCGCTTTTCCGACCGCACGACGACCAGCGCCATGGCCAGACCGATGAGCTGCTGTCCGACCACCGAACCGGCGGTGAAGACGAAGGTCACCCAGACGATCTGCAACAGCTCGGGACGCGTCAGCACGTTGGCGAACGTCGAGAGCGTGTAATGCCCTTCGCCGCCCAGAAGCGTCAGGTCGGTGAAGGCGTAACGGAAAACGTCGACCACCGGATAGAGATAGAACAGCCCCATAACCAGGATCACCGGCATCAGCCAGGGATACGGGGATGGAACACGGTTGTGTCGGCCCGCCACTCCAGGAAAGGACAGCTTAGGCCTCACGGCGCGTGCGGACATGGGCACCTCTGTAGCAATGGGTCGGCGAAGCGAAAGCGGCCGCCGTGACAGGCGGCCGCCCTCGGCGTAGCGGCTCCGAAGCACTTATCGGAGCCGCCATCTGGCCGGAAGCCGTCCGCCGGGAGGGACGACGGGCGGCGGGCGTCAGAGCCGGGCGTAGGCGTCGAGCGTTGCCTTGAAGGCGTCGTCCACGGCGGCGTCGGTGGTCGCAGCCCCGGTCAGCACCTTGCCCATCATGATCTGGATCTGGTTGGAGATTTCCGGATAGATCAGCACGCCCGGGCGAGCCTGTCCGACCTTGAGCGCCTTGGCGAAGGTCTGGTTGGCCTCGCTCTTGAAGACGTCATACTTGTCGTAGAGGTCGGCGCGGGTCGGCAGTTGCTCCTGCAGGGCATTGGCCGGCCCCATGTAGACCTCGCGAGCGAGGGCGGCGCACATCTCGACCTTTTCAGGTTCGGACGAGAAGGCGGCGACCGTCCAGCCACCGGTGCCGGTCGACCGCTCGTCGGCGGTGATGCCCGGCAGCATCGAGAAGCTCCACTTGGCGAACTCTTCGGGCTCCATCGCATTCTGCAGCTGGCGATATTGCCAGTTGCCGCCGACGAACAACGCGCTCGTGCCGGCCAAGGCGGCGGCATTGAGGTCATCATAGTTGCCGATGGTGGTCACACGCTTGGGGGCCGCGCCGGATTCGACCAGGTCGCGATAATAGTTGACCGCCTTCACGAACTTGTCGCGGTTGTCTGCGTCGGCGAACACCGGCTTGCCTGCATCATCGACCAGCTTGCCGCCCTGACCCCAGAAGTTGCCGAGCCAATCGAAGGTCGTCCCCTCGTAGCGGCTGCCATTGAACAGGATGCCTTCCATGCCGGCCTCGACCGACTGGAGCGCGGCGGCCTTGGCATCGGCCCAGGTTTCCGGCGCGTTGGGCACGATTTCCGTGTTGCGGTAGAGCACGCGGAGGTCGGTGGACCACCACCAGGCATAGACCTGGCCGTCCTTGCCTGTGACACCATCACGCACGAAGGGGAACAGCTGGTCGATCTCTTCCTTGGTGAAGTAGGGCGACAGCGACTTCAGGACGCCAGCCTCCTTGAAGAGCGGCAGCACGAAGCTGTCGACGGCGGCGCAGTCCGGCGCATGGCCGGCCTTGGCCTGCTCCAGCATGCGCGCCTGTTCCTGGCTGATATCGCCGGTCATCATCTGCAGCTCGAGCTGCCAGCCGGGGTGGTTGTTGATGAAGTCCGTATAGAGCTTGGCGTAGCCGGCAGCCCAGGTCGGATCGGTGCTCGACGGACCGTCGCCGGTCATGCGGAACACCATCTTCTTCGGCGCGTCTGAGGGGCCGACACGATCGCTGGTGATCAGGTCCTCGGCGAGCGCGGGCAGGCAGCCGAGCGCGGTCGCGGCGGCAAGCGCCGCCAGCATGGATTTTTTCATCGCTTTTTCCTCCCAGAAAAGGCGGAAGCCAACTGTTTCAGAAAATTCGGCTTCCCAAACCAACGTCAATTAGATTAAATCACTTTGTTTTGTTGTCAAGCCGGCGTCTGGGAGGTTCGGATGGCCACCGTCGAAATCAAGAATTTGCGCAAGGCCTACGGTGCGCTTGAGGTCCTGCACGACATTTCCATCGAGATCGCCGACGGCGAGTTCGTCGCTCTTGTTGGCCCCTCCGGATGCGGCAAATCGACGCTCCTCAGGTCCGTCGCCGGCCTGGAGACAATCAACGGCGGCGAGCTTCGCATCGACGGCAAGGTGGTCAACGACCTCGCGCCGAAAGATCGGGACATCGCCATGGTGTTCCAGAACTACGCGCTCTACCCGCACATGAACGTCGCCGCCAACATGGGTTTCGCCCTGAAACTGTCCGGTCGGCCCAAGACAGAAATCCAGGAACGCGTCGGCAAGGCGGCGTCGATTCTGGATCTCGCGCGCCAGCTCGGCCGCAAGCCGGTGGCCCTGTCGGGCGGCCAGCGCCAGCGCGTCGCGATGGGGCGCGCCATCGTTCGCGATCCCAAGGTGTTCCTGTTCGACGAGCCGCTTTCCAACCTCGACGCCAAGCTGCGCGTGCAGATGCGCGTCGAGATCCGCGAGCTGCAGCAACGGCTCGGCACGACGACCATCTACGTGACCCACGACCAGACCGAGGCCATGACCATGGCCGACAAGATCGCCGTGTTGAACGGCGGCAGGCTCGAACAGGTCGGGGCGCCGCTCGAGCTTTACCGCTCGCCGGCCAATCTGTTCGTCGCCGGGTTCATCGGCTCGCCGCAGATGAACTTCATCACCGGCAATCTTGCCCAAAGGGCCGGCGCCAACACCATCGGCGTCCGCCCCGAGCATCTCGTCGTCAGCCGCGATGGCGATGGCTGGCGGGGTCGGGTGGTCTCTGCCGAGCATCTGGGCAGCGATACCTTCATCCATGTCGAAATGGCCGATGCGAGCCGCCTCACGGCCCGCACCGTGGGCGACATGTCGGTGGCGGCAGGCGACGACGTCATGCTGGCGCCGCAGGACGGCCATCTCCACCGCTTTGGTGCCGATGGCAAGGCGCTCTGATCGAGCCCAGATGAAGGCGACAGAATATACACTGGGATCGACTGGGGCGGGACGAAGAGGAGGAGATCGGCTCGATGCCCAGTGCGTCGAGCTTATCCGGCATCGCGTCCCGACACCGCGCGAGGATTATGACCTCGATCCGGGCAGGGGCGAACTGGTACACGTGAAGACGGCGAGCGTGCCAGCACCTGCCTTCCCATCAGTCCGGAGTGACCTTGCTCTAGCAGAACGTGGGACGAGTGCGCACGACTGAACATGCTTAATCTCTTGACAAGGACTGAGCGGGCTGGCATTGGGTAATCGATAACTCAAGAGTGCGGACCAGAGGCGGTCGGGGAGCCCGTCGACAGCAGATAAAAACCGTCTTGGGAGGAGAGTTGCTCGTGGCCGTTTCGCTGCAGGATATCGCCAGCATTGCCGGGGTGTCGGTCAAGACCGTCTCCGGCGCGTTGCATGGCGGTTCGGCCCGCATGGCGGAAGAAACGCGCGACCGCATTCGCAAGATCGCCGAGGAGCTCGGCTACGTCACCAACTTCGCCGCCCGCAGCATGCGCCAGGGGTGGATGCCGCTGATCGCCATCATCGGCGACGAACTGCTCACCTCGCCATTCGCCACCGAGATCATCCGCGGCCTCGACAACTCCGCCCGTAAGGCCGACCTCTCGGTGTTTTTCACCACCATTGGCGGCGACCGCGACATCACCAAGGCCTACGACGACGTCAGCCGCTTCCGACCGCGCGCCATCGGCTACGCGGCGATGTACCACAAGGAAGTCGTCCTGCCGCCCGAAGTCGCCGACCGTATCGGCGTCATGATCAACTGCCGCGATGCCTCGGGTCGCGTGACGTCGCTCGTGCCCGACGAGGAGGCGGCTGGCCACATCATCGCCAGTCATCTGATCGATGCCGGGCGGCGCAAGATCGCCTTCCTCAACCTGCCGGGGCTCCTGGCCGGCGACCTGCGCGAACGCGGCTTTCGCGCCGCGCTGGACGAGGCGGGGCTCCAGCCCGCCGCCGTGCTGCCGGCGGTGAAGCGAGCTGTTTACGCCGGCCGCGCCCGAAGCCTCGTGGCTCAGCACGTCGCCGATCTGATGGCCGGCTCAGACCGACCGGACGCCATCCTCTGCGGCAACGATCGCGTTGCCATGGAGGTTTATGCCGCGCTTCGCAAGGTCGGCGCCGGCATTCCCGACGATGTCGCCGTGGCGGGATTCGACAATCAGGTCGATATCGCCACGCGTCTCGACCCGCCGCTGACGACCATGGCGCTGCCGCACAGGGCGATGGGCCGGATGGCGGCGGAAATACTTCAGGCGGCCGAACCGCCGGAGAGGGGGCTGAAACTGCTCCCATTCCAGCTCGTGGAACGAGCGTCCATCTGAGCTGGCGAGGAAACCAAAGAATGGAGGAGATTTTCACAATGGGTAATCGTTTACTTAGCGCTCTTGTCGCCACCACCGCGCTGATGGCAGTCGCAACCGCCGCCGACGCCAAGACCGTCGTGCGCATGATGCACCAAGGCGATCCCGGCTGGGTGGCGCTCTACGGCAAGGTCGCCGAACGCTTCGAGGCCGCCAACCCGGACGTCGATATCGAACTGATCTATGCCCCGCACGACGCCTATAACGAGAAGTTCTCGTCGGCCGTGATGTCCAAGCAGTTGCCGGATATCATGGAGCTCGATGCCCCGTTCCTCGCCAATTACGTCTGGTCGGGCTATCTCAAGCCGATCAAGGGCTACATCGATCAGGACCTCCTCGACGACATGACGGAGTCCAACGTCGCCCAGGGCACCTACCCGATCGACAAGGACCTCTACGCCATCGGCCTCACCGACAGCTCGGTGGTGCTCTACGGGAACAAGAAGTATCTCGAACAGATCGGCGCCCGCATCCCGACGTCCGTGGACGATGCCTGGACGCGGGCCGAGTTCGAGGACTATCTCGCCAAGCTGGCCAAGGTGGACGGCGTCAAGTGGCCGATCGATACCTTCCGCGGCTACGGCATCAAGACCGAGTGGGTGACCTACGCCTATCAGCCGATCCTCAACTCTTTCGGCTGCGACCTGATCGATCGCACGACCTGGACGGCCACCGGCACGCTCGACAGCCAGCCTTGCGTCGATGCGCTGACCATGATGCAGACATGGGTGAAGAACGGTTGGGTCGTGCCGATGTCGTCCGGCACCAACCAGTTCTACGCCGACGGAGAGCCGGCGGCGCTGGCCTGGGGTGGTCACTGGTTCTACGCCGAAGCCGCCGCCAAGCTGAAGGATGACGTGGTGGTCATGCCGCTACCCAAGTTCGGCGACAAGAGCGCCAGCCCCGACGGAACCTGGATCTGGGCGATCACCACACAGTCCGAGCACCCCGACATCGCCGGCAAGTTCCTGAGCTTCCTCCTGAAGGACAAGGACTACCGCGACTATGCCGTAAGCCAGAGCGCCTATCCCGGCCTCAAGAGCTTCGCCGCCCAGTCGCCGCTCTATGCCGAGGGTGGTCCGATGGCCGTCGCCTTCGAGCAGGCGTCGAAAGTGGCCGTGCCGCGCCCGCCGCATCCGGCCTATCCGACGATCACCTCTGCTTTCATGCAAGCCGTCGACCAGATCTTCAACGGCGAGGACGCCCAGAAGGCGCTGACGGCCGCCGCTGAGAAGATCGACGAGGACATCGCCGACAACGACGGTTATCCGCCGTTTGACGGCAACTGATGTCCGCCTCGCGAGCCTGACGTTCCCCATGACGGCGGGTTTGCGATCGGAACGCCGGGCGGCGCCGATCCGCGCATGCCCGGCACGGCTTGCCGGCGCGCGCCCGCCCTCCCTTCGGGTGCGCGCCGCCCTCCTGCCACCTATCGCCCGGCGAGGGGTCCATGTCCGCACTCACAACCGTTCCGAAGCGGCGTCGCCGTTCCATCATCGCCCGCGTCGGCTGGCCGCGATTCCTTCAGGAAATCGGCATGCTGGCGCCGGCGGTCGTGTTGATGACCGCGTTTCTCATCACGCCTTTCCTGCTGTCGTTCTGGACAGCCATGACCAACCAGCCGCTGGTTCCCCGGCCAACGCCGGTGCGCTTCATCGGGCTCAAGAACTTCCTGCGCATCCTCAACGACGACCTGTTCTGGACGTCGCTCTGGAACGTCACCCGCTTCACTTTGTGGGTGCTGCCGGTGCAGTGCGGCCTCGCCTTCGTGACGGCGCTGATCCTCAACCAGAAGATCCCGTTCCGGAACGTGTTCCGCGGCATGTTCTTCCTGCCGGCCATCACGTCGATGGTGGTGGTCTGCGTCATCTGGGGCACTTTGTTCCAGTATCCGACCGGACCGCTCAACCACATCGTCGTGACGCTGTCGGGCGGCCACGTCGAGCCGATCGACTGGCTGGGGGATCCCAACTGGGCGATGTTCTCGATCGTCCTCTTGTCGGCCTGGCAGGCCTACGGCTTCCAGATGATCATCTATCTTGCCGGCATGCAGGGCATTCCCGACGAACTCTACGACGCCGCGCGCATCGACGGCGCCGGTCGCTGGGGGCGCTTCTGGCACGTCACGATGCCGGGGCTCAGGCCGACCCACGTCTTCGTGCTGGTCATCACCACCATCCAGGCGTTCAAGCTCTACACCCAGGTGGCGATCCTCACCCAGGGCGGTCCGAGATCGTCGACCGAGACCGTCGTCCACTACATGGTGCGCGCCGGCTTCGAAGAGCAGAAACTCGGCTACGCCTCGTCGGTGTCGGTGATCCTGTTCCTGATCGTCCTGGTCATCGCGCTCATCCAGCGCAGGCTCATGAGGCGCTTCGATGTCTGATCTCGCCCTTTCCTCCCGCAAGCCGGCGGCGTCGTTGAACGGCTACCGCGTCGTCCAGTCGATTTCCGTCTTCGTCATCGCACTGGTGGTGGTCTCGCCGCTGTTCATGCTGTTCATCGCCTCATTGAAGGACGATCGCTTCCAGATCCTGGCCGACATGGGGTCGTTCCGGGCCTTCTGGGTGGACAACCCCACCTTCAACAACTTCCGCGAGGTCGGCAACTTCGCCGGCGAACTGGCCTTCGGCCGCTATCTCGGCAACTCGCTGTTCATCCTGGGTTCGACGGTGAGCCTCGGCCTCGTCATCAACTCGATGGCCGGCTTCATCCTGGCCTGGGGCAGTCTGCCCGGCCGGGCGCTGATCCTGTCGGTGATCATCGCGCTTTACGTGATCCCGCAGGAAAGCATCATCATGCCGCTGTTGATCATCGTGTCGAGGGCCGGTCTCTCCGACACCTTCACCGCGCAGATCCTGCCCTTCGTGGCGAGCCCGCTCTACACCTTCCTGTTCTACCAATTCTTCGCGCAGTTGCCGAAGGAACTCTACGAAGCCGCCTCCATCGACGGCGCCTCGATCTTCCGCACCTGGTGGTCGATCTTCGTGCCGCTCAGCCTGCCGGCGCTCGCCACCGTCTCCATCCTGATGGGAATCGAGACCTGGAACCAGTATCTCTGGCCGATCCTGATCACCCAGACCGACTATGCCAGGCCGATCTCGGTCGCCATCGCCACCTTCTTCGGTCAGGACAGCATCTACTGGGATCGGGCCATGGCCGCCTCGGTCATGATGATGATCCCGATCCTCGTGTTCTATCTCGCCTTCCAGCGCTGGTTCATCAGCTCCTTCGTCGGCTCCGCAGTGAAAGGTTGACCATGTCTCAAAGCGTTCCCGAGACCGGCCAGCCGAGCCGGGAAACGATCTCCTTTGCCTCGGTGGCAGCCGGCGAGACCGTCGAACTGTTCCTGATGGCGCGGGGACCGGAACCCACCGTCGTAGCGTTACACGACAACGGTGAGATCACCGCCCGGCGAACCGACACCTTCGAGCGTCACCGCATTGTTCTAGCCAAGCCACTCGACCGTCTCAGCTTCGACCCGGAAACCACCATTGTTTCGGCCATCTACTGCTATGATCCCGACACGGTGCTCGACAGCGGCATCCGCGTGCTTCACGCCGGGCCGGCGCCGACGCCGCCCGAGTTTGCCGCTAGCTATCACTTCCGGCCGCCTTTCGGCTGGATGAACGACCCCAACGGCTTCGGTCGCTTCGAGGGCCGCGCCCACCTTTTCTACCAGCACTACCCGCATCGTCTGCGCTGGCACGCCATGCATTGGGGACACGCCGTTTCCGACGACCTCATTCATTGGCGCCACCTGCCTGTCTTCCTCGAACCGGGCGATGCGGTGTTCGCGGCGAACGGTGCCGGTGGCATCTTCTCTGGCACGGCGATCGCCGTATCGGGAGAAAGCGGCCTCCGCGCCTTTTTCACCGACCATGTCGACGGCCGCAAACCGGAGATGGAAATCCAGTGTACGGTCCGCTGCCGCGACGGTTTCACGGCAGGCGCGCCGCAAGTCGTGCTCGCCGGTCGACCTGAGGGATTGAACCTCGGCGACGACAATCGCGACCCTTACATCTTCCAGGGACCGGACGGGCGCCTCAAGATGCTGCTCGGCGGGCGCGACGCCGAAGGCGGCGTCGTTCTGCTCCACGAGACGGACGATCCGACCGGCACCGCCGGCTGGCGCTTCGTCGGTCTCGTTCATCGCGAACGGGAGTTTGGACGGACGGTCGGAGAGTGCCCGGCCATGCTGCCACTCGATGGTCCCGCTGCGGACCCCGCCACGCGCTGGTTGCTGATCGTCGGCCTCCTGATGAGCCGCGATCCCTCGACACGGCGAAGGAACCTCACCTTCGGCATCGTCGGACGGTTTGACGGCAGAAGCTTCACGCCGGAGTTCCGGCAGGAACTCGACTTCGGGACCGATGCCTACGGCTTTCAAGCTTTCGTCGACCGGGACGGGCCGGTCGGAATCGCCTGGCTCGCCAACTGGACGGACATCGCCAGAACGACTGACTGGCCGACAGCGATGACGCTGCCGCGCCGGCTGGTCCTGAAGGATGGCGCGCTGACGACTCCGCCGATCGAAGCCGTCACCACGCTTCGGCAAGCGCTTCTCGACGACCATCGCCTCGCTGCTGGCGAGACGGTGGCTCTTAACAGCGGTGCCGCCGAGATCGTCATCGAATTCGAAGAGGCAGGTGCACCGTTCGAATTTGTGCTGTCGCACCCGACGCTGAAGCTCGCCATCACCGCCGGTGCGAATGGTCTTGCCATCGTCCACGAAGACGAGAATGGCGGAGCGCCGCCGCCGCACTATCTTGCGGCCGGCGCGCAGGTGCGCTCGATCCGGGTCTTTCTCGACCGGGGATCGATCGAAGTGTTCGCCGACGACGGTCGCTACACCGGGACGAAGCGGCTCGCCGATCCCGCCCCAATCACCGCCATTCGCCTCGAAGCCCCGCAAGGACGCGCCGCCGCCCGCGTCTGGCAGCTTGGCCTCTAGATACGATCCAGGGAGGAACACCATGGCCAGCGTTTCCATCGACAACGTCGCCAAGTTCTACGGCAACCATCAGGTCATCCACGGCATCGACATCGACATTGCCGACGGCGAGTTCGTGACGCTGGTCGGTCCATCCGGCTGCGGCAAGTCGACGCTGCTCCGGATGATCGCCGGTCTCGAGGAAATCTCGGACGGCGACATCCGCATCGGCGATCGCCTCGTCAACGACGTGCCACCGAAGGAACGGGACATCGCCATGGTGTTCCAGAACTACGCGCTCTATCCGCACATGACGGTGGCCCAGAACATGGGCTTCGCACTGAAACTGAAAGGCGAAAGCCGGGCTGCCATCGACGCCCGCGTCAAGGAAGCCGCTGCCATTCTGGCGCTCGAACCCTATCTCGACCGGTTGCCCAAGCAGTTGTCGGGCGGACAGAGGCAACGCGTCGCCATGGGGCGGGCGATCGTGCGCAGTCCGCAGGTGTTCCTGTTCGACGAGCCGCTTTCCAATCTCGACGCCAAGCTGCGCGTGCAGATGCGCGCCGAGATCAAGGATCTGCACCAGCGCCTCGGCACCACGACCGTCTACGTCACGCACGACCAGATCGAGGCCATGACCATGGCCGACCGCATCGTGGTGATGAAGGGCGGTGTGGTCGAACAGATCGGCAGGCCGCTCGAACTCTACGACCGGCCGAACAACCTGTTCGTCGCTACCTTCATCGGCTCGCCGGCCATGAACCTTCTCAAGGGCAAAGCGGGAGATGGCGGGTTCGTCACCGAGGGCGGCGTTGTTCTGCCGCTGCCGGCAACGGCAACGGCCGGAGCTGCGACCTACGGAATCCGCCCCGAGCACCTGACGCTCGACGAAACCGGCTTCCGTGCCGAAGTGGTGGTGATCGAACCGACGGGCGCCGAAACGCAGGTGCTGGCCAGGTGCGGCGGCCAGACGCTGGTCGCCGTGCTGCGCGAACGCGTCGATCTCAACCCTGGCGACAGCATTGGCCTCAAGCCGGAGCTCTCGGCGGTGCACCTGTTCGCCGAAGACGGGCGCCGACTGTAGCGTCAGGCGGCGGCGCGGGTCCTGCCACGTGGGCCAGCCCGCCGCTCGGCACGGAAGGCCGACGGCGTACGGCCGATCAGCCGGAGAAAGTTGCGGTTGAAGGTCGACAACGTCTCGTAACCGACGTCCATGGCGATCGAGGTCACCATGTCCTCGGTCTCCGACAGGAGCTGACAGGCCTTGTAGATCCTGAGATGGTTGATGTACTCGGCGCAGGAGCAGCGCAGATGCCGCTCGAACAGGCGCGAGAAGGCCGAAAGGGCCATGCCCTCCGTTGCCGCCACTTCACGGCAGGTGAGACCCGGGCGGTTGAAGTTGGCGGCGATGTAGGCAAGCATCCGTTCGAGCCGGCGGGGCTGAGCGCACTGGTGTTCCAGGCCCTTCAGGGACAGCGACCGGCGGTCACCGTCCTGTTCCAGAACGCGCATCAGCTCGAAAAACAGGGCGATGCGTTCGAATCCCTCCGCGACGAGCAGCGCCTCCATTAAAGCGGCCGCCTCCGTGGCGGCGGATTGCGAGAACTCGATGCCCGACCGCGTCGCGTCCAGGAGCGCCGACAGACCGGCGCAATCGGAGAACTCGGCCATGCAGCGCTCGGCGAAACCGGCGCCCATCTGAAGCACCAGATCGCGATCACGGATACGGCCGTCGAGATCGCGATCGGCGCCGTCCGACACCCACATATGCGGCAGGTTGGGGCCGGTCATGACCAGGTTGCCCGGGCCGAACTCGCCGGCATAGGTACCGACATAGAACTGGCCGGTGCTGCGACGGATCAGGTGCAGCTCGTACTCGGGATGGTGATGCCAGCCGGAGTAGGCGAAGGGGTAGTCGTGCGAATAGACCCTGAACGTGCGCTCCAGCGGAGCCTCGATCACCTCCAAAACGGGCTTTGTCTGACCCACCTTCGCCTCCCTTGGTGGATAGCGGGACTGCTCGTAGTCAGCGATTTTAGCAGAGTTGGCCGGCAACGCCGAGGCCGGTTTTCTCCGGCCTCGGTCTTTTGTCCGTGCCTCAGAAGGTGATCTGGACCTTGACGTCGGATGGGTTCTGCTGGGCGGCGCGTTCGAAGGCCTCGATCGACTTGTCGAACGGGTAGCTCGCCGAGATCAGCGGCTTGAGGTCGATCTTGCCCGAGCCGAGCAACGCCAGCGTGCGATCCCAGACGTTGGCGTAGCGGAAGATGCCGGTCAGGCTGATCTCCTTGACCTCCAGCGCCACCACGTCGATGGGCACACGGTCCTGCGGCATGCCGACCAGAACCACCCGGCCGCCCTGCGTCACCACGTCCAGCATGTCGTCGAAGGCCTTGGGAGCACCGCTCGCCTCGAAGAACAGGTCGGCGCCCTTGCCGGCCGTCCGCCTGGCGACCACGTCGGCAAGCTTCTCGCGGGTCAGGTCGACGGCCACGACGCCGGGCACCTTGGCGATGATGTCGAGCTTGGCCCTGGCGACGTCGCTGACGATCACCTCAGAGCAGCCCGATGCCAGCGCGGCGAAGGCCACCATCATGCCGATGGTGCCGGCACCGGCCACCACGGCAATATCGCCCGGACGGATGGCACCCTTGGCGGCGGCATAGACGCCGATCGCCAGCGGCTCCACCATGGCGCCCTCGGCGAAGGACACGCTGTCGGGCAGCTTGTAGGTGAGCGCCGCCGGATGGACGACTTCCGGCGTCAGGCAGCCGTGGATCGGCGGCGTCGCCCAGAAGCGCACGGCCGGATCGAGGTTATAGTGGCCTTCCAGCGTCTGGCGCGAGCCGAAGTCGGGAATGCCGGGCTCCATGCAGACGCGATCGCCAACCTTGAGGTGAGACACCTTGGCGCCGACCGCCGTCACCACGCCCGAGGCTTCATGGCCGAGCACCATCGGTTCGTTGACGATGAAGTCGCCGATGCGGCCGTGCTTCAGATAGTGAACGTCGCTGCCGCAGATGCCCACCGCCTTGATGGCCACACGGACCTCGTCGGCCGCTGGTGTCAGCGTGCCGGGAACATCGATCTCCCGCAGTGCGATATTGTTGACGCTCTCCAGAACGACCGCCTTGATTTTCATGTCGTTTCCTCCTCACCGCTCAGGCTTTTCCGACCGACCGGATCTTCGTCCGGCAGTGATGGAAAGCATGCCCGTTCCCTCCATGGGCGACAAAGCGCGGGAGACCGATTTTACTGCATGATTTTACATCCGGCTTCTGCCTCCTGCGTTGCAGGGTCTACGCTCGTCCCTTTCGAGTGAGCACGAGTCTTTCATCATGATATAAGGATCTCTTTATATCATGATTGCACCGACGGCCGACTTCTCCTATAAGGCGCTGACCGGGGGCCGAACGCCGCCCCGTTGCTTTCATCCGAAGCACTCTTACCCCCACACCCGGAGATCCGCCGATGGTCGCCAAGGAATACATCGTCAAGGACATCTCGCTCGCCGACTGGGGCCGCACCGAACTCGACATGGCCGAGATCGAGATGCCCGGCCTGATGTCGGTCCGCGCCGAGTACGCCGCCGCCCAGCCGCTCAAAGGCGCCCGCATTGCCGGCTCGCTGCACATGACCATTCAGACGGCCGTGCTGATCGAAACCCTCAAGGCGCTCGGCGCCGACGTCCGTTGGGCGTCCTGCAACATCTTCTCGACGCAGGATCATGCCGCCGCCGCCATCGCCGCTGCCGGCATTCCGGTGTTCGCGGTGAAGGGTGAGAGCCTCAAGGACTACTGGACCTACACCGACCGCATCCTCGACTGGGGCAATGGCGAGACCGCCAACATGATCCTGGACGACGGCGGCGACGCGACGCTGCTGGTGACGCTCGGTTCCAAGGCGGAGAGCGATCCGTCCGTGCTCGCCGACCCGAAGTCCGAAGAGGAGGAAGAGCTCTTCGCGACCATCAAGGCGCGCCTTGCCAAGGATCCGAGCTTCTACTCGCGCGCCAAGGCGAACATCCGTGGCGTCTCCGAAGAGACGACGACGGGCGTCATGCGCCTCTACCAGATGGAAACGCGCGGCGAGCTGCCCTGGCCGGCCTTCAACGTCAACGACAGCGTCACCAAGTCGAAGTTCGACAACAAGTACGGCTGCCGTGAAAGCCTGGTCGACGCCATCCGTCGCGGTACCGACGTGATGATGGCCGGCAAGGTCGCCATCGTCTGCGGCTATGGCGACGTCGGCAAGGGTTCGGCCCAGTCGCTGGCCGGCGCCGGTGCCCGCGTGCTGGTCACCGAAGTCGATCCGATCTGCGCCCTGCAGGCCGCCATGGACGGCTTCGAGGTGGTGACGCTGGAGGATGACATCCACCGCGCCGACATCATCGTCACCTGCACCGGCAACCTGCACGTCGTCACCGTCGACGACATGCGCAAGCTCAAGAACATGGCCATCGTCTGCAACATCGGCCATTTCGACAACGAGATCGACGTCGCCGGCCTCCGGAACTTCAAGTGGAAGAACGTCAAGCCGCAGGTCGACCTGGTCGAATTCCCGGACGGCAAGAAGATCGTCCTTCTGTCCGAAGGCCGCCTCGTCAACCTCGGCAATGCCACCGGACACCCGAGCTTCGTGATGAGCGCCTCCTTCTCCAACCAGACGCTGGCCCAGATCGAACTGTGGACCCGCGGCGACACGTACGAGAAGAAGGTGCACGTGCTGCCCAAGCACCTCGACGAGAAGGTGGCCCAGTTGCACCTCGCCAAGCTCGGCGCCAAGCTCTCCAAGCTGACGCCGGAGCAGGCCGACTATATCGGCGTCAAGCCGACCGGTCCGTTCAAATCGGCCATGTACCGCTACTAAGAACGCGGTCGACCGCTCCCGAAGCCCGTCCGGTCCCCGAGGGGGATCGGGCGGGCTTTTCATTGTCGGCAAAGCCTTATCCACAGCTGTTCCACACATGCGGATTTTTCCGGGGCAAGCCGCCCACGTTTACGGGACGTTAAGAAAAAGATGCCGGTCGAACCGCATAAGGCGAGTCCGGTCAGTCTTCTGGCGACACCCTGCCCATGGTTGTCGACTCCCTCGGACGTTTCGCCGGAGCATCCGAATGCCGGAACGTTCCAGGAACATGCTGGGCTGGAAGATCTGATGCGCTCCGACGCGCCAAGTCGGCCGGCCACGACTCTTTTTGCCCCTCCTGAAAGGCGGTATTTTGAGGTGATTCGGATCGGCGGTGGGGCACGCGCCGGTTCGGGGCGGACCTCTCTTCAGAGGCTACCGCCCTTTTCATGGATGCGGCCAAGAAGGGGACAAATGCATGCCGGGGCTGGGCCGGACACGATTGCCGTTTGTGGGGCATGTCGGGAAGATCGCCCTGCTCTCGACCATCCTGTCGCCTGTGGCTGCAAGCCCGGCGCTCTCCCAGGCCATCAAGTTCGGAACTGACGGCTCGATCTATTTCGAGCCGCTCCAGGTGGCCGCCCTGTCGGCTTTCATATCGGCCATCTGCATTGCCGTGGTATCGGCCGCCGCCCTGATCCGGGCGCGTCGCATGGCCGAGGAGGACCGCGAGCGCCTGCTCCGCGAGAACGCCGACCTGAAGCTTGCCGCCGACCGCACCGAAGCCGCGCTCAATGCCGACGACCAGCGCACCGTGATCTGGGGATCCCGGGACGAGGCGCCGAAGGTCATGGGCTCTCTGCCGGAAGCTTCTGGCGTACCGCGCAGCCAGGTTGGGTTCCTTGCCTTCGGCCAATGGCTTGAGCCGGCCTCCGCCCAACTTCTCGAGGCTCGCACTCGCGCCTTGCGCACCGATGGCGAAGCCTTTCTGGACGTGCTGACCACCACCACCGGCGTTCACATCGAGGCGGCCGGGCGGGTCAACGGTTCCCGATGCTTCATCCGTTTCCGCAATCTCACGCGCGAGCGCCAGCAGTACGCCGAGCTCGCCGAACGCTTCGAACGGCAGCGGACGCTTGTCGAGACCTTCGAGGGACTGATCGACAAGGTGCCGATGCCGGCCTGGACGCGCGACAAGTCCGGCCGGCTCGTCTGGGTCAATGCCGCCTATGCCCGCGCCGTCGAAGTCGCCAGCGCGACCCAGGCGGTGGCCGTCGGCGCCGAGTTCCTCGATACCGCCGCGCGCAAGGCGATCACGGACAGCCGCCAGGGCGCCCCGGTGTTCGAGAAGCGCCTTTCGGTCGTGGTGGGCGGGGCACGACGGGTGTTCGACGTCGTGGACGTCGAGACCGCTTCCGGCAGTGCCGGCATCGCCACCGATGTCTCCGAACTGGAACAGGCACAGGTGGAACTGCGCCGGACCATCGACAGTCACGCCCGTACGCTCGACCAGCTGGCCACCGCCGTCGCCATCTTCGGCGCCGACAAGCGGCTCAAGTTCTACAACGCCGCCTATCGCTCGCTGTTCGACCTGGATACCGCCTTCCTCGAATCCGGGCCGGACGACGCCGCCGTGCTCGATCAGCTGCGCGTCTCCCGCAAGCTGCCCGAGCAAGCCGATTTCCGCACATGGAAGCGCGAGCAGCTTGCGGCCTATCAGGCGATGGAGGCTCGTGAGAGCTGGTGGCATCTGCCGACGGGCCAGACGCTGCGCGTCATCGCCAATCCGCATCCGCAAGGCGGCGTCACCTACGTCTACGAGAACGTCACCGAACAGATCGAGCTCAAGAGCCGCTACAACGCGCTGACGCGCGTGCAGGGCGAGACGCTCGATCATCTCTCCGAAGGCGTGGCGGTGTTCGGCTCCGACGGACGCCTTCGTCTGTCCAATCCGGCCTTCGGCAGCCTCTGGAAGCTCTCCGACGAGATGCTGGCTGGCCGGCCGCATATCAACGACGTCGTCGGCCATTGCATGGCCGCCCATGGCAATCGCGAGGCGTGGGACCAGGTGCGCCTCGCCGTCGCCGGTCTCGCCGACAGCCGCAATCGTCTCACCGGGCGGCTCGATCGCCGCGACGGCGGCGTCATCGACTTCACCACCGTTCCGCTGCCGGACGGAGCGACGCTGATCACCTTCGTCAACGTCACCGACTCGGTGAACGTCGAGCGGGCCCTCACGGAGAAGAACGAGGCGCTCGAGGAAGCCGCCCAGCTGAAGAACGCCTTCATCCAGCACGTTTCCTACGAGCTGCGCTCACCACTCACCAACATCATCGGCTTCGCGCAGCTGCTCGCCGACGACAACGCCGGTCCGCTCAACATCAAGCAGCGCGAATACACCGGCTACATCATGGATTCGTCGACGGCGCTCCTGGCCATCATCAACGACATCCTCGACCTCGCCACCGTCGACGCCGGCATCATGGAGCTGGAGCTCGGCTCGGTGGATATTCCGATGACCGTGGGAGCGGCCACCACTGGTCTTCGCGATCGCATTGCCGAGGCGCACATCGACCTGAAACTTGACGTTCCCGAGGATATCGGCTCGTTCGTCGCCGACGAGAAGCGCATCCGTCAGGTGCTCTACAACCTCCTGTCCAACGCCATCGCCTTCTCCGACGACGGCGGTGCCGTGTCGCTCTCATGCCGGCGCACCGGCGAGGAGATCTCGTTTACCGTCGAAGACCACGGCCGAGGAATCCCCGACGAATACCTCCAGGCGGTGTTCGAGCGCTTCGAAAGCCGCACCAACGGCGCCCGCCGGCGCGGGCCGGGTCTCGGCCTTTCCATCGTCAAGAGCTTCGTCGAACTGCACAAGGGCAGCGTCGAGATCACCTCCAAGATCGGCGTCGGCACGCGGGTCGTCTGCCGGCTGCCGATAAACCCCAGCATCGCCGAAGCGGCCGAGTGAGCGCCACCACGATGAGCGCGCCACTTCGCCGAATCGTGAGCGTGGCCGACGAGGCCGGCACACTTCGCCTTGCCGACGACATTGCCGCCATCGCCCGTCCGGGCGACCTCATCGCCCTTCACGGTGACCTCGGCATGGGAAAGAGCGCGTTTGCGCGCGCCGTCGTTCGGCGCCTTGCCGGCGATCCCGACCTCGAGGTGCCCAGCCCGACCTTCACGCTGCTGCAGAGCTACGAGACGGCCCGCTTCCCCGTCCATCACTTCGATCTCTATCGTCTCGCCGATCCCGACGAGCTCATCGAAATCGGCTTCTCCGAGGCCATCGGCGAGGGTCTCTCGCTGATCGAGTGGCCCGACCGGGCGGGCGACGAGTTGCTGGCCGAGCGGCTCGACATCGTCATATCCGAAGGCGACAACCTCAACGGCCGCCGCTTCTCGCTGGAAGCGCATGGCGGCGGCTGGGCGGAGAGACTCGACGAAACCTTCGCCGTTCGTGACCTTCTCGATCGGGCGGGCCTGGCAGGCGCCGAACGGCGGCATCTGCATGGCGACGCCTCGACGCGCAGTTTCGAGCGGGCGACGGTCGACGGTCAGGTGGCGGTGGTGATGCGCTGGCCTGCCTGGCGCGCCTACCTGAAGCGAAGCGACGACGACCGCTATGAGGAGATCGTCCACCTCGCCGATAGTCTCAGCGCCTTTTCGGCCATTGCCGACACGCTGCGCCGTCACGGCTTCCGCAGCCCGCGCGTTCTCGACCGCGATACCGAGCGACGGCTGATGCTGGTCGAGGATCTTGGCTCGGACGGCATCGTGCGCGATGGTGTGCCGATGACGGATCGCTACCTCGTCGCCGCCCGGCGACTTGCCGACCTCGCGGTCGTGGCCTGGCCGGAGGTCGCCGTCGATGATGCGGGGAACCGCTGGCCGATGCCACGCTATGACCGGCGGGCCCTGGCAACCGAGGTTGGCCTGTTCGCATCCTGGTATGTTCCGCATTCGACGGGCACGTCGCTCGCTGCCAGTGCCCTCGCCGAATGGAACGATCTCTGGGACGGACTTCTGGCCCGCTTCGACGACGATCAGGGACGGCTGGTGCTGCGCGATTACCATTCGCCCAACATCCTCTGGCAGTCTTCCGGCGATCCCATCGGCCTGATCGACTTCCAGGATGGGTTGCTCGGTTCGCCGGCCTATGATTTCGGAGCCCTCGTCACCGACGCGCGCGTCGATATCCCGGACGAGCTCGCCGAAGCGATGACCACGGCTTATGTCGACCGCAGGCGAGCCCTCGACGCGAGCTTCGACGCAGCCGACTTCCTTGAGCGCGCGACGATCCTCGGCGCCCAGCGCAACGCCAAGATTCTCGGCCGCTTTGTCGAGTATGCAGCCCGCACCGGTCGCACCCACCACCTTCGCTTCCTGCCGCGCGTGCGTCGCAACCTCGAAAAAGCGCTGGACGACAAGGTTCTCGCCGGCGTCAAGCTCTGGTATGAACGGCTCGGACTCGCTCAACGGCCGTGAGCCCGATCTTTCCAATCGCAGAGAGCCCGACCTTTTCAAGATGACCGATGCTGCTTTCCCCTCCGCCTTCCGCCCTCGCCGGGCCATGGTGCTCGCCGCCGGACGCGGCAAGCGGATGCGTCCGATCACGGCGACCACGCCGAAACCGCTGGTGGAAGTGCTCGGCCGCAGCCTGATCGATCGGGTTTTCGACCGTCTGGCCGAGGCCGACGTCGAGACGGCAGTGGTCAACGTTCATTATCTCGCCGATCTCGTCGAGGTGCACGTCGGCAAACGGCGTGACCTTTCCGTCGTCGTCTCCGACGAACGCAACCTGCTGCTCGACACCGGCGGCGGAGTCGTCAAGGCGCTGCCGCACCTCGGCACCAAGCCCTTCTATCATCTCAACTCCGACTCCATCTGGATCGAGGGCGTTTCCGCCAATCTGCCGCTGCTGGCCCGCGCCTGGGATGGCGACCGCATGGACGGGCTTCTGTTGCTCGCCCCTGTCGTCGGCTCGGTCGGCTATTACGGCGTGGGCGATTTCGAAATGGCCGGTGACGGACGCCTGACGCGGCGGCGCGAGCGCACGGTCGCCCCCTTCGTCTACGCCGGCGTCGCCATTCTCAAGCCGGAGATATTCGCCGATCGCCCGCTGGCGCCCTTCTCGCTCAATCGCGTTTTCGACGAACTGATCGGCCAGGGACGCCTGCATGGCGTTCGCCTTGAAGGCACCTGGCTGCACGTCGGCACGCCCGAAGCGATCAGACAGGCGGAGCGGACCATCCTGACCTCGGCGGAGTAGGCAATGACGGGGCGCGTCTTCACCATCCACCCCGGTGCGCCCTTCCTCGCCACGCTGGCCGAAGCGCTTCTCGACGGCCGTCTGATTACCGGCCGGGACTATCGGCGCCACCCTCTCGACCTTGCCGACGTCAGCATCTACCTGCCGACCCGCCGGGCCGGTGCGGCGCTGAGACAGGCGTTTCGCGACGCGTTCGGAGCCGGGGCGGCGATGCTGCCGCGCATCCTGTCGATATCCGACGTTCTGGAGGCGGAAGACGACCTCCTGGCACCGGAAGCGCTCGACCTGCCGCCTGTCATCGCCGCCGCCGAACGGCGGCTGATGCTGGCGCGCCTCGTCGCTCGCTGGCGTGAACGCGTGGCGAGCGATCAGTTGCTGACGCCGGCCGGTCAGCCGGTTGCCGTACCGGGCTCACCGGCGGAAGCGCTCAACCTTTCCGCCGACCTTCTCGCACTCCTCGACCAGGCCGAGCTGGAAGGCGTCGACTGGAGCAAGCTCGATGCGCTGGTTCCGGACGATTATGCGGCCTGGTGGCAGCTGTCGCTCAACTTTCTCAGGATCGCCACCGAGGCATTGCCGGCCGCCATCGCCGAGCGCGGCCGGATCGGCGCCGGCGCCTTTCACCGCGCCATGGTCGAGGCGACCATAGCTCGCTGGCAGGTACGGCCGCCGTCCGGTCCGGTGATCATCGCCGGCTCGACCGGCTCGGTGCCGAGCACTGCCGATCTGATGTCCGCGGTGCTGTCGCTTTCCGAAGGCGCGGTCGTATTGCCCGGCCTCGACATTGCCGCGCCGGCCGAGACGATCGCCGCCAGCGTCTTTGATTGTGCCCACCCCGAGCACACCATGAACAAGCTCGTCGAACGGCTTGGCGTCGAACGGGGGAGCATCGGTCAGCTCGGTGAGCCGGAGGCGGCGATGGCCGTCCGCGTCGACATCGTCCGGCGGGCCCTTGTGCCGGCCGCCGTTACCGATCTCTGGCCGCAGCATGCCGCCGTCCTCGATGCCGACCCCGAAGGTACTGATGCCGCACTGGCCGGGATTTCTCTCGCCATCGCCGCCAACGAGGCCGAAGAGGCGCTCTCAGCCGCCATCGCCCTCCGCCAATGCCTCGAGAACCCGGACGCGCGATCGATCCTGGTCACGCCCGACCGCACCATCATCCGTCGCGTCGTTGCCGAGCTCGAGCGTTTCGGCATCGAGGTGGAAGACACCGCCGGCCAGCCGCTGCCGCAGACGCCCTACGGGCAGCTCGCCTTGCTTCTGGTTGAGGCCGCCGCCGAAGGGTTCCCGCCGGTGAAGGCGGCTGCGATCCTGGGTCACCCTGAGGCGCGCTTCGGCTGGACCGCAGCGCGGATCCGCCCGGCCGGACGCCTGATTGCCCGCAAGGTGTTGCGCGGCCCCCGGCTTGCCGGTGGCGCTCCCGCGATCTCGAAGGCGTTGCAAGCATTGGCGGAGCAGGCCGAGGCGGGGGGCGAGAGCACCCTCCTGTCGGATGCGATCGCCCTTGCCTCCACCTTTGGTGACGCCATGGCGCCGCTCGTCGCCGCAGCGACCTCGCCGGCACCGACGCTGGTCGACTTTCTCGGCGCCTTGCGCGAAACGCTGGCTCATGTCACCCGCCGCCCCGAAGACGACAAGGACGAACCGAGCCGAGCCGAGCGGCAGCTGCTTTCGATCCTTGATGAGCACCTTCGCGCTCCCGATGCCGGGTTGGCGCTCACCGGCGCCGATTTTGCCCCGGTCCTGCGCGCCCTGATCGGCAACGTCCTGGTGCTGACGCCAAGCCGGCGCGCCCGCGTCATGGCCACCGGCCCCATCGAGGCGCGACTTCTGCCCACCGATCGCCTCGTGCTGGTCGGCCTAGACGAAGGCGTTTTCCCGCCCGTTACCGACACCGGCGCCTGGTTGTCGCGGCCGATGCGTGCCGGTCTCGGCCTCAGCCCGCCCGAAGTCCGCATCGGCCTGTCCGCGCACGATTTTTCCTCGGCGCTTGGCGCAGAAGACACGGTATTGATCCGCTCGGCGCGGCGCGGCGGCGCACCCACGGTACCGACCCGCTTCCTCCAGCGCCTGACCGGCCTGATCGGCCCGGTGCGGACGGAGGCCATGATGGCGCGTGGCGACCGCTTCCTCGACTGGGCGCGCCGGCTCGACGACCGGTCCACCACGCCCCGTGCCGCCCGTCCCAACCCGACGCCGCCACCGGCGGCGAGGCCGCGCATGTTGCCGGTCACCGACATCGAAACCCTGATCCGCGACCCCTACGCCATCTACGCCAAGCGTATTCTGAAACTCAGACCGCTCGACGACTTCGGCGAGACGCCCGACTTCGGCACCCGCGGGACGCTCATCCATGATGTTCTCGCCAATTTCGCAGCGACCTGGACCGCCCCCTGGGACGAGGCGGCCGTCGCGGCGCTGATCGAGTTCGGCCGGGGGCGCTTTTCCGAGGCGCTTGCCGCCCACCCGGAAGTGCATGCGCTCTGGTGGCCACGCTTCCAGGCGCTGGCCCGGTTCATCGTGCTGGAGTTCGAGGCCAGGCGCGCCCCACTCGTCCGCCATCCGGAAATCGAAGGTAGCCTGAAGATAAGCGACGACTTCACTCTGACCGGCTGTGCCGATCGGATCGATATCGAAGCGGATGGTCGTGTCACCATCATCGACTTCAAGACGGGCCGGGCACCGACAGCGGCGCAGATCGCCGCCCAGCTGACGCCGCAGCTGCCGCTTGAAGCGGTCATCGCCCGCCACGGCGGCTTTTCGCGCCTGGCAAGCCCGCGCGAAGCGGCCGAACTCGTGCACGTGGTGTTGCGCGGCCTCGAAGGACGCGACAAGGTCGAGAGCTACACGGGGCACGCGCCACGCGGCGGCGACCCGGTGACGCTGGAGGAGACCATAGCCGAGGCCGAGTTGCGCCTGCGCGGCCTCATGCGCGCCTATGTCGATCCGAAGCGCGGCTATCTGTCGCGCGCGCGGCCCTTCCGCAAGACCGACCACGGCGACTACGACCATCTCGCACGTGTCAGCGAATGGAGTATCGAGGACGACGGAGGCGAGGAATGAAGATCCCGGTCGCGACCCGTCAAACTCAGCTTCTCGCCACCGACCCGGAAGCCTCCGCCTTCGTGTCGGCCAATGCCGGCTCGGGCAAGACGTGGGTGCTGACACGACGGGTGATCAGACTGCTGCTCGACGGGGTCGACCCCGGCCGCATCCTCTGCCTCACCTTCACCAAGGCGGCGGCGGCCGAAATGTCCGGTCGCATCTTCGATGAACTCGGTCGCTGGGCCGGTCTGGCCGACGACGAGCTGGTTGGCGTTCTGTCCGAGCTGGAGGGAAAGCCGGTGCTGCCGGAACGACTGGCGCCGGCACGGCGGCTGTTCGCCCGGGCCATCGAAACGCCCGGTGGCCTGAAGATCCAGACCATCCACGCGTTCGCCGAGGCCCTGTTGCAGCGCTTCCCGCTCGAAGCCGGGCTCGACGGCCGCTTCCGCGTCCTCGATGACGCCCGTGCGGCCGACCTCTACGCCGAAGCGAGGACCGAGCTTCTGACTGACTGCGCCGCCCATCCCGACAGTCCCGAGGGACGCGCGCTCTCCGAGCTGGTGGCGATCGCCGGCGATGAGGCGCTCGATCGGGCGCTTTCCGCCGTCGTCGCCGATCGCGACAAGCTCACCGCCTTCTTTGACGGCACGGCATCGGTCGACGAGGCGCTGGCCGCCTTGCCGCAAGCGCTTGGCGCACCGGCCGGCGCCAGTCGGGAGAGTCTGGTCGAGGAGATGGCGACCTCGCCAGCGTTCTCAGGGCCATTCCTAAGCCGGCTCATCGACAGCCTGAACGCCTCCAAGTCGAAGTCCATGACAACGCTCGCCGAGGGGTTCCGGACAGCGCTGGCCGCCGCCCCGGAAGTGCGCCGGCCACTCTGGCGGGCGCTGTTCCTGACCGCCAAGAGCGAGCCGCGCAAGCGTCCGTTCACCAAGGACATCCTCGACGTATTGCCGGAGGCGAGCGAGCGCTTCGAACAGGAGGCGCAGCGACTTATCGATCTGGAGCGGGCACTCTCGGCAATGCTATGGGCCACGCGCAGCGCCGCCCTCCTTCGTCTTGCCGACCGGATGATCGGTCTCATCGAAGCCAAGAAGGCCAGGCTCGGTCTCCTCGACTTCGACGATCTGATCGAGCGCGCTGCTGCCCTCCTGTCGCACTCGGACGCTGCCGAATGGGTGCAGTACAAGCTCGACGAGGGCCTGGACCACGTGCTTGTCGACGAAGCGCAGGACACCTCGCCACGGCAATGGCGGATCGTCGAGGCCCTCACCGGCGAGTTCTCAGCCGGCGAAGGAACGCGACCGGGCCGTCGGCGCACCGTCTTCGCGGTCGGGGACGAGAAACAGTCGATCTACTCCTTCCAGGGCGCGGCGCCGCACCTCTTCGGTCTGACGCGCAAGACGCTGGGGCGGCGTCTTGCCGACGCCGGGCTGCCGGTCCACGATCTCCGCCTTACCCTGTCCTTCCGCTCGACGGCGGCCGTGGTCGGCGCCGTCGATGCCGTGTTCCGGAATCCCGAGGCTCATGCCGGCCTCTCCACCGACCCCGGTCCGACCGTTCACGAGACGGTGCGCGGCCGCGAGCCCGGTCTCGTCGAGCTTTGGCCGGCGGTCGAGAAGCTGCCGGCGCCACCGCCCGGAAACTGGGAAGACCCGGTCGATGCCACCGCCGCCGCGAGCCCGGCCGTGCGCCTCGCCGCCCGGGTTGCCGACGAGATCGCCGGGTGGCTGCGCTCAGGCACCCGGATCGCCGCCACCGGTACGCCGATCCGGCCCGGCGACATTCTGGTGCTCGTTCGCAAACGCGGCGCTTTCGTCGAGGCGGTCAACCGGGCCCTGAAACAACGCGGCGTGGCGGTGGCTGGTGCCGACCGACTCGACGTGGTCGGCCACATCGTCACTCAGGACCTGCTGGCCGCTGCCCGGGTGGCGCTTCTGCCCGAAGACGACCTGACGCTCGCCACCGTGGCAAAGTCACCACTCGTCGGTCTTTCGGAAGAAGCGCTGTTTCGCCTTGCCCACGGCCGAAGGGGCCGGCTCTGGGACGCCGTCCGGCAACGGGCGGCCGAGGGCGACGCCGATGCCGAGAGGCTGCGCGCGGCCGTCACGCTCTGGATGAGCCGGGCCGACCGGGGAGAGCCCTTCGCCTTCCTGTCGCGCATCGTCGGTCCCGACGGCGGCCGCGCGGCTTATCGGGCCCGCTTCGGCCGCGAAGCCGACGAGGTGATCGACGAACTCCTGACTCTGGCGCTGACCTACGAGGGCGAGGAGACGGCCGGGCTCAACGGCTTCGTCGACCGGCTCGCCAAAGGGGGCGAGCTGATCCGCCGCGAACTCGACGCCGAGCGCGACGAGGTCCGCGTCATGACGGTGCATGGCTCGAAGGGTCTCGAGGCGCCGATCGTGTTCCTGATCGACCCCGGCGACAAGCCGGCCAGCGAGAAGAACCTGCCCGACGTGCTGGCGGTGAGCGATGGTCCCAACCCGCCGATCGTCTGGCGCCAAGGGGGAGCCTTCCGCCCGGCGCCCGTGGAGACGGCGGCAGCGGC
>JAUVXG010000282.1 GCA_030603685.1 Pleomorphomonas sp.
CGGTGTTCGCCTGATAGATCGTCGAGTAGCGAATTCCCTTTCCGTACAAACGCTTGGCAATCATCCAGAGATTGTCGCCACGGCGAATGATCAGCGTTGTCGGCTCTGCCAGCCTGGCTTCGCCAGCCGACCCGGCTCCGGCCTGGGCCGTACCGATGCCCGACGCCAGCGTCGGCGCCGAAAGGCCATCCTCGGCGATCTGGAAGGGCACCTCTGCACGCGCGATCACCGCGCCGTCGGCACCGATCTGGTCAATGCGAACGAGATGCTGCCCCGGCGCGAGCTCGACCTTGCCCTGGAAGAGCCAACGACCCTTCTCGGCCTTGGTGTCGCCGATCGCCTTGTCATCGACGTAAAGCCGGATGACCGCACCATTCGCAGCCGAACCGGCGGCGTAGAAGCGATTGCCGTTCTCAAGCTCGACGGCGTCGATGCTAATAGCCGGCGACGAGGTTGCCGCCGGAGCGGCGTCTGGTGTGGAAACAGGCGCGGGCTCGGCCGCAGGCGTGACGGTGGGCTCGGTGGTCGGCGCAGCCGGCGTCGTGTCAGCGGGCGTTTCGGAAGATGCCGCCGGGCTTTCGGCGGCGGGCGTCACCGGCGTGTCTGTCACGGTGGGCTCGGCCTGCGCGACCGTCGTCTCCGACGGCTTGGCTTCGGCGGCCGGCGTCAGCGCGGGCGTGGCAGCGGCGGCCAGCATGTCGGCCGGCGGGGCCGGAATCTCGACCGTTGCCGACGCGGCAGCCGGTGCCGCGGCTGGTTCAGCCGTAATGGCCGCGGCGGGTTGGGCGGTGGTCGCCGGCGTGGTCTCGTTGCCGGCAGTGGCCGTCGCCGTGGCGGTGGCGGACGTCGGGGGCTCGACGGCCGGCGCAGGCGTTGAGACCGGCGCTTCGACGGCAGCGACCTGCTGAGTCTCGGTAGCCTCGGCGGGATCAACGCCGGCATCGGCCAGCTTGGCCTGCGCCTCTTCAAGTCCGGGAACCTGCAGAACGGTGGACGGCGACCCAGGCTGGTTCAGAACCACCAGCACGTCGCCATTGCCACCCTCCGGAACCGAGACGGCTACCGATTGCTCGGAAGAGGCAACCTTGCCGTCCTTGCCGGTCACGCGAACCGACAGATCATGAGCGCCCGGCTTCAGCGGATCGGCCAGGACGATCGCCCAGGAGCCGGTGTCGTTGGCCTTGCCGTCGGCGACCACGTCCTTGCCCGAGAGGATCTCCACCTTGGCGTCCGGATCGCTGCGACCGGCGATCACCGCATCCCCCGTGGGCTCGACGCGGACGAGATCGAAAATCGGCACGACCGTCTCCCCGGCGGGAGTCGCCGTGGCCGCCGCTGCATCGGTCTTGGCGGGCGCCGGCGTCGCAACGACATCGCTCGAGGCGACGGTCTCGGTCGTCGACGCGGGATGACCGGCGATCTCGATGTTGAGTTGGCGCAGAACGCCATCGAGCGCGCCTGAAAACAAGCCGGCCAGAAGAACCACGATTACGCCGACGGCGCCGATCAGAATAGTGCGAAGTTTCTTGTTCATCACCCGTCCACGCCCCCATCGGCTACGCCGACAAAACCAACCGCATCGACCAACCACCGAATGGCACCCGCCGGTCGATCCGTCCTCCACCGAAAGTCACGACGGATGATCCACCGAGTCGCGACCAATCGAACACAATGAATTGAGTTACCCTCAAGGCGACTCTTGTGCCTCGGCAGCACCAAATCATGGCGCGGTGGTTTTTTTCATGCTTTATACTCATATGGTTAGGCTCACAAGTGCGGCAGTTTACAGGTTTGCGAGACCCATAGAGTACATCAGATTCCATGGGAACCGATGCAAGAAAGCCGCACTTTTGGACGTGCATCGGTGGCCCGGCAACCAGGGTCGGCTTTCCGCAAGGGCAACCGTCGCTTGGATGAGACCAGACGCTTGACGGCTGCGATGCCTCGGTGCGACAAGCAAGACATGATCGAAATCAACAGTATCTGCGTGTTCTGCGGCTCGGCCAACGGCCGCAATCCTGCCTATGTGGCTGCTGCCGAGCGCCTGGGCGCCGACATGGCCGCGCACGGCATCCGCCTCGTCTACGGCGGCGGCAATGTCGGCCTGATGGGCGCGACCGCTCGCGCGGTCATGGCTCACGGCGGCAAGGTGACCGGCATCATTCCGGAGTTTCTGGTCAGCCGCGAGCGGATGCTCGACGGCGTCGACGAGTTGCACGTCGTTCCGGACATGCATACCCGCAAGCGCATGATGTTCGAAGCGGCCGACGCCTTCGTGACGCTGCCCGGCGGCATCGGCACGCTGGAAGAGGTGGTCGAACAGCTCACCTGGGCGCAGCTCGGGCAACACAAGAAGCCGATCGTGCTGGCCGACATCGAAGGCTTCTGGCAGCCGCTGGTCGAGGTGATCGGCCACATGAACCGGGAATCCTTCATCCGCGAAGGCTTCGACGTGCGATATCATGTGGCACGGAGCGCGGCCGACATTCTTCCCACCGTGCTCGCGGCGGCCGGCAGCAATGGCGAGGTCGCCGGAGACGCCGAGACCATCGCCAAGATGTAGTTGGCTCAAGCGCCGGCGTGGCCGTTCTTCAGAAGCTTGTAGCTGATCGAGTCGTCGAGCGCCTCGAACGAGGCTTCGACGATGTTCGCCGACACGCCGACCGTCGACCAGCGCCGACCGGTCGCCCGATCCAGGCTTTCGATGAGCACGCGCGTCACGGCGCCGGTGCCACCGTTGAGGATGCGCACCTTGTAGTCGACCAGCTCGAGGGCGGCGATTTCGTCCTGGTACTTGCCGATGTCCTTGCGTAGCGCCTGATCGAGGGCGTTGACCGGGCCGTTGCCCTCGGCGACGGACATCAGGATCTCGTCGTCTACCTTTACCTTCACCACCGCCTCGGTGACGACGACGCGCTCGCCCATGGCGTTGATGCGGCTTTCCACCATGGTCCGGTAGGAGATGACGTCGTAGAAGTGGGGCACACCGCCGAGGTGGCGCAAGGCCAGCAGTTCGAACGAGGCGTCCGCTGCCTCGTAGGAATAGCCGCGCGCCTCGCGCTCCTTGAGCTCCGACAGCAGGCCGGTGAGCCGGCGGTCGTCCTTGGAATAGACGATGCCGAGCCGGTCGAGCTCGGCGAACAGGTTCGAGCGACCAGCCTGATCGGAAACCAGCAGGCGGCGACGATTGCCGACGCTATCGGGACTGACGTGCTCGTAGGTGCGCGGGTCTTTCAGGATCGCCGACGCGTGAATGCCAGCCTTGGTGGCAAAGGCCGACAGGCCGACATAGGGCATGGAGCCGCCGTTGGTGTCGCACAGCACCACCCAGCGGGCGCCGGCCTCGAAGGCCGTCTTGGCACAGGCAAGCGCATAGTCGGGATTGGCCTTGTAGCCGTCGAAGAAATGCTCGCA
>JAUVXG010000166.1 GCA_030603685.1 Pleomorphomonas sp.
AGAGAATGAGAGAAGGGGTTGGCGCGAGACCAGCCGGGCACATGACGGACCGCCGCCGTTCGATCGGGTTGATTCCACCGGATCGGCGGATACTCTAGGCAGCAACTGGAGGGGGACGACATGCAGCGCATCGATACCGAGGTGACGGGCGGCTGCCAGTGTGGCGCTGTGCGCTACCGCGCCACGGCCATGCTCGACAACTCGCATCTCTGCCATTGCCGCATGTGCCAGAAGGCCACCGGCAACATCTTCTCCGCGCTGGTCGCCGCCCCCGACGAGGCGCTGACCTGGACACGCGGCACGCCCAGCGTCTGGAAAAGCTCCAAACTGGTCGAGCGTGGCTTCTGCCGCAACTGCGGCACGCCGCTGTTCTTCCATCACGTCGAGAACGGCCGCACCAACCTGATGATCGGCACCCTCGACAACCCGCACGCCTTCCCGCCGCATTCCAACATCTGCACCGAAAACATGGTGGACTGGTTCGACACGGTGACCGCCATCGAGAACACCGGCCCCACCGAAACCAACGGCCCGGCCTGGGCCGCCGCCATCAAGGCCAGCAACAACCAGCACCCCGACCACGACACGGCCGAGTGGGACGTGAAGGGAGGGGAGAGATAAGCCGAGGGCGCCGCTTATCTATTTGTTTTATATCATTCAATTGTCATCCTGGCGAAGGCCGCTTGCATTCGCGAGCGAATGCAAGGTGGACCTAAGGACAAGAAATCTCCCCGGCCCCTGTCAAACTCCATGAACCAAACGGAGCCCGACAGATACGACGTCGCCGAAGCCGAGCGTATCGACTGGGCCCGGTGGCCGGTCACTTGCGGCGGAACAGCTTCTTCACCAGCAGCACCGGCAGCACCAGCACCACGAACCCCAGCTTCTTGAGGAAGATCAGCGCCACGGCGAAGATGCCGGCAGCGGCGGCCTTACCATATTTCACGCCGAGCAGCGTCGCCAGCACGCCGGCGGCGCCTACCGCCGCCACCTTGTCGCCGCTGATGTAGGATGTGTAGGCCGCCTCCGGCTTCGGATGGTAGGAGCCCATCGCCCGCTCCACCGCCGCCTTGAGATCGGCGGGCGATATGTCGGAGCGCTTGGGCACGACGGAGAACACGATGTAGCCGTAGCGGTCGAACTTCGTCGCCTTGACGTTGATCACCGGCTCGCCGTCCCATTCCAGCAGCACGGCGTAAAGGAGATACTGCTTGTCCGGGTCCACGGTCGGCCGGATGTACCAGCGGAGCGGCTTCAGGTTCTTGTGGATGCGCTCGCTTTGCGCCCGAATGCTCTCGGCGAAGGAGTCCCAGATCCGCTCGATGCTCCCATCGCCATCGGACCAGTCGCCGAGGTCGACGTAGCCGACATCGGTGGGCTTCTCGACCAGCAGCGTGTCGATATCCTTGTCGCCGCCCACGACCACCCGCGCCAGGGTATCGCACTCGCCCGGCCCCCAGCCCCACTCGGCGTTGGCAAGGCGGCAGGCGTCAGCCGGGTCCAGCGTGAGGGCGTCCTCGCCAGTGGGATCGAGCGTTCCGCGAGAGAGCGGTATCGGCGCGGTAAAATTTAGGAAGTGATAGTCCTCCTCCGCCAGGGCGGGCCGAATGGCCGGCTCCGACAGGCCGATGACGGCGGCAACGCAGACAAAGACGATATTCTCGAACAGGGAACGACTCATTCGGCCCTCCAGGGGCAATCAACGCTTTTGCAACCTCCGTTTACGACCCAGGGTTACCGCTACAATCAGAAACACTACCGAGCCCGCACGGCGTGGTGAACCGCACGTAAACGGCCGCCCCGCCCGTCAGGCGCCAAGCGAACTTGAGACATGGGGGCGTCTATGATATATAATTATGCATCAAACACAGACATTGATATGCAAAGACCTATCAACCCTTGACCTACGAGACCGAACGCATAGCCGCCGAACTGAAGCAGGCTCGCGAAGCCAAGGGGCTCAGCCAGCGCGAGCTGGCGCGGCTGTCCGGCGTGCCGCAGTCGCACATATCGAAGATCGAAGCGAACGCCGTCGACCTCAGGGCGTCCAGCCTCGTCACCCTCGCCCATGCCCTCGGCCTCGAACTGATGCTCATCCCGCTCAAGGCCGTGCCCGCCGCGCGATCCATCGCCCGCGGCCTGACGGCGCCCGAGCAAGCCAGCCGCCCCGCCTACAGCCTCGACGACGAGGATGACGATGCCTGACGTCTCCATCCTCAACGTCGATCTCCACGGCCGGACCATCGGCACGCTGACGCGAGTGGCCGGCGACCGCGTTCTGTTCGCCTTCAACGAGGCTTATGTCGGCGATCCCCAGCGCCCGACGCTCGGGCTGTTCTTCAAGGATCAGGCCGGAGCCTTGCGCACCGATTTCCCGCCCGTCCAGACCAGGTTGCCGCCCTTCTTCTCCAATCTGCTGCCGGAAGGGCCGCTGCGCCGCTACCTCGCTGATGCGGCGGGCGTTCATCCCGAGCGCGAGTTCTTCCTGCTCTGGGCGCTGGGGCGCGATCTGCCCGGCGCCGTCACCGTCACCCCCGCCGATGGCGAGGCGTGGCCGCCCGAGGCCATGGCGCCGCACGGCGAAAGGCATCCGCCCCAGAGCAACATGCTCCGCTTCTCGCTGGCCGGCGTTCAGCTCAAGTTCTCCGCCGTGGCGGGCGCGCGCGGCGGGCTGACGGTGCCGGCTTCCGGCGTCGGCGGCGACGCCATCGTCAAGCTGCCATCGCCCGATTTCGCGGGCGTTCCCGAAAACGAATACTCGATGATGCGCCTTGCCGGCCTCATCGGCATGGACGTCCCAAGGATCGACCTCGTGGACATCGACGCCATCGCCGGCCTGCCCGATGGCGCGGGGCGCTTCGGCGGCAAGGCCTTCGTCATCGAGCGCTTCGACCGCCTGCCGGGCGGCGGGCGCGTCCACATCGAGGACTTCGCCCAGGTCTTCGGCGTCTACCCCGACGACAAGTACCGGAAGGCCGGCCTGCGTTCGGTCGCCCGCGTCATCGCCGCCGAGGGAACGGACGCCGACATCCGGGAGTTCGTCCGCCGCCTGACCTTCAACACGCTGATCGGCAACGGCGACATGCACCTCAAGAACTGGTCGCTCATCTATCGCGACGGCCGAACCGCCTCGCTCGCCCCCGCCTATGATTTCGTCTCCACCGTCGCCTATATCCCCGACGACCGCTTCGCCCTCAACTACAGCCGGTCGAAGGATTTCGCGGCTTTCGACGAGGACGAACTGTCCCACCTCTCGGTCAAGGCCAGCCTGCCCGCAAAGACCGTGATCGATACCGCCCGCGAGACGGCCGCCGACTTCCTGCGCGTCTGGAGCCGGGAAAAAGATCACTTGCCGATGTTCGCCAACGTCCGCGACGCCATCGACGCCCTTCTGCCCACCTTGCCGATCGCACGGAGTTGAGCCCACCCATGACGCCCTCGCCCGCCCTCGCCGATGCCATCGCCCGCTGGTCACTCACCTCCCCCTCCTTCGTCACCGAGACCGCCACCAGCGTCATCTACCGTGTCGAGCACGCCGCCCACGGCCCGGTCGCGCTGAAGCTCTTGAAGCCCGGCGCTGGCGAAGACGAGGCGCGAGGCGGGGCGATGCTGGCGTGGTTCGGCGGGCACGGCGCGGCGCGGGTGTTCGGCCTTGCGCCGGACGCGGTGCTGATGGAATGGCTCGACGGCGAAACGCTGGGCGACGTCGCCCGCGCCGGTCGCGACGACGCCGCCACGCTCATCCTCGCCGATGTCGTCGAGCGGCTGCATGCCCGCCGCGACGGCCCGCCGCCGGAACTGACGACGCTCCGCCGCCGCTTCGCCTCGCTGTTCCGCACCGATCCCCAGCGCTGGCCAGTAGACGCCCGGCCCCTCGTCGCGCGGGCCGCCGTCATCGCCGAGGGCCTTCTCGACGCCGATGCGCCGGCCACCCCGCTGCATGGCGACATCCACCACGACAACATCCTGCGGTCGGGCGACCGCTGGCTGGCGATCGACCCCAAGGGCCTCGTTGGCGACCCGGCCTACGACTATGCCAACAGCTTCCAGAACCCCGAGCGGGCCGAAGCGCTGGTGCTCGACGCCGGCCGCCTCGCCCGCCATGCCACGGCGCTGGCCGAACGCACCGTCATCCCCCGCCGCCATATCCTCGCCTGGGCCGTCGCCCACACCGCCCTGAGCGGCGCCTGGAACCTCGAAGACGGCGCGCCCTTCGCCCATCAGGCGGCCATGCTGGCGCTGCTCCTGGCGGAATACGAGGCGGGGTGAGGATGGCCGCCCGCCTCCGCCGCGACGGGCCACGCGGAACATCACGCTGACGATCACCACGACGACGCCCATCAGCACGAACGTCGCGGCGAGGCCGGTTAGGCGCCAACCTTCTCCCGGATCGGGAACAACAGGTCGAGTTGCAAGTCCTCCATCCGGCCGCCCTTGCGGACGAAGTTGTAGAAGTTCAGCGTCTCCTCGAACCCCTGCCCGGCCGCCGTTTCCGCCGACACCCAGCGCGGCGCGTCCCAGTCGTTGGCATATCGGTCGCTGGCGTCGACCCAGTCCTTGATGAGGCTCCAGTCCTGGAAGCCCCACGACCGCAGCACATGCGCGGCATAGAGCCCGCCGTCGAACCTCCGCCGGACCAGCGGCGCCGGCACCGCCATCCCCTCGGGGATGGACACCCACACCTCATAGACGCGCGACGGCTCGCCCACCTTGGCCTTGCCCTTCGAACAGTCGAAACCGAAGCTGCGCGCGTCGGGCTTGATCGCCAGCAGGCCGCTGTCGGCGACGAACCGCGTGATCATGTCGAGCGCCTTGCCCTCGCAGCCCTCGCCCGAGGCATAGGCGGCCGCCACCGTCATCGGCGGCAGATAAACGATCCGCACATCCCTGTCCTCAAGCTTGCCGAAGCGCTCGCCCGCCGCCATCTCCCCCATCGCCCATCTCCCTGATTTCAAACCGCATTACCGGCATGAACGATCCCGACCACGCGCGAGCCACGGTCCTGTCATCAGTGGAATGCGGTATCCGCGGCATCGGTGCGGCGAGGGCCGCTTCGTTGACGGCCACGGCCTCTTCGGGACGACTGTCCGACGCCCGATATTCGCCGCCCGCCCCATGCTGCCCGAGGTCCTCTGCCTCCGCAGAGGAGGACAGCCCCATATAGCCGCCATAACGCTGTCATCTCACGCGAAAGCGGGGGATCTCAGGCCGAAAGAGACGCGGGTTCATATAGGGCTCTAGGAACGAAGGGAGTGAAGCCTCACAAACCAAAATCGAAATAGATCGATTGGGCGAATTTCACTAGATTGCCCTTCATGCAACCAGCCTTTGAACACACGAGCTACTCCACAATTCTATTTATCGATAGCATGGTGGCCCTCGAAGGTAAGCCACTGCCGACCTTGCCATGGAAAGAGATCGACCCATCAGGGCCGATCTTGGTCCTGGTGGTGCCGCAGGTCAGCAAGGAGACAGACAAGCGGAAGAGAGACGGTCGCCTAGCCAAACGGGCGCGCGAGTTTAACCGCCTGATTACTCCAGCAGCTGAATCCGGGCGGCCTGCTCGGATAGTCGAAGGACCGCCGGCAGTTGACATTGCCGTCGCTCGGACAGCGCGGATCGATTGGGACAAGCTGGACGATCTAGACCCGGAAGAGGGTGATGCGCGAGTTGTAGCTCAAATCCTCCATGTGTTTGACGTCCCTGACAGCCGCAAGATGCTGCTGAGCCATGACATCAACCCGATCGCGATGGCATCACGGCATGGCCTTAAGTGTCGCAAAATGCCGGAACACTGGCTACTGGAGCCGGAGCCAAGCCCGAACGAGAAGGAAATGACCCGCCTCAAAGCGCGGGTGAAAGAGTTGGAAACAGAAGAGCCGGATTTGGCGGCGAAACTGACCTTTGGGGTAGCCCAGCCGGTGCGCATTTTTCGGATAGAGAAGTTAGACGAAGAGCAAAGAAAGGCAATTACATCTCTGATATACGCAAATAATCCAAAAATAAGACAGCGATCGCCTGACCGATTTGGACTCGGAATCGACTTGAACTATGACGATGAGTACGACGATAAGTACGACACCTACCGCATCAACACCGTTCCTCGGTACGCGGCCTCCGTGCATCGGCTTTTTGAGGTGCATTTCGGGCAGGTGCCTTTTACGCTGGAGTTGAGTAACATCGGCCACCTTCAGGCGGAGAATCTAGTCGTGACCCTGAAGGCGACCAGTGGCACTACTCACAATCGCTTTGTGGTCTATCCACTATTTGGCCCGGTCGCGCCACGCCCTCGGCAGGTTCGCCTTGGCGGACCGATTATTAACCCACGTGACTTTCGAACTCCTGTCGTGGAGCGCCACGAGATGCATTTCGCCGTCGGTCCAAACCGAACCGACACAATCGAGATTCACTGCGCGGATTTCAGACATGGACGATGTTGGACGTTTGACGGCATCGCCACGATCAACCCACACGAGGAACAACCATTCACAATCGATATTTGCATGACGGCCAGTAACATGCATGGTAAAATTGAAAGTCGATACCCACTGAATTTCGATGTAAGCGACGTGGTGCTCGGAGATTTGGTCGATCTTGGCACGAGAACTTACCACACCCCAGCCCCGATGGCCGCGCAGTTCAGAGCTGCCCTCGACAGAGCGGATAAAGACTGGCTAGAGTTCGTCAAAATAGACGATATGCCGGACGAAGAAGATGACGAATGAAAGGTAGTCTGACCGTTTCGCACGTCTGCTTCCATTAGTTACGATCTGCTTCCCCCAGTCGCCCTATTTTGTCGCCACCCAGATCATGTCTCGGGCGTTCCGGTTCTTGCCGATGCCCTCTATCCCCCCGTCCCTCCGGAACAAAAGCCGGCCTTCGGGGTTGGTGTTTTCCAACCCCAAGCAGCAAGGAGCGAAGAATGGTCAGCGGCAAGGGCGACAACAAGCATTTCGGCAAGGGAACGCAGGGCAAGGGCGACGGTTCGGGCGCCATGACCGAGCTCGACAAGAACCTCGTCGGCGAGAACGACATCCTGTCCAACCGCGACAAGCAGCGCCACACCAAGGCGCGCGGCCAGGACGGCAACGCCATCAAGACCCAGCAGGAACAGGACCACGCGGCCAACCGCCTGCCGCCGGAGGACTGAGCGCCCTACTTGATCGCCACCCAGATCATGTGCCGCGCGCCGCGCTTCTTGCCGGCGCGCGTCGGCACCTCGGTCACCGTGAAGCCCACCTTCTTCAGGCGGCGGGTGAAGGCGGGGTTGGGGGTCGACGACCACACGGTGAAGACGCCGCCGGGCTTCAGCGCCTGCAAGGTCGCGGTGAGGCCGGCGGTGGAATAGAGCGCGTCGTTGCCCTGCCGCGTCAGCCCTTCCGGGCCGTTGTCGACGTCGAGCAGGATGGCGTCCCAGGTGCGGGCGGCGGCGCGGATCACCACGCCCACGTCCTCCTGGCGGACGATGACGCGCGGGTCTTCGAGGCAGCCGCCAAACACCTCGGCCATCGGCTCCCTGGCCCAGTCGATCACCGCCGGCATCAGCTCGGCCACGGTGACGCGGGCGTCGCCGCCCAGCGCCTTCAGCGCCGCGCGCAGCGTGAAGCCCATGCCAAGGCCGCCGATGAGCACGCGCGCCTCGGGCCGGTCGCCGACCTCGGCCATGGCCAGCGTCGCCAGCGCCTCCTCCGAGCCTGACAGCCGCGAGTTCATCAGCTCGTTGGTGCCGAGCATGATGGAAAATTCTGTGCCGCGCCGCATCAGCCGCAACTCGACGCCGTCTTCGGTTGCGACGGAGCCAAGCTTTACCCAGGGAAGCATGTAGAACACCCGCTGTTGAAATGAGCCGGCACCCTACATGAAGCCGAACGGGACGGACAGGGCGTCGAGCCCATCACGGCGTCGTGGCGGTCGCACTGGCGTCGACACGTGGCGGCAGATCGGGCGCGCCTTCGGCAACGGGGTTGGCTTCGAGGTTGCCGATCAGCGCCTTCATCTCGCCGATCTCGCGCACCTGGGCCTCGATGATGCCGTCGGCCAGTTCGCGGACGCGCGGATCGCGGATGTGGGCGCGCTCGCTGGTCATGATGGCGATCGAATGGTGGGGGATCATCGCCTTCATGTAGCTGAGGTCGTCGACCGTCTCCTGGCTGCGCACCAGCCACAGCGATCCCGCGAACACCACGACGCCCGCCGCGACGATGGCCATGTTGACCCGCCGGTTCCCGTACATCGACCACATGAAGCCGATCATGACGATCGCCATGACGGCGCCCATCAAGAGCGCCATCCACGTCCGCGTCTCGCTGAAGGTGACATGATCGAGGGCATAGGTGTTGAGGTACATCAGGCCGAACATGATCACCGTCGAGGTGGCGATCATCGCGGCGAAGCGGATGTAGGACATGGCTGCCTGCCTCCATCATCGAGACGAACCCGGGCGGAGCATTCCGCCCGCGCAGGGCTAACGCCCCGGCGCGGCTATCGTTCCATGCACGGACGGGGATGTGCTCTCAGAACAGCTCGTCCAGCATCAGGTGGAACTGCAGCTTGCGCCGGTTCGGCTCGGCGATGCCGTAGGCGCGAAACAACCGCCGCTGCATGGACGGGCCGAACTCGTCGAGGCAGTTCCAGAGGATGGCGAGGTCCTGGTAGCGGTCGGCGATGCCGGCGCGGCCGACGTCGATGCAGCCGACCACGGCGTGCCCGTCGACGATCAGATTGTCGAGCGAGCAATCGCCATGGGCCACCACCGGGTCGGCGGCGAGCGGCAGCAGATCGGTGAGCCCCTCCCACACCCGTTCGGCGGTCCAGCCGGCCCGTTCCTCGTCGAAGTCGTCGGCGTCGACGAGGCCGGCGTCGATGCGCGCGCGGGCGATGGCGAGGCGGTGGGCGTGGTCGCCCGTGAAGGGGCAGGCCGCCACCGGGACGGCATGAACCCGGCGCAGAAAGGCGGCGAGCGCGTCCACCACCGCCGGGCGGGCGGCAGGGTCGGAGGCCAGCACCTGATAGGCCGTGCGGCCGGCAATGGCCGTCGTCAAGAGCCAGGCCTCGTCGGCCGTGCAGTCGAAGCGGACGAGGCGCGGCACCGGCAGGCGGCCGGCGAGCCAGCGCAGCCGCGCCATCTCCTCGGCGATGGCGTCGGCCACCGCGTCGCGGCCGTGCTTGAGGTAGAGGTCGGGCGCGCCGGACTTGCCAGAGAGGCGATAGACGGCGGCGCCGGCCTCACCGATGCTGTCGCGCGCCCAGGCATAGCCCGCCACGTCAGGCGCCATGCCGGCGGGAACGGCCACCGCCGCGCAAGGTTCTTCCCCATCGCTGTCGATCATCTTGATTCCAGTTGAGACCCACGAGGCCGCCGGGTCGGGCGCCCCTCAGTCCGGCTTGTAGCCCGGTTTCTTGTAGAGCGTATCCATCTGCGGTTCGATTTCCGTCCGGTAGACGGCGGCGGTCCAGTCGTCCGAGGGAATGTCGACGATGGCGACGGAGACGGAGCTTTCCTTGCAGCCGATGCCGTCCATGATCGCCTTGGTCACCAGCTCGGTGAGCTGCTGCTTCTGCTCTTCGCTGCGCCCTTCCTTCATTTTGACGACGACGTGCGGCATGACTGTCTCCTTGGCAAACCTCCCCCGAACGCGGCGGGGCGAAGCGAAAATCGAAGCGCGGGCCGGCCCTCTTCACGCGATCACAGCGGTTTTCCGGCGACTCAGGCTGACCGACAGATCTTAAAGCCTCACCCAGATCTTTCGCACCGGCTTTCCGAGGCAATCGCCGATCCGCCTGTCCTGGTCCTCCGTCGTATCTTCCATGAGAAGGGGATTGAGGGCTTCAAGGGCGAAGCGACCGAAGGCGGCGGGCCATCCATAGTGCAGCTCGTTGAGCGACACATGGGCGCCGCAGCAGGGCGCCACAAGGTCGAGCTCGGTGAACCCGCTGGCAAACGACGCCTCCATGGCCCCGTCCCACCAGGGCGAGGCGTCGGCCCCGCAGGCGCTGCACGCCACGCCCGACCAATTCTCGCCGGGATCGTAGAAGCGCACCTCGTCCTCGAAACTGCCCTCGACGCTCTCGGCTTTCGGTGCCAGAGCGCGCAACAGCGCAACCGCCTTCTCGGCATTCTCGGAAGACGGCTGCCAGAACGGATCGTTCGGAACGTAACGCAGGATACTGTCGGACATCGGGGCTCCATCGCTGAGGGGGTGCGGACACGGCGCGCATGCGCCGCCTGGAGCAACTCTAGCAAAAGTGGGAACCGGTTTTGCGTCCGGAGTTGCAGGAGTTGCATAAGAATAAAAAGAGAGAGCACGTTGGCGAACCAAAGTTCGCCGGACGCGCTCTATCGCCCCGCCATACGGCCGAAAAGCGGCGCCGGGATATTGCCCG
>JAUVXG010000151.1 GCA_030603685.1 Pleomorphomonas sp.
CCCGGGCCTTGGCTTCGGCCACCTGCAGAAGCTGATCCGCTCGGGCCAGGTCCGCGTCGACGGCGGCCGCTGCAAGACCGACCAGCGCCTTGGCGCCGGCCAGAGCGTGCGGATCCCGCCGTTGCAGTATGGCGACGCGGCGCAGGGCGGGGCGTCCTTCTATGACGGCGAGAACGGTGCACCGATGGCCCGGCCCAAGCAGGTGGCCTCGGCCAACGAGGCCGAGTATCTGCGCTCGCTTCTGCTCTACGAGGACGAACATGTCTTCGTCTTCAACAAGCCGGCCGGGTTGGCGGTACAGGGCGGGTCGGGCATGACGCGCCATATCGACGGCATGCTCGAGGCGCTGCGCGACCGCAAGGGCGTGAAGCCGCGCCTCGTCCATCGCCTCGACCGCGAAACCTCCGGCTGCCTGCTGGTGGCGCGCTCCCGTCTCGCGGCGGCGACGCTGGCCCGTACCTTCCAGACCCGTTCAGCGCGCAAGATCTACTGGGCGCTGGTTTTCGGCCAGCCCAAACCGGCGCAAGGCAAGATCTCAAGCTGGCTGAAGCGGGTGCCGGGGCCGGACGGCGACATGATGACGGTTGCCAAGCATGGCGAGCCCGAGGCCCAGCACGCCGTGACCTATTACTCGATCGTCGAGCACTCCGCCGGCCGCCTGTCTTGGCTGACCATGAAGCCAACGACGGGCCGGACCCATCAGCTGCGCGTGCATTGCCAGGCGATGGGACATCCGATCATCGGCGATCCGCGCTATTTCGACATCGAGAACTGGCAGTTGCCGGGTGGTATCCAGAACAGACTGCATCTGCTCGCCCGTCGTCTGACGATCCCGCATCCGGCCGGGGGCGAGACGATCGACGTCACCGCGCCGCTGCCGCCGCACATGTTGCAGTCCTGGAATCTCCTCGGTTTCGAAGTGTCCGACAAGGACGAGGAGAATCCATCGTTCCCCGAAGACTGACCAGGGGGAGACGCAGGCGCGACCTGTGGTAGAAGGGAATTGTAACGAATCGCAAGTCTGCCGACCGGGCATGGGGTGGCACGTTGCGCCGCGCCAGGAGGAAGAATGACCGCCAAGTTGGACCGGATGCGCATGATTCCGCTGATCGGCGCCATCCTCGCCATCGGCTTCCTGATCACCAACATGGTCAGCTATTTCATCGCGGTGGACACCGTAAGGCAGTCGATCGTCGAAACCGAACTGCCGCTCACCGGGTCCAACATCTATTCCGAGATTCAGACCGATCTGGTGCGGCCGATTCTCGTGTCCTCGCTGATGGCCAACGACACCTTCGTGCAGGACTGGCTGCACTCGGGCGAACTCGATCTTGGCGCGATCACCCGCTATCTTCAGCGAATCCAGCGCCAGTACAACACCTTCACCGCCTTCCTGGTGTCGCGCGACACGCAGGCCTACTATCATTTCCAGGCCCCGCCCCGGCACCTCAAGCGTGACGATCCGGCCGATATCTGGTTCTTCCGCTCGATCGACGCGGCGGCCCCCTATGAGGTCAACGTCGACATCAACAAGCAGCAGAACGACGCGCTGACCGTATTCATCAACTACCGGGTCGTCGATCACGACGGCAAGATGATCGCGCTCGCCGGCGTCGGGCTGGATTTCCGCACCGTGCGCAACATCGTGGCGCGCTATCGCGACCAGTTCGATCGCAATATCTATTTCGTCAATGCGCGCGGCGACATCGTGGTGGCGACGGATGCCGACACGCCGGTTGGCGCCTCCATCCGGAAGTCGGAGGGGCTCGGTGCGATCGCCGACCGCATTCTCCGGGAGGAGAGCGGCGAGTACTCGTTCAAGCGGGACGGGCGGACCATCCTGCTGTCGCACCGGCTCATTCCCGATCTTGGCTGGCGGGTGATGGTCGAGCAGGATGAAGCTGCGGCGATGCGGCCATTGTGGCTCGGCTTCCTCTTCAATCTCGCGGTCGGCTTCGTCGTCATCGTCGTGTCGCTCGTCCTCGTCTCGTTGGCGTTCGGCATCTACAAGAAGCGGATCGGCGATGTGGCCTTCCGCGATGCGCTGACCGGCCTCGTCAATCGGGCGGGGTTCGAGGCGGAGTTCGACGCGCGCACTTCCTCTCGCCGGCCTCCACCCGGCCCGCTCAGCCTGGTCCTGATCGACCTCGATGCATTCAGTGTCTTCAACGACCGGTTCGGTCGTGCTGCCGGCGATGCGGCGCTTGGAAAGATCGGCCGGATCGTGTCGGACGTCGCCAGCGGCGTCGGCGTGGTGGCCCGACTGGACGGGGATGATTTCGCGATCCTGCGGGACGGCAGCTCCGATGCCGTCACACGCTTTGCCGACAGTCTCGTGAAGGTCATCGGTGCGGAGACCTTCGGCGACGGCGTCCCGGCGCAGCTGACAGCGAGCGTTGGCGTCACGCCACTGGCGGAAGGCGAGGAGCGTGGCGCGGCGATGGAACGGGTCGAGCGGGCGTTGCGCAAGGCGAAAGCCGCCGGTGGCGATCGCGTTTGTCTCGCTTGAGTTCGGACACGGCGCGTCGCATCGCCCGGATTGCCATGCCTGGCGGCCGGTGATCCCGGTCCGACATACCTCATCGCCCCGGTTCTGCTAAATCGCAGCTCAACTCTCGGCACCGGTCGACGTTTTGCCGCCGTCCACCCCGGCCTGCATGCGAGACATCCGGACACGGCAAGCGATCGGCATCGGACCTGTACGGCTCGCTTGCCGTGTGCTGTTGATCAGATTCATTAAATGGTTGAATCTCAACCCATTTCCGAGTCAGAATTTTCTCCGGTCGGTTCGGGAACTTGCTTCGCTCTTGAGAGTTTATGTCTCCGGCGAACAAGTGCCCGATAAGGTAAAACTGGCCAGTAAATATTTCCTGATGTTATCCCGTCTCTGATTACTGTGAGAAATGCGCAGTCTTACGGAAAATTGCGTACAATTTAAGTACGATTTATAGAGATGTGATGCGGTTCCTATAGAAACTAAGGTGATGTTCTCTTGAACTTCTTCACGCTAGTGTTATCTTTTCCTGGCAGTGTTGCGTCGAACATATCTTGGGAGGATGTGTCATGAACGTCACCGAAGTGTCTTTCGTCGCAGCGGCCGCTGCTGTAGCGAACGGAAAGGCTTTGCCGGCCATTGGCCAGACGCCCGCTCGCTACGCCGGGCACACCTTCGAGACGGGGGCCGACGCTCCCGACAGGCCGGGTGTCTTCGTGCTGACCACGGAGCTGTCCGGGCGCGCCCATCCGATTTATGTCGGAGAGAGCGAGTCCGTGATTGTCGCGGTGTCGGCCGTTCTGGCCGCCAACCCCGTCCTGAAGCGCCTGACCGCCGGGGTGTTCTGGCAGGCCTCTCCCTTTGCCCTCGACCGGAGGCATCTCGTCGAGGAGCTGATCGAAGAGTACCAGCCTCATTTCAATGCCGCGGCCGAAGCGGAGAAGAGCGGCCGTTCTTCCGAACGGGATGATTGGGTGCGGGATCCCATCGAGCTGATCGCCCGCTTCTGAGCGGTTACCGTTCTGATAGCGGCGACAAGGAAAAAGGGCCTCGAACAGGCGGTTCGAGGCCCTTTCCATTTTGCTTTCCGATGGAAGATCGTCAGCCGTCGTTCGACTGAGCCTCGAGGCGCATGTCGAGGTAGGCTCCGCAGTGCTCGATCAGCTCGTCGATCTTCTGGTCGAAGAAGTGGTTGGCGCCTTCGATGATCTTGTGATCGATGACGATGCCCTTCTGGGCCTTCAGCTTGTCCACCAGCGCCTGCACGTCCTTCTGCGGCACGACCTTGTCGATGTCGCCGTGGATGATCAGGCCAGAAGACGGGCAGGGTGCGAGGAAGGAGAAATCATTGAGGTTGGCCGGCGGAGCAATCGAAATGAAGCCTTCGATCTCGGGGCGGCGCATCAGGAGCTGCATGCCGATCCAGGCGCCGAAGTCGAAACCGGCGACCCAGCAGAAGCGCGCTTCCGGATGGATCGACTGCACCCAGTCGAGCGCCGAGGCCGCGTCCGACAGTTCGCCCGAGCCATGGTCGAACTGGCCCTGGCTGCGGCCGACGCCGCGGAAGTTGAAGCGCAGCACGGCGAAACCGCGTTCCTTGAACATGTAGAACAGCCGATAGGCGATCTGGTTGTTCATGGTGCCGCCGAATTCCGGATGCGGGTGCAGGATCATGGCGATCGGTGCGTTTCGCACGGTGGCCGGCTGGTAGCGGCCCTCGATGCGCCCGGCAGGGCCGTTGAAGATCACTTCGGGCATGTTGTCCTCGATCTCGACCCCTTTCCCTGAGGCCGTTGCCGTCGCCGGCGAGGGCCCGTCGTATTGACGCGGGAAGGGTCAGGTCCTAGATTTAGAATTACTCAAAACTGATGCGGGCAGCGCATCGTTTCGGCTCATGCGCTTGCACTGGACCGCCGGCCGGTCCGGCGTCAAGAAAAATCGCATCCTGAAGGGTCGTTGAGCGCTCTCCCGCCGGTCTGGCGGCTCAGAAGCGGATGGTATAGTGAACGCGCAAGTCGGCTCGGCGTTCCGTCCGGCTGCGAATGGGGAAGGGTATGGCGGAGGCACGCCTCTATTTCGACTGGAATGCCGGAGCGCCGATGAAAGCGGAAGCTCGGGTGCGTCTCGTCGAGTTGCTCGGCCGGCCCGGCAACGGTTCGTCCGTGCATGCCGAGGGGCGGGCGGCCCGTGCCGTTCTCGAAGAGGCTCGTCGCTCGGTGGCGCGGCTCTGCGGCGCGGAGGCGAAGGGCGTCACCTTTTGCTCCGGAGGCACCGAGGCTGCCAACACGGTGCTGACGCCGGATTGGACGCTGTTCGGCAAGCCGTATCGGTTGGACCGGCTGCTCGTGTCGGCGGTCGAGCATCCGGCCGTGGCGCGCGGTGGTCGTTTTTCAGCGGAACGCGTCGAGGTCATCCCGGTCGACGGCAACGGTATCGTCGACCTCGCTTTTCTGGAGCGTCGCCTTTCCGAACTCGCTGCAGCGGGTGAGAGGGCTCTCGTCTCGGTCATGATGGCCAATAACGAGACCGGCGTCATCGAACCCATCGCCGAAGTGGCGCGAGTTGCCAGGGCGCATGGCGCATTGGTCCACTCCGATGCCGTGCAGGCGGCTGGCAAGCTGCCCATCGACATGGATGCGCTGGGACTCGACGTGCTGACGCTCTCGGCCCACAAGCTCGGCGGCGGGCAGGGGGTGGGCGCCATCGCGCGCGGGCGCAACGGCTTTGCCTTTCCGCCACTCGTCACTGGCGGTGGCCAGGAATCCTGGGCGCGAGCCGGTACTGAAAACGTCGCGGCCATTGCCGCCTTCGGCGTGGCGGCCGACGCCGCGCTGGCCGATCTCACGGCGATGACCGAGATCGCCGCCAGGCGTGATCGCATCGCCGCAACGATCCGCGACTTCGCGCCGGACGCCGTGATCTTCGGAGAAGGGGCGCCGCGGCTGTCGAACACGCTTTGTTTTGCCGTGCCGGGCGTCGCGGCCGAGACGGCGGTGATCGCCTTCGACCTTGCCGGCGTGGCCCTGTCGTCCGGTTCGGCCTGTTCGTCGGGCAAGGTGACGGCAAGCCCCGTGCTTACGGCGATGGGGTTCGATCAGGCCCTGGTGAAAGGTGGATTGCGCGTCTCTATCGGCGCGGAGACCACCGACGAGGAGATCGAGGCCTTCGGTTTGCGGGCGCGCAACGTCTTCGCCGCTATGAAGAAACAACATGGGACAGCCGCAGCCTGAGTGACTACCGGCTGCGGAAAAAAGCGACTACATTGAGGACAGATTTCCCACGGTCCTTGAAACCGCGTGGAAGGAGCGAGAGATGGCAGCAGTCAAGGAGACGGTCGATCAGGTTCTGTCGATCGACGTCGACAAGTACAAGTATGGCTTCGTCAGCGACATCGAGTCGGAGCTGGCGCCCAAAGGCCTCAACGAGGATATCGTCCGCTACATTTCGGCCAAGAAGGACGAGCCGGAGTGGCTGACCGAATGGCGCCTGGAGGCATTGCGCCGCTGGCAGACCATGGAAGAGCCGACCTGGGCGCGCGTCGACTATCCGCCCATCGATTTCCAGGATCTGCACTACTACGCCGCGCCGAAGAAGACGGCTGGCCCCAAGAGCCTTGATGAAGTCGATCCGGCGCTGCTTGCGACCTACGAGAAGCTCGGCATTCCGCTGAAGGAACAGGAAATCCTGGCCGGCGTCGAGAGGGGCGAGCGTCAGGTCGCCGTCGACGCGGTGTTCGACAGCGTGTCGGTGGTCACCACCTTCAAGGCGGAGCTTGCCAAGCATGGCGTCATCTTCTGCCCGATCTCGGAAGCGGTGAAGACGCATCCGGAACTGGTGAAGAAGTACCTCGGCTCGGTCGTGCCCGTGAGCGACAACTTCTACGCCACGCTGAACTCGGCGGTGTTTTCCGACGGGTCCTTCGTCTACGTGCCGAAGGGCGTGCGCTGCCCGATGGAGCTGTCGACCTACTTCCGCATCAACGAGAAGAAGACCGGTCAGTTCGAGCGGACGCTCATCATCGCCGACGAGGGCGCCTACGTGTCCTACCTCGAAGGCTGCACGGCGCCGTCCCGCGACGAAAACCAGCTCCATGCCGCCGTGGTCGAGCTGATCGCCCTCGATGACGCCGAGATCAAGTACTCCACGGTCCAGAACTGGTATCCGGGCGACTCGGAAGGCAAGGGCGGCGTCTTCAACTTCGTGACCAAGCGCGGCGACTGCCGTGGCAAGAACTCGAAGATCTCCTGGACGCAGGTGGAGACCGGCTCGGCCATCACCTGGAAGTATCCGTCCTGCATCCTGCGCGGCGACAACTCGCGCGGCGAGTTCTACTCGATCGCCATCTCCAACGGCCGCCAGCAGGTCGACAGCGGCACCAAGATGGTCCACCTCGGCAAGAACACGTCGTCGAAGATCATCTCCAAGGGCATTTCCGCCGGCCGCTCCAACAATACCTATCGCGGTCTCGTGTCGGTCGGCCGCAAGGCATCCGGCGCCCGCAACTTCACCAACTGCGACAGCCTGCTCATCGGCAACAGGTGCGGTGCTCATACCGTGCCCTATATCGAGAGCAAGAACGCCTCGGCCATCGTCGAGCACGAAGCCACCACGTCGAAGATCTCCGACGATCAGCTCTTCTACTGCCTGCAGCGCGGACTGCCGCAGGAAGAAGCCATCGCCCTGATCGTCAACGGCTTCGTCAAGGATGTGCTGCAACAGCTGCCGATGGAGTTCATGGTGGAGACGCAGAAGCTGATCGGTATCAGCCTCGAGGGCAGCGTCGGCTGACACGTGCCGGGCGCGCCGCGACACGCGTCCCCTTCTCAAGACCAACGACAACGAGCCTCCGCCACGGGCGTCGAGGCCAACCGGACGACAGGACAGAATCATGCTCGAGATCAAGAATCTTCATGCCCGGATCGGCGACCGCGAGATCCTCAAGGGCCTTACCCTCACGGTAAAGCCCGGCGAAGTGCATGCCATCATGGGGCCGAACGGCGCCGGCAAATCGACGCTCTCCTACATCCTCGCCGGCAAGGACGACTATGAGGTGACAGAGGGCGAGGTGCTGCTGAACGGCGCCTCCATCCTCGACCTGGAGCCGAACGAGCGCTCCGTGGCCGGCTTGTTCCTCGCCTTCCAGTATCCGATCGAAATCCCCGGCGTCGCCACCATGACCTTCCTCAAGGCGGCGCTCAACTCGCATCGCAAGGCGAAGGGCGAGGGCGAACTGACGACGCCCGAGTTCATGAAGCTGGTGAAGGGCGTTGCCGAAAAGCTCAACATCACCTCGGACATGCTGAAGCGGCCGGTCAATGTCGGCTTCTCCGGCGGCGAGAAGAAGCGCGCCGAGATCATGCAGATGGCGCTGCTTCAGCCGTCGATCTGCATTCTCGACGAGACCGATTCCGGTCTCGACATCGACGCGCTGAAGGTGGTGTCCGAGGGCGTCAACGCACTGCGCTCGCCCGATCGCGCCTTCGTGGTGATCACCCATTATCAGCGCCTCCTCGACCACATCGTGCCGGACATCGTGCACGTGCTGTCCGACGGTCGAATCGTCCGGACCGGCGGGCCGGAGCTGGCGCTCGATCTCGAAAAGAACGGTTACGCGGCCTACGTGGCGAACGCGGCCGCCTGAGGGGGATGACCATGGTTGCCACCCCCGTTCGCACGCCGGCCGAACAGGCGCTCGCCGCCCGCTATCCGGCCGAGAGGACGTCGCTGCCTGGAACTGCCGACGTCATCGCCATCCGTGACGCCGCCTTCGGTGGCGTCGAAAAGAGCGGCCTGCCGCACCGCCGCGTCGAGGATTGGAAGTACACCGATCTGCGGGCGCGGCTGAAGACCTTTCCGCCCGCTGCCGGCTCGGGCGACGTCGCTCGCATCCTGATCGCCGCGCCGGCGGTTGAGGGCGACAAGGCACGCCGTCTTGTCATCGCCAACGGTCGCTACCGGCCCGAGCTGTCCGATCTCGAGGATCTTGAGCACGGCTTGTCCGTCTTCTCGCTCGCCACGGCGCTGGAGGCGGGCGACGCCACGGCCATTGCTGCGCTGAAGCTTGACGATGCCATCGCCGCGAACACCGCGGTGGCGCTCAATACGGCCTTCATGACCGACGGCCTCGTGATCGCCGTTGCCGACGGCGCCGAGATCGGGCGCCCGGTGGAACTCGTCCACATCGCCGAGGGCGAACCCGCCGCATCGACGGCGGTGCGCCATTTGGTGACAGTCGGCAAGGGGGCCCGCCTGACGCTGATCGAGACGATCGAGTCGCTCGACACGGTCGCCCACCACTCCAACATCATGACGATGATCGAGGTAGGCGAGGGGGCGAAGGTCGACCATATTCGCCTGCAACTGGAGCCCGACGAGGCGGTCAGCATGACGTCGCTAGTGGCGAAGATCGGACGTGAGGCGAACTTCGACACCTTCAACGCGGCTTTGGGGGCGGGTCTTGCCCGCGCGCAGATCTTCGCCGAGTTCGTCGGGCGCGATGCTCAGGCCGGCTTCCGTGGCATCACCATGCTCAGCGGACGGCGTCACGCCGATACGACGCTGTCGCTGATCCACGGCGCCGAGAACTGCCAGAGCCGGGAGCTCTACAAGGCCGTCATCGACGGCGAGGCGCGTTCGGCCTTCGCCGGCCGCATCGCCGTGCCGGCTCACGCCCAGAAGACCGATGCGCGCATGATGACGGCGTCGCTGCTTCTCTCCGAGGAAGCCGAGGCCGACGCCAAACCGGAGCTGGAAATCTTCGCCGACGACGTTCAGTGCGGCCACGGCGCCACCTGCGGCGCCATCGACGAGGACCTTCTGTTCTATCTCCTGTCGCGCGGCATTCCCAAGGCGGAGGCGGAGAGCATGCTGATCCTCGCCTTCCTCGGCGAGGCGATCGACGAGATCCAGAATCAGGCCGTTCACGACGCCCTCATCCACCGCGTCGAGGGCTGGCTGAAGACCAGGGCGGCGTGAGCCGGCATTGCCGCCCGGCGTGCCGGGCGGCCAAGACAAGAGACGATGATGATGTCCGTTTCGTCCTATGACGTCGAAGCCGTGCGCGGGGATTTCCCGATCCTCGCCGAAAAGGTCTACGGCAAGCCGCTGGTCTATCTCGACAACGGCGCCTCGGCGCAGAAGCCGCTCGCCGTGCTCGACCGCATGCGCCACGCCTATACCCACGAGTATGCCAACGTTCATCGTGGCCTGCATTACCTGTCGAATGCCGCCACCGAAGCCTATGAGGATGCCCGCGAGGCGGTGCGCGCCTTCCTGAACGCCCCGTCGACGGAGCAGGTGATCTTCACCCGCTCCTCGACCGAGGCGATCAACTTCGTCGCGGCGAGCTACGGCGGCATGGTGCTCGGCGAGGGTGACGAGGTCATCCTCTCCATTCTGGAGCATCACTCCAACATCGTGCCGTGGAACTTCCACCGCGAGAAGAAAGGCGTCGTCATCAAGTGGGCGCCGGTCCGCGACGACGGCAGCTTTGACCTCGAGGCTTTCGAGGCGCTGTTCACGCCACGCACCAAGATCGTCGCCATCACCCAGATGTCCAACGTCACGGGCACCATCGTGCCGATCAAGGACGTGACGCGCATCGCCCACGCCCACGGCGCGGTGGTGCTGGTCGACGGCAGCCAGGGCGCCGTGCATCTGCCGGTCGACGTGCAGGATCTCGGCGCCGATTTCTACGTGCTGACCGGTCACAAGGTCTACGGCCCCACGGGCATCGGCGTGCTCTACGGCAAGAAGCAGCTTCTGGAAGCCATGCCGCCCTGGCAGGGCGGTGGCGAGATGATCGAGACGGTGACCACCGAGGGCGTGACCTACAACGCGCCGCCGCATCGCTTCGAGGCCGGTACGCCGCCGATCGTCCAGGCCATCGGCCTCGGCGCGGCCTTGCGCTACATGGAAAGCCTCGGCCGCGAAGCCATTCTCGCCCACGAGACCGATCTGCGCGACTATGCCATGCAGCGGCTCGGCGAGATGAACTCCGTCCGCATCTACGGCACCACCAAGGAGAAGGGCGCCATCGTCGCCTTCTCGATGAACGGGGCGCACGCCCATGACGTCGCCACGGTCATCGACCGTTCCGGCGTCGCGGTTCGTGCCGGCACGCACTGCGCCATGCCGCTGCTCGCGCGCTTCGGCGTGACCTCGACCTGCCGCGCTTCCTTTGCCCTCTACAACACGCGCGCCGAAGTCGACGCGCTGGTCACGGCCCTCAGAAAGGCCGAGGCCCTGTTCGGATGACCGACATGACCGAAATGACCAACCAGACCGAGCCGTCCCCCAACCAGCCCGAGACCGTCGGCGGTTCGGCTATCTCGCCGGCCGAGCTCGAGCGCATCACCGACGACATCATCGCGGCGCTGAAGACCGTCTACGATCCGGAGATTCCGGCCGACATCTATGAGCTCGGCCTCGTCTACCGCATCGACATCGACGACGACCGTCTCGTCACGATCGACATGACGCTGACGGCGCCGGGCTGTCCGGTGGCCGGCGAAATGCCGGGTTGGGTCGAGAACGCCGTCGGCGTGGTGCCCGGCGTTTACGGCGTCAAGGTGAACATGGTGTTCGATCCGCCGTGGACGCCCGACCGGATGAGCGAGGAAGCGCAGGTCGCTACCGACTGGTACTGAGCCGCTCACCGGCCGCTCGCGGATGCGAACTCGCGGCCGCCGGAGACGCTCGGCGGCCGTCTCCGTTCGGAGGGATGCATTGCGGCCATGCGGCAAGACGCTTGTCGTAGGTGCATTTGCTCCCTATTTTCATCTGGATCGCCCCGGTCTTGAACCGGGGTGGGTTGGGAGATTGATGTTATGGCTCTCGCCAAGTTCGCCGTGATGACGCTGACCGAGGCTGCTGCCGAGCGCGTGCGCGAGATTGTCGGCAATGCCGACGATGCCGTGGGTATCCGTCTCGGGATCAAGAATGGCGGCTGCGCCGGCATGTCCTACACGCTCGAC
>JAUVXG010000058.1 GCA_030603685.1 Pleomorphomonas sp.
AGCCGCGGCCCCAGACGGTCTCGATGTAGTTGCGGCCGTCGGTGGCGTTCGCCAGCTTCTTGCGCAGCTTGCAGATGAACACGTCGATGATCTTGAGTTCCGGCTCGTCCATGCCGCCGTAGAGATGGTTGAGGAACATCTCCTTGGTGAGCGTCGTTCCCTTGCGGAGGGAAAGCAGCTCAAGCATCTGATATTCCTTGCCGGTCAGATGCACGCGGTTGCCGTTGACCTCGACGGTCTTGGTGTCGAGGTTGACCACCAGATCGCCGGTGACGATGACCGACTGGGCATGACCCTTGGACCGGCGAACGATCGCATGGATGCGGGCGATCAGCTCGTCCTTGTGGAACGGCTTGGTCATGTAGTCGTCGGCGCCGAAGCCGAGGCCGCGCACCTTGTCCTCGATGTTGCCCAGACCGGACAGGATCAGGATCGGCGTCTTGACCTTCGACACCCGCAGCGTCCTGAGCACCTCGTAGCCGGACATGTCCGGCAGATTGAGATCCAGCAGGATGATATCGTAGTCATAGAGCTTGCCGAGGTCGATGCCTTCCTCGCCAAGGTCCGTCGTGTAGACGTTGAAGCTCTCGGACTTCAGCATCAATTCGATGCTTTGTGCGGTCGCGCTGTCGTCCTCGATCAGCAAAACTCGCATTCCGTTATCCCCTTTTTCTAGGGCCTCGGGCCCGACCTTCTGTCGGAAGCGTGTCCGGTCTTCCGCCGGACATGGGCTATCGGGGCCAAGGCTAGTACCGAATGGTTAACAAACAATGATTCTCGGCCGCAAGCATTTTGACGCCATTCCGCCAAAAGTCCGGGCAGGTCCTTAAGAATCAACGATAAATTGGCTTCGGTTGTCCTCATGCGACAAATTAAGAAATTTGCCTAAGCGATTCTGCCGACTCCACGAAGATTCCTTGTCCACACCCCGGTCGCCCCACGCCGGTCTCCATCGCACTCATAAGCAAAGTATTAACGCCGGACCTTAACGAAGCGTTACACTCCCCCCATGGACGCGAATCATTTCGGAAACCTTTTGCCCGGAACACGCCGATGACGCTGGACCGTCTCGCCGCTGAAATCGCCGCCCTCCGCCCGCTCGAGATTTACGGGCGGGTTGCCAGCGTGCAGGGCATGCTGGTCGAGGTGGCCGGTCCGGTGCAGGAGATGAGCGTCGGCGCCCGCCTGTCGGTCAGTGGCTTCGGCGGCGCCCAGGTGCCGGTCGAGGTGGTCGGGTTCAACAACGGCAAGGCGCTGTGTCTGCCGTTCGCTTCCATGGAAGGCGTGCGGCTCGGCGCCAAGGCGACCATCGCCACGTCGTCGGCATCGGTGCGCCCCTCGGACGGCTGGCTCGGCCGGGTGATCAATGCCTTCGGCGAACCGATCGACGGCAAGGGACCGTTGCCGCTGGGGCCGAGCGAGATGCCGCTCAGGGCCTCGCCGCCCCAGGCGGCCGAGCGGGCGCGGGTGGGCGACCCGATCGATCTCGGGGTGCGCGTCCTCAATACATTCGCCACCTGCTGCCGCGGCCAGCGCATGGGCATCTTCGCCGGCTCGGGCGTCGGCAAGTCGGTTCTCCTGTCCATGCTGGCCCGCTATACCGCCTGCGACGTGTCGGTGATCGGTCTCGTCGGCGAGCGCGGCCGCGAGGTGCAGGAGTTCATCGAGGACGACCTCGGCGAGGAGGGGCTTGCCCGCTCGGTAGTGGTGGTCGCCACCTCGGACGAGACGGCGCTGATGCGGCGCCAGGCCGCCTACATGACGCTGACGGTCGCCGAATATTTCCGCGACCAGGGGCAGGACGTCCTCTGTCTTATGGACTCGGTGACGCGCTTTGCCATGGCCCAGCGCGAGATCGGCCTGTCGGCCGGTGAGCCGCCGACATCCAAGGGCTATACGCCGACGGTGTTCGCCGAGCTGCCGCGCCTTCTCGAACGTGCCGGGCCTGGCCCGGTGGGCGGCGGCACCATCACCGGTCTCTTCACCGTGCTGGTCGACGGCGACAATCATAACGAGCCGGTGGCCGACGCGGTGCGCGGCATTCTCGACGGCCATATCGTCATGGAGCGCGCCATCGCCGAGCGCGGCCGCTATCCGGCCGTCAACGTTCTGAAGACGGTGTCGCGCACCATGCCCGGCTGCGTCGAGCCGGAGATCCGGCCGATGATCCGCGACGCCAAACGGCTGATGGCCACCTTCGCCGACATGGAGGAACTGATCCGCCTCGGCGCCTACAGGCGCGGAAGCAACCCCGACGTCGACCAGTCGATCGACGTCTCCGCCCCGCTCGAAGCCTTCCTGACGCAGGGAAAAGACGAATGCACCCGGCGTTATGATGGCTATCGCGATCTTGCTCACCTTTTGGAAAGCACTGTCGGTTTACGATACGGGCATTCCGGGGAGTAACTTGAAATGAAATCTCGCAACAGTCTCATCCGACTCAAGCGGTTTCAGGTCGACGAGAAGCGTCGGCAGGTGATGCAGATCGAGATGATGATCGCCGAGTTCGAGCGCATGGCCTCCGAGCTCGACGAGCAGATTCTGGCCGAGCAGAAGCGCAGCGGCATTACCGACATCACCCACTTCGCTTATCCGACCTTCGCCAAGGCGGCGATGAGTCGCCGCGACAACCTCATGGGGTCGGCCAACGATCTCAGAGGGCAGCTCGAGGCCGCGCAGGCGGCGCTCAGCGAGGCGGTCGAGGAAATGAAGAAGATCGAGCTTCTGGAGGAGCGCGATCAGATGCGCGAAAAGACGGCCCAGGACGCGGCCGAGCAGGACGCGCTCGACGAAGTGGCGGCCCGTCGCTCCTATCATCACGCCGGCTGATTCAGCAGCCGGCTTTCGTCGTCTTTCAATCGCTCCGGATCGTTTTCGGGCGGGCATGCCGAGCATGTCCGCCTTTTCGTTCGACTAACCGAACCTTGCGTCGGTCAGGGCGCCTGCCAGCTGGTGGCGACACCGGCGCCGGCGGTGCCCGAGATTTCGATCGTCACGGTAAGATCGCCCGGCCACATCTTGTCGGGCAGGGCGCGGGCGGCGACCACGGTGGTCAGCGCCACCAGCGCGGCGGCGATCCAGCTCAGAAGTTTGGTCTTGCGGGCCATGGCGTGCTGCCGTTCTCGTCGGGCGCGGCCCCTTCCGCGCCATGATGTCACCTTATTGCCACCGGCTTGAACGAGCCCCGAACCCGTCGTTCATCTGCCGTTCATCGCAGTAAACGAATGGTAAACGAGGTGTTTCGGCCGAAAACGGCAAAGCGGTACCGGCATTGGAAACGCCAACGCCGCCATGAAAGTTCCACGGCGGCGTCAAAAATGTGGCGAAAACGGGTCTGATGACGCGCGTCAGGTATTGAACTTGAACAGCATGACGTCGCCGTCGGCGACGACATACTCCTTGCCTTCGTCGCGGGCCTTGCCGAGTTCCTTGGCCTTGGCCTCGCCATAGGCGATGTAGTCCTCGTAGGCGATGGTCTGGGCGCGAATGAAGCCGCGCTCGAAGTCGGTGTGGATGACGCCGGCGGCCTGGGGCGCCTTGGTGCCCTTGACGATCGTCCAGGCGCGCGTCTCTTTCGGGCCGACGGTGAAGTAGGTGATCAGGCCGAGGAGGTCGTAGCCGGCGCGGATCAGCCGGTCGAGGCCGGGCTCTTCGAGGCCGAGCGTCTCCAGGAACTCCTTCTGCTCGGCGTCGTCGAGCTGGGCCACTTCCGCCTCGATGGCGGCCGAAATGACCACCGCCTTGGCGCCGAGCCTTTCGGCCATCTCGAAGACGCGGGCCGACTGGCTGTTGCCGGTGGCCGCCGCCGCTTCCTCGACGTTGCAGACGTAGAGCACCGGCTTGGAGGTCAGGAGGTTGAGCGCGTCGAAGGCCGCCTCCGATCCCCTGGGGATGCTGGCGGTGCGGGCCGGACGGCCGTTGCGCAGTTCCTCGAGCGCGAGGTCCATCAGCTCGACCTGTTCCTTGATGTCCTTGTCGCCGCTCTGGGCTCGCTTCCTGAGCGGCACGACGCGCCGCTCCAGGCTGTCGAGATCGGAGAGCATCAGCTCGGTTTCCACGGTCTCGGCATCGCTCACCGGGTCGATGCGTCCCTCGACGTGGGTGATGTCGTCGTCCTCGAAGCACCTGACGACGTGGACGATGGCGTCGACCTCGCGGATGTTGCCGAGAAACTGGTTGCCGAGACCTTCACCCTTGGAGGCGCCGCGCACCAGGCCGGCGATGTCGACGAAGGTGATGCGGGTCGGCACGATCTGCGCCGACTTGCCCTTCTCGGCCAGCACGGTGAGGCGCGGGTCGGGAACGGCCACCTCGCCGGTGTTCGGCTCGATGGTGCAGAAGGGATAGTTCGCGGCCTGGGCGGCGGCGGTCTTGGTGAGCGCGTTGAAGAGCGTGGACTTGCCGACGTTGGGCAGGCCGACGATGCCGCACTTGAAACCCATGGTGATCAGGCTTTCGTCTGGAGCGATGTGTTGGCCGAGGTGTTAGGGAAGCCTGCCGCCGGCCGTCAAGCGATTTATCTATGAAGGCGTGCCGAAGCGGCGGCCGTCAGCGCCGGGTTCTCTGGGCCAGAAGGCCTTTCAGGATGGCGGCCATGGCGTTCTTTTCCGGCGGCTTCTCCTCTGTCGTCGCGCCGGCCGATGCCGGCCGGGCGGCGGTCGCGTCCGGCTTGGGCTTGCGCTCGGGCTTCGGTTCGGTGATGGCGTGGACGCGGTTGGCGAAGGTGGCGTCGGCGCCCTTCACCAGCTCGCCGGCGTTGTCGGCGATGGCGTCGAGCAGGCGCACCAGCCAGTCGCGGTCGGCCTTGGCGAAGTCGGAAAGAACGTGGGCGTGGACGAGGGCCTTGTCGCCGGGGTGGCCGATGCCGAGCCGCATGCGACGATAGCCGTCGGTGATCTGCGAGGTGATGGAGCGGAGGCCGTTGTGGCCGCCGTGGCCGCCGCCGACCTTCATCCGGAGCTTGCCGGGCGGCAGGTCGAGTTCGTCGTGGATGACCACCACGTCGGTCGGGGCGAGCTTGAGGAAACGCACGGCGTCGCCCACCGAGCGGCCGCTCTCGTTCATGTAGGTCTGCGGCTTCATCAGGAGCACGCGCTCGCCGTCGATGGTGCCTTCGGCCACCTCGGCCTGGAAGTTCTTCCGCCAGGGAGGAAAGCGGTGGCGCGTATGGATGACGTCGGCCGCCATGAAGCCGATGTTGTGGCGGTTCGACGCATATTTGGCGCCGGGATTGCCGAGACCGACCAGAATGAGCACGCGCCTCTCCCGAAAAGATCAGGGGTTCCGACCTTGCGACCGGAACCCCGAAAGTCAAACCGAAGACCTGAACGATCAGGCCTTGGGGGCCTCGGCGGCGGCCGGAGCGGCCGCTTCTTCCGAGGTACCGGCAGCCGAGCCGACGATGGTGGCGACGGAGAAGTCGTCATGATCGACCAGCTTGGCGCCTTCCGGCAGCGTCACGGCGGAGATGTGCACGGAATCGCCGATATCGAGCCCGCTGACGTCGACCGTCAGGTGCTCGGGGATGTTGTTGGCGGACACCAGAAGCGCCACTTCGTGGGCGGTGATGTTCAGCACGCCACCGCGCTTGATGCCGTTCGACTTGTCCTGGCCGACAAAATGCACCGGCACGTCAACGGTCACCTTGGTGGTGTCGGACACGCGGATGAAGTCGACGTGGACGAGGAAGTCGGTCACCGGGTCGAGCTGGTAGTCGCGCGGCAGGGCCTTGATCTCCTTGCCGTCGACCTTGAGGGTGACGACGTGGGTCAGGAAGCCACCGGCGTGCAGCTTCAGGAAGGTTTCCTTGGTGTCGACCGCGATCGACAGCGGCGGCTGCTTGTCGCCATAAACGACGGCGGGCGTCTTGCCTTCACGGCGCAGGGCGCGGGCGGACCCCTTTCCCACCCGGTCACGCGGCGAGGCGACGAGCTCGTAGGTCTGAGCCATTTTCTCGTGCTTTCATCTTCGGATTACTGGCGGCGGCGGCCACGCGGCCGATGCCGATCCGGCGCTCCCTCCAGGGGGGTCGGCGCGGATGCGGGCGCTATAGCGGAAACGCTCGCCGAAGGCAAGGGAATGCGAGGGTTTCCGGGCGCATTGCCATCACCGGGCAGGGCGCCGGGTCCACCCGGTCCTCACGCTCCAACCAAGGACGAGGATGGATTCGCGCCTCTACCTCCGGTTATATATCTCCCGTTTCAATTGTCGTTTTTCCAGGCATGACCAATATGAAGAAAGTTGCTGCAGCTCTTGCGCTTGTCGGCCTTGCGACCCTCGCCTGTCCCGTTCTCGCCGAGGAAGCACCCCTCGTGCCCTCGGACAAGTTTCCGGGCTGGGTGACGAGGACGCGCGACACGGGCACCGTGTTCTTCTACTGCGCCGCGCCGAAGATCTGTGGCGAAGGCTCGATCGTCAGCTTCCACTTTCATGACATGCCGGCGCCAAGCAAGGCGGAAATCCGGGCGAAACAGAAAGAGCCTCGGCTGCCGATCACCTGTCGGAATGCCGGCGCCTACGACACCTGCGAGTACCCGGACGCCATCGACAAGAAGGGGCGGCCAACGCATTGGCGGCCGTTACCCGCCGAGCCTGGCTTCACGGCCGACTTCTTTCATAGCGGCTTTCTATCCGCCCACGTGCCCGCCGGCTCAAAATGGCATTTCCTCATCACGCTCAGCAGCTCGGCCGCCAACTACAAGCTCGCCAAGAAGAACTATGCCTTGTTCCGGGCCGATCTGGGTAAGGCGCTCGATCACTCGGTGGCGTCCCGGCCGCGCGCTTCCAGGTAACCCTTTCCGTCGTCGGCGGCTGCGGGTCTCTCCGCTCTGGAATTCCCGATGAAAACGTTTAGGAAGGCCCGGCCGGGCCTTCGATCGTCCGGCCGGACAGGAGCTGGAGCGATGGCGACGGACGGCAAGAGCATGCGAGAGGAGATTCTTCGCGAGCTCACGGAGAACATCCTTCCCTTCTGGCAGGGCCGCATGCGCGATCCGAACGGCGGCTTCTTCGGCGCCGCCGATTGCGACGGTATCGTTGACAAGGCCGCGCCGCGCGCCGCCGTGGTCAACGCCCGCATTCTCTGGACCTTCGCCACCGCGACGCGCGTGCTCGGCGCGAACTACGCCGCCACCGCCGACTGGGCCTTCGACGACCTTCGCGGCCGCTTCATCGACGACGAGCACGGGGGGCTCTACTGGCTGGTCGATGCCGAGGGGCGGCCGCTGTCGGACCGCAAGCAGATCTACGCCCAGGCCTTCGCCATCTACGCCTTCTCCGAATATGCCCGCGCCACCGGCAACCGCGACGCTCTCGGACTGGCGATCGAGCTGTTCCGGCTGATCGAGAAGCATGCCGCCGACCGCGAGCGCGGCGGCTATATCGAGGCGCTCGATCGCGCCTGGGGGCCGCTTGCCGACATGCGTCTGTCGGACAAGGACCTCAACAGCCCGAAATCGATGAACACCCACCTCCACATCATGGAGGCCTACACCAACCTTCTGAGGATCTGGCGCGATCCGGCGCTGGGGGCGCGGCAGTCGGCGCTGATTTCGGTTACGCTCGACCGGATTGTCGACAGCCGCACCGGGCACTTCAAGCTGTTCTTCGACATGGGCTGGCGCTCGCTGAACGACCACGTTTCCTACGGCCATGACATCGAGGGCAGCTGGTTGCTGGTGGAGGCCGCCGAGGTGCTGGGCGACGAGGCGCTGATCGCCAAGGCGAGGGCGGCCGCCGTGATGATGGCCGAGCGGACGCTGGCCGAGGGGCGCGATCGCGATGGCAGTCTTCACTACGAGGCGCATGGCGACGGCAGCCTGATCGACGCCGACAAGCACTGGTGGCCGCAGGCCGAGGCGCTGGTGGGCTTCCAGAACGCCTGGGAGATGACCGGCAATCCGGCGTTCCGGGATGCGGTGCGCGACGTCTGGGCCTTCATCCGCGATCACGTCGCCGACCATGCCCATGGCGAGTGGCACGCCAAGCTGACGCCCGACGGACGGCCCTACATGGCGGACGAGGATGCCGACGCCTGCCTCGCCGGTCCGTGGAAGTGCCCCTACCACAACGCCCGCGCCTGCTTCGAGATGCTGGGTCGGCTGAAGGGCTGAGCGCGTAGAGAGGCGTGGAAAGCTCGGAGGCTGGATGCCCTATATATGCCGAACGCTCCATTCTGCCTGAGGTCCTGCGCCTTCGCGCAGGATGACAAAATTATATAATTAAAACAAACATATAGTCGTCATCCTGCGCGAAGGCGCAGGATCTCAGGCCGGAAGAAGCGCAAGATCGATATAGGGCGCCCAAACCTGGCGCCCTCCATTTAAATGAACAGGCTGGACACCGACTGCTCGGCGGCGGTGCGCGAGATGGCCTCGCCGATCAGCGGGGCGATGGAGATCCAGCGCAGCTTGGGGCTGTTCTCGAAGTCCTCGGTCGGCTGGATGGAGTTGGTGAACACCATCTCCTTCAGCTTCGAGGCGGTGATGCGGGCGATGGCGCCGCCGGTCAGCACGCCATGGGTGGCGTAGGCGGTGACGGACTTGGCGCCCTGGGCGAGCAGCGCCTCGGCGGCGTTGCACAGCGTGCCGCCGGAATCGACGATGTCGTCGACGAGAATGCAGTCGCGGCCGTCGACGTCGCCGATGATGTTCATCACTTCCGACTCGCCCGGGCGTTCGCGCCGCTTGTCGACGATGGCGAGCGGGGCGTCGATGCGCTTGGCCAGCGCGCGGGCGCGCACCACGCCGCCGACGTCCGGCGACACGATCACCACGTTGTCGGTGGCGTAGCGTTCCTTGATGTCGCGCACGAACACCGGCGCGGCGAACAGGTTGTCGGTGGGGATGTCGAAGAAGCCCTGGATCTGGCCGGCGTGCAGGTCGAGGGTGAGAACGCGGTCGACGCCGGCGTTGGTGATCAGGTTGGCGACCAGCTTGGCCGAGATCGGCGTGCGGCCCTGCGAGCGGCGGTCCTGGCGTGCATAGCCGAAGTAGGGCAGCACGGCCGTGATGCGCTTGGCCGAGGAACGACGGAGCGCGTCGGTGATGATCAACAGCTCCATCAGGTTGTCGTTGGCCGGGTAGCTGGTCGACTGGAGGACGAAGACGTCCTCGCCGCGCACGTTCTCGAGGATCTCGACGAAAATCTCCTGGTCGGCGAAGCGGCGGACGGAGGTCTTGGTGAGCGGTTTCTCAAGATAATCGGAGACCTGTTCGGCCAGCTTCGGGTTGGAGTTTCCAGCGACAAGTTTCATGAACGTCGACCTCGCGAAAAGACCACGCCGCCCTGAACGGGGCGGCGACCGGCTGGCTGGCTCAGATTTGCGCGCCTTTTAGCAGCGCGGCGGGGACGCGTAAACACGCGATCTCGCGAATGCAGCCATGCTCCCGGCGTTTTGCGCCGACTTATTAATGAGTCAGAGCGTGCCGGCCAGTGAGTTCGTTTGGGCGGTGCCTGCCTGGGCGGTCGGAGCGCCGGCCACGGACGGGCGCGGCAGCCGGTTGATCCAGGCGTAGACGTCCTCGACGGTGCGGGCGGCAACGGTATCGAGCGCCGACCCGTCGACGCTGTTCCATGGATCGTTACCGGCGGCGCTGGTGATCTCGACGCCGGAGAAGCGCAGCACGCGGTTGCCGCTCTGGTCGATGATGTCCCAGACGTAGGTGACGTTGGTGCCGACGTCGCCGCCGACGGCCGACAGATATCCCCAGACGTGATAGGTGGCCGAAGGATCGGTGCGGCGGACGAGGCGCAGGTTGCGGGCCTGGGCGTGCTTGGCGATCGCCCGGGCCAGCTCGTCCTGCTTGTTGGTCGGCACGCCCTTGATCTGGTCGAACGAGAAGGTGGCGACGGCCGCCGGGACGGCGGGCGCGGCCGGCTGGGTCGCCTCGGGCGGCGCGGGCACGGTCGGCCCGGCAACGGCGGCGGCTTTCGGCCGGGCGGGAGCGGTCGACTGGCAGGCGGCGAGGACGGAGGCGAGGGCGATCGCCAGGACTACGCCCGGCAGCCGGAGCGATCCGGTACGCTTCGTTCCGCTCAGAAAACCCATCCATCAGCCTCCCGGCTTATCACAGCCGTGTGCGGTTAGAGCATTTTTCGGCTCGTCTGGAAACCGTTTTTGCGTTGTGTAGCCCTTGGTTGGAGGACAGGCGTCATGATCCCTCGAGCGCGATGGCGGCGAGATGGCGACCGTAGTCGGCCTCGCCGTTCAGCGTCATGCGGCGATAGGAAAAGAAGCGCGCCTCGTCGCCATAGGTGCAAAGGGCGAGGTTGGTGGCGCGGATGCCGGCCCGCTCCAGCCGGAAGATGATGTAGCCGGGCAGGTCGAACATGGCGTGCCCCGCGCGCTTCGAGGGGGCGAACCAGCGGTCGATGGCCTCGCCGGCCTCGCGGAACCGGGCGACGAACTCCGGCCCCACCTCGTAGGCGGCGGCGGAGATCGTCGGGCCGAGGCTGGCCATGATGTCGCCGCGCCGGCTGCCGAGCCGGACCATGGCGTCGATGGTCGCTTCGAGAACGCCGGTGAAGGCGCCCTTCCAGCCGGCATGGGCGGCGCCGACGACGCGCGCCTCCGCGTCGGCGAACAGCACCGGGCCGCAGTCGGCATGGCTGGTGCCGAGCGCGATGCCGGGAACGCGGGTGACGAGGGCGTCGGCTTCCGGATTATCCTCGAAGGCCCAGGGATCGGTCACCACGACGACGTCGGGCGAGTGCACCTGGTAGAGGGTAACCAGCTTGTGGCGCGGAACGCCGATGGCGTCGGCGATGCGGCCGCGGTTCTCGGTGACGTTGGCGCGGGCGTCCTTGGAGCCGTAGCCGGTGTTGAGGCTGGCGTAGAGCCCGCCCGACACGCCGCCCTCGCGGGTGAACCAGCCGTGGCGGATGCCGGGGAGGGCCGAAAGGACGGGCGAACGGACGATCATCGGTGTGTTCCGGAGAAGGGCGTTTGGTGCGGCTTATCTTCCTCAAATGACGATGCAATCGCGACGATTTTCGGGCGGTGTTCGGGAAAGAGGGTGAAGTTTCCCTAAACGTGCCCGATGCGGCCGGTGCGGGTCAGCTCGGGTGCGCGGCGATCCACGCTTCGGCCAGCCCCCGAACGTCCCGGGCGATGCCGGACAACGCTTCGAGCGAGCCCGGGTAATCCTGCGCGGCGAAGCGATCCCAGCTCGCGTCGACGCGGCCCGACAGATCTTTCGGCGCGACGGGCAGGGTGCCGGCCAGTCGCAGGGCACCCTTCTCGTTCATCACGTAGACGCCGTTGATGGCGGCGATCACCTGCGCGGCGCAGGCGAGCGCCCGGAAGATCGAGCCCGCGATGTAGCTCCGGTCGTTGCGCGAGACGGCCTTGGCGGCGTTGCCGGCGGCGAAGTCGATTTCCCAGGAAAACCGCTCGATCAGTGCCCGCCCAAGCGCCGGCGGATAGGGCACGAGGCTCTGCTTCAGGCGCGCGATGGTGGCGTTGCTGTCGGCGAGCGGCAGGCAGTGGTGAACTTCGGCAAGCCAGATCGAGGAGACGAAACAGTGGGGGTGGCCGGGCTGGTAGTCGACCGACAGAATGCCCTGCTTGGCGTCATCGATGACGGCGGCGACGGTATCGGCATCGCGGTAGAGCAGGTCCACCGCCCGTCCCCCGATCCTGAGCCAGCCGCCGCCGACGATCCATTTCCCCCACTCGCCGATCTCGGTGCTGGTGGCCTCCTCGGGGGTATCCAGGAAGGGGGCGACGGCGGCGCGCAGGTCGCGCACGTCGAACGGCGTATCGGCGCGAAAATAGAGGCCGAAGTCGTAGTCCGACTCGGGCGTCGTATCGCCACGGGCGCGCGAGCCGCCCAGCACCACGGCGTCGATGCCGGGCACCGCGGAGAGCGCCGGCACGAGGCGTTCGATCAAGGGGTCGGTCATGGGTCGGCTCCCTGGAGTGCGAGGTGATGTCCGGCCGCGCGGTCCGTCAGAACCCCGGCAGGGCCAGCGGCAGGTGCGTCACCGCCATCACCTTGAACAGGGTGCCCATTTCGTCCGGGCCTGCCAGTCGTTCCACGGCAGCGACGATGTTGGCCTGATCCTCGGCGCTACGGCCGGCGCCAAGCGCGCCCGCCCGCTCGGCGAGACCCATGGCGAGAAGGAAGTCGCCCTGCGTCACCGGCCCGAGCACGGCGGCGCCCTCGGCGGTGGCGGCGCGGGCGAGACGGTCGAAATCGACGTGGGCGGTCAGGTCGCATTCGCCGGGTTCGCGCAGGGGGTCGGCGTAGTGGTGGGCGCGTACCGCCTGCAGCGTTTCGCCGAAGCCGCTCTTCACGTGGCCGTAGTCGAAGATCAGCGCCGCGCCGCCGTGCTGGACGAGGCGGTGGGCGAGCGTGCCGACGATGGCCTCGGCCGGGCGGTTGATCTCGGCCACGGCGCCGAGCGGCGCCTCGGTGGCGCCGGCCGGCAGAAGCGCCGCATCGGGAGCGGCGGCGCCGAGGCCGAAGGCGAGGTTGCCGTCGTCGTCGAGGCCGACGACGCGTTCGCGCCAGCCGCGTTCGCTCCGGACGAACTGGCGGATCGGCAGGGCGTCGAAGAACTCGTTGGCGACGACGATCAGCGGTCCGTCGGGCAGGTCGTCGATGCGGTCGTGCCAGATGGGACTGGCAAGGCCGGTGAGGCCGGCGGCCTGCCGGCGGCGCAGCTCGGGGCTGATCTCGACGAGGTGCACCTCGGCGGCGCGAATGAAGCCGGGATCGACGCGCCCGGCCCTGAGCAGGTCGGCCATCAGCGTTCCGCGTCCGGGGCCGAGCTCGACCAGCGACAGGCGCGACGGGCGGCCGAGCGCCTCGTAGGCGGCGACGCACCAGATGCCGATCAGCTCGCCGAACATCTGGCTGATTTCCGGCGCGGTGATGAAATCGCCCTCAAGGCCGATGGCGGTGCGGGTGGTATAGTAGCCGTGGTCCGGATCGGACAGGACGAGGCTCATGTAGTCGGCGACCGAGATGGGGCCGACGGCGCCGATCAGCCGGATGATCTTGTCTTCGAGCGCCGTCATGACGACGGCTCCGGCCGTCGTGTCCGGCCGCCGAGCGCCAGGGCGATCAGCGCGGCGGCGGCGACGGCGGTGATGATCGACAGGAGCATGCCCATGGTCAGGAAGTCGCCGAAGAGGAAGCCGACCTGCGGGTCGGGTTCGCGCACCGTTTCGACCAGGATGCGGGCGGCGGCGTAGATCAGGCCGAAGATGCCGACGGCGAGGCCGGGCTTCCTGAGGATGCCGGCCTTCCAGATGAGCGGCGTCAGCACGGCGAAGATGAGGAGGCCCTCGAGCCCGGCCTCATAGAGCTGGCTCGGGTGGCGGGGCAGGCCGTCGGAGTTGGGGAAGATGAAGGCCCAGGGCACGTCGGTGACGCGGCCATAGAGTTCGCCGTTGACGAAATTGGCGAGGCGGCCGAGGAACAGGCCGACCGGAACGGCGGCGGCTGACAGGTCGAACACCGTCAGCACGTTGAGACCGCGTCGGCGGGCGAACAGATACTGGGCGATGGCGGTGCCGATGAAGCCGCCGTGCACCGACATGCCGCCGTGCCAGATCTGCAGGATCTCGATCGGGTTCTGGCTGTAGGCCTCGAAGTTGTAGAACAGGATGTAGCCGATGCGCCCGCCCAACACGACGCCGAGCGTCATCCAGACCAGGAGATCGTCGATGTCGGTGGCGTTCGGCCGCTTGAGGCCGTCCCACAGGCGCTCGGTGTTGACCATTCGGATGATGTACCACCAGCCGAAGATGAGCCCGATGACGTAGGCGAGCCCGTACCAGCGAATGGAGATCGGGCCGAACTCGAGGAGAACGGGGCTGATCGGCGGGAAGGGCAGGGCGAGAAGCGGCATCGTGTTCCTTTTGTCGGATGTCGGCGCGGAACCCCCGAAGGTGACATCTCCCGCGAGCGAGGATTGATGGGCGTTTCCGGACTCGTCAAGCTTATTCGCGTTGCGGTCGAATCTCTGACGGCCAGCCCGCGCATTCGATTCTTGAGCGAAAGCCTCGGGCTCCGCTTCCTAGAGGTTGGACGATTGTGGTCTTGTTTGGGCTTCGGCGGGCGGTTTATAACCGACGCAGTGGTTATCGACCTTCGAAACGGCGGCGTGGACCGGGAGATATCCGGCTCTCCCGCTCCATGACAGGACACCGGGATGCCTCGGCCAAAACTTCACTCGGACGTGGAAATTCTGCAAAAGGCTAAGGTCGTTCTGCTGCGTGAGGGGCCGGTCGACTTCACCCTGTCCGACGTCGCCAAGGCCGTCGGCATGTCGCGGGCGGCGCTGATCCAGAGATTCCAGGACAAGGCGACCATCCATCGCCGGATCATGGAGGAGATGACCGAGGAGGTGAGGGCGTTCTTTGCCACCTCGCATGCCGAAAGGGACCTCCAGTCGCTTTGGGTATTCCTGAAGGACATGATCGAGGGCATGGACGCCGAGGTTGGCAGCGAAGCCTACCTGCTGCTGTTCTGGGGTGACATCATCGATCCCCACCTTCGCGCGCTCGCCCTTGAGCGGAATGAGCTGGTTCGCGAGGCCATCGAGCAGCGATTGCCGCTTCGGCCACATGATCCCAAGCGCACGTCGGGCATGATCCAGTCGGTCCTGCAGGGGGGCTACATGCGCTGGATGGTGAGTCGAGAAGGGGATCTCTCGGCCTTCATGCGCGATGAGGTGAGGGACATCCTGGCCGTGCTCTATCCCGACGAACTCTTCCAACCCTAGATTTCCGCTTGGCTGGCGGCATCCGGCGGCCCTGCGATTTCGCGTCTGCCGCTCTGTCTTGTATATAACCGACGTGCCGGTTATATAAAAATCCCCACGCATCGGGGGCGTCAGGCGCGGCGGCCCGACGGGCAACCCGAAAGGAGGGTGGAATGGTTGAGGCAACACCGGCCCTGGGCCTGACGGCAAGCGAGTTTGCCGAGATCGTCGGCACGGAGCCCTCGCCCGTGGCGTACAGGGACATTTTCACCTGCCATGAAGACCTGCCGCGAGAGCTGCGACGCTGGGCCGAGGAACGGAACCTTCGGCTTCGTAGTCTCGGCAGGATCAAGTCGGAACGGGGGAAGCGGTCGCAGAAGGTGCTGTTCGGCCTTGCCGATGGTTACGCCGTCGAGAGCGTGCTCATTCGGCGGCACGATGGTTTCACCGCCTGCATCTCTTCCCAGGTCGGATGTGCCTTCTCCTGCCGGTTCTGTGCCTCGGGTCAGGCCGGGCTCAAGAGGAACCTCGACAGGCACGAGATCGTCGAGCAGGTCGTCCGCCTCGGTCCGAAGGTCAACCGGATCGTGTTCATGGGCATCGGGGAACCCCTGAACAATTACGAAAACGTCCTGGCCGCCATCCGCATCCTGCGCGACCGCGACGGAATGGGCTTTCCGACGACGGGTATCACGATCTCGACCATCGGCATACCGAAAGCGCTCGCCCGACTGAGCGAGGAGCATCTCGGCGTAAACCTGACGGTTTCGCTCCATGCGACCACGCAGGAGGTGCGCGACAGACTCATTCCCGGCAGCCGCAAGCACGACCTCCGCGAGGTCGTCGTGCGAGCAATCTCCTGGGCGGAGCGGCACAATCGCATCGTGACCTTCGTCTATCTCCTGTTGCCGGGGGTGAACGACGGCCGTGGCGATGCGGAGCGTCTTGTCCGGATGGTCGCCGGCAAGCCCGCGCGGGTCAATCTGATGCGCTGGAATCCGGTCGAGAGCATCGACCTCGGCCGACCGGCGGACCATCGGCTCCATCAGTTCCGGCAGTGGCTGGATCGAGCCGGCGTGCCCGTGGTGGTGCGGGACACCCAAGGGGCGGACATCGATGCGGCCTGCGGTCAGCTCTGGCTGCGCGACCTTCGCGGCCTGAAGGCCGAGCACCGTGGAGCGCCCCGGCTCGGCGCCGCGGCGTAGATGCCCGGCCGGTCGCTCGCGCGGCGTCCCCGTGGTCTCTTTCCATCTTCCGCTTGAAGCGGAGCCGGCGAGGGGCCAAATAGAGGGTCTGGCCCGCCATTCGGAGACGACTGCCATGACGACCGGCCCGCAGGGACGCATCTACGACGAATTCGCCAAGCTGATGAACGACGCCGCCGGCCTCGCCCAATCGGCCGGGCGCGAGGTTTCCTCGGTCTTCCGTGCCCAGGGCGAGAAGTTCGCCTCCGAGCTCGACCTCGCGCGCCGCGAAGACCTGGAAACGGTGCAGGACATCGCCACGCGCGCGCTGGCCGAGGTGGAGCGGCTGACGGCCCGCGTCGCCGAGCTGGAGAAGCGGCTTTCCCACAACGAGGCGGAGGTCGCCGCCGTCGCTGAAGGTACCGACGGCCCCGAAGGTCCGTGAGGGCTTCCGTTTTCATGCCCTTCCGGCTTATCCTGTCGTCAACGTGAGATTCGTGCGCCCCCTGTATTTCGGACCGGCGCATGTCGGGTTGCTGCATTCCGGGGCGGTTTCGGCCGCTTCGGTGTTGTCGGTAGGCGTTTTGCGGCCTCCGGCTAAAAGGTGTCGGCGTCGGCGTTCCCGCCCCGGTGCGGAGCAACGAAGGTCGACATCGGTATCGGCACACGCTGTTCCGCAGCGGCAACCCTGGAGGTCAAGATGACCCTCATCGACGTGCATCCCGAGCGAACCGCCAATCCCGTGGACGAGATCGAGCTCCTCGCCGCGCAGAACGACTGGACGTTCGAGCGCTCCGACGAGGACGAGATCGCCATCTCCATCGCTGGCGACGACACGGACTATAACGTCGCCGTCACCTGGCTCTCCGAGATCGAGGCGCTGCATGTCGCCTGCGCCTTCGACATCAAGGTGCCGGCCGCCCGCCGGAACGAGGTGACCAAGCTCCTGGCGCTGATCAACGAGCAGCTCTGGATCGGCCATTTCGATATCTGGCAGGCAGAGGGCGTGGTTATGTACCGCAACACGCTGCTGCTCGCCGGTCAGGCGGAAGTGACCAACGAACAGATGGAGGCGCTGATCGAGACGGCGGTCGACACCTGTGAGCGGCACAGGCTCGCCTTCGACTTCGCGGTGCGCGGCGGCCGCAACGCCAAGGACGCGCTGACCCTGGCGCTGATGGAAACGGTCGGCGAGGCCTGAGCCTTTCCGGCATGAAACGAACAAGGTCCCGGTCGCGTCGGCGGTCGGGACCTTGCTTTTTGAGGGCCTTCTTTTTGGTGATGCTGCCGCCATCGGCTGACGCAGCGGTCGCTGATATGATAGAGAGCCGCCCCGTCACGAATCCCAGAGACCATGACAGACGATCCCGATTTCACTGCCGATACCGACGCCGATGACGCCCCGACCGCCGAGCTGCCCGAGCTGGAGGACGCGGTGGAGGAAGAGGGCGGCGAGATCGACCTGTCGACGGCCGAGACGCGGCGTGGCGTCGAGGTGGTGCAGGCGATGGTGCGCCTGCTGCCCAACAGCCCCGGCGTCTATCGCATGCTGTCGCCGACGGGCGACGTGCTCTACGTCGGCAAGGCCAAGAGCCTCAAGAAGCGGGTGACCAACTACACCCGGCTCGGCCAGCTGCCGACCCGCATCATCCGCATGGTGCAGGCGACGGCGGCGATGGAATTCGTCGTCACCAAGACCGAGACGGAAGCGCTGCTCCTCGAAGCCAACCTGATCAAGCAGCTCAGGCCGCGCTTCAACGTGCTCTTGCGCGACGACAAGAGCTTTCCCTACATCCTGATCACCGGGGACCATGTGGCGCCGCAGCTCGTCAAGCATCGCGGCGCCCGCTCGCGCAAGGGCAGCTTCTTCGGCCCCTTCGCGTCGGCCTCGGCGGTGACGGCGACAATCAACGCCATGCAGAAGGCCTTCCTGATCCGCACCTGCTCGGACGGCGAGTTCGAAACGCGGACGCGGCCCTGCATGCTCTACCCGATCAAGCGTTGCTCGGCGCCCTGCACCGGCGAGATCGACGCCGTCGGCTACGCCCGGCTCGTGGGCGAGGCCAAGGATTTCCTGTCCGGCAAAAGCCGGCAGATCAAGGAGCAACTGGCGATCGAGATGCATGCCGCATCCGAGAACCTCGATTTCGAGCGGGCCGCCCGCTGCCGGGATCGTCTGGCCGCGCTCAGCCACGTGCAGAGCCGGCAGGGCATCAACCCGCAGGGCATCGAGGAGGCCGACGTGTTCGCCGTCCATCAGGAGGGCGGGCAGACCTGCGTCGAGGTATTCTTCTTCCGCACCGGCCAGAACTGGGGCAACCACGCCTTCTTCCCCAAGGCCGGCGGCACGGAGGCCGGTGAGGCGCTGTCCTCGTTCATCGCCCAGTTCTACGACGACAAGCCGTGTCCATCACTGATCCTGGTCAGTCATGCCTTCGAGGACATGGCGCTGATGACCGAGGCGCTTTCCGAGAAGGCCGGTCGGCGCGTCGAGGTTCTTCGTCCGCAGCGTGGCGAGAAGAAGGACGTGGTGGAACAGGCGGTGCAGAATGCCCGCGAGGCGCTGGCCCGCCGCATGGCCGACACATCGAGCCAGCTGAAGCTGCTTGAGGGGGTCGGCAGGGTGTTCGGTCTTGCCGAGACGCCGAAGCGCATCGAGGTCTACGACAACGCCCATATCATGGGCTCCAACCCGGTGGGCGGCATGATCGTCGCCGGCCCTGGCGGCTTCGTGAAGAACCAGTATCGCAAGTTCAACATCCGCTCGACCGACATCACGCCGGGCGACGACTTCGGCATGATGCGCGAGGTGATGACGCGGCGCTTCTCTCGCCTCGTCAAGGAGCACGGCAGCCGGGCCGAGGCGCCGCGCGACGAGGACGGTTTCGGGCCGTGGCCCGACCTGGTGCTGATCGACGGCGGCGCCGGCCAGCTGTCGGCGGTGAAATCGATCATCGACGAACTCGGCATAACCGACATTCCCCTGGTGGGCGTCGCCAAGGGGCCGGACCGCGACGCCGGCCGCGAGCGCTTCTTCGTGCCGGGGCGACCGGACTTCATGCTGCCGACCCGCGACCCCATACTCTACTTCATCCAGCGCATGCGCGACGAGGCGCACCGCTTCGCCAACGGCAGCCATGCTGTCAGGCGCTCCAAGCAGCTTTCCGAGGGCGGCCTGCAGGAGATCCCCGGCGTCGGGCCAACGCGCAAGCGGGCGCTGCTCAACCACTTCGGCACGCTGAAGGAAATCGAGCGAGCGGCGCTCACCGACCTCGAGAAGGTGCCCGGCATCTCCGCCGCCACCGCCAAGGCCATCCACGACTATTTCCGGAAAGGGTGAGGGTCGGCGGCGCTCCGGCTATCGCCACCGGAAGAATCCGGGCACAAGAAAGTCGGCTGTCTGCGAATCGCGAGCGTGGCGGTCTGGCGATGCCCGGAGTTTCCGATGATAGGTCTGAAGGCGTTTGGTCTGGCCCTGCCGCTGATGCTGTTGATCGCAGGCTGCGCTTCCGTTCCCTTGAAACAGGCGGGCACGCTGTCGTCCTACGACAGGCTTGGCGAGCCGAAGGGAAGCCTGTCGAAGGCCCGGGTCTATGTCGACGGCAACGGCCTCGTCCCGTTGCAGAAAGCCCGGATCGTGCCAACGGTTTTTGCCTTCGGTGCGTTGCCGCGGGTTGCGGACCCGGCGGATCGAACCCTGGTGACCAACGCCATCGATCGTGCGCTGTGTGTCGCCCTCAGCGACAGATACCAGATGGTGCCGACCGGACAACCGGCCGACCTCACGGTGCGGGCCGTGGTCACCGACATCGTGCCGACCAACAAGGCGATGGCCGGGGTTTCGGCCGTGGTCTCGCTTGGAACCGGCTTCGTCCTGCCCGTGGGCATTCCGCGCCTTCCGATCGGGCTGGGTGGACTTGCCGTCGAAGCCGAAGCGCTGGACAAGGCGGGGGTGCAGCGCGCCGCAATCGTCTGGGCGCGTGGCGCCAACTCCATCCAGGACAATCCCCTGGTTTCCGAGGTCGGCGACGCCTATGGCATGGCCGCCAGTTTCAGCAACGAGTTTGCGCGACTGCTGGTGCTCGGCAAGGAACCCGAGGGGCTGGACCTCTCGCTGCCGTCGGGCCAGCGGCTGCAATCCTGGTTCGGAGGCAAGCCCAAGTATCCGGCCTGCGACGCATTCGGCCGGGCGCCCGGGCTGGCCGGCGTCGTCGCCGGCAAGGTCGGTGCGCCGCCGGAATGGACCGACAAGCGTCCGGCGCCAGCCGCACAGTACTGATTGCCCGTTGCTGTTCGGAGAGAGAAGGGCGGTGTTTACAGCAGGCTGGCGCCCACGTTGATCGCCAGGGCGAGGATGGCGGTGTTGAAGACGAAGGCCAGCACCGAATGGGCCAGCGCCACGCGGCGGATGCGCGGCGAAGCGATGGCGACGTCGGCGGTCTGGGCGGCGACGCCGATGGTGAAGGCGAAGTAGGCGAAGTCCCAGTAGTCGGGTTCCTCGATGCGGTCGGGGAAGATCAGGCCCGGCTTTTCCCTGAGATACCCCTCGCGCAGATAGTAGTCGTGGGCATAGTGCAGGGCCATGATGGTGTGGACGAACAGCCAGCTCATCACGATGGTGAGGGCGGCCACTCCCGCCCGCCAGAAGCGGAAGGGATCGCCGGCGCCGGCCTGCAGGAGTTCGGCGCCGATGGCGACGAGGCTCGACAACGTCGCCGCCATCGACAGGAGGATGATCGTCCATTCGCCCTCGTCGTGCTGGGCGGCCCGACGGCGCAGCTGATGAACGTCGGACCGGATCATCATCGTCCAGGTGGACGTGAGATAGAGGGCGACGCCGGCATCCCAACCGATCAGCAGGCGGCTTTGTCCGGTGAAGTCGCGAGGAAGCAGCAAGCCGACGACAATACCGAGGGCGGTGGCGGCGATGAGGCGCGGCCGTACGCTCAGGGCATGAAGGCTTCGACGCAGGATCGACCGGCGGGACACGCGGTCTCTTTGCATGGCCATGCTGCGGACTCCCTGAATGCGCATGCGCGCCTCAGCTATAGCCCATCCGAAGGGCGGTGGCTTCGCAAACAGCGAGGAAGCTATCCCGGGTATGTCTGTCGGATGAGAAGGTCGCGCATCTTTGCTCGCTCTTCGACCGCGACGCCGGTGAGGTCGGCCAGCCATGCCCCGTCCGCCGCGAGACGGACGGCGGCCAACGCCAGCGTGCCGTCGGTGTCCCGATGCCGCTCCTGTCGGGCCTGAATCCACTCCGACCACAGGCGCCGCGGTTGCGGATCGGTCAGCATCGAGATCGACAAGGCCGCCCAGACGGCGCCGTCGGCCTCCGGCGCCATGTCGAAGACCGAGGCGACATAGGCGCGGGTGAAGGCGCCGAGCGGTTCGGGATCGGCGGCGATCCGCGCGTCGAGATCGCGATCCAGCGCGTCGAGCTGATCGGCGAACACCGCGTCGATCAGCGCCTGTTTGCTCGGGAAATGATGCAGCAGGCCACCCTTGGTGACGCCGGCCGCCTCGGCGACCGCCTGCACGGTGACGGCGGCGAGCCCATGCTCGACGGCCAGCCTGGCCGCGTGATCCAGCAGGGCGCGATGGACGAGCTCGGGCTGCTTCTTGCGCCGATAGCCGGTTTCCGGATGGTCGGCTTGCATCTCAGTGGACCGCGCTACGCGACATGGTGTTGAGGACGATGGCACCGAGCACGATCAGGCTCATGCCGACCATTGCCCAGAGGTCGAGGGCCTGACGGAAGACGAGGACGCCGACGGCGGCGGTCAGCACGATGCCGACGCCGCTCCAGATCGCATAGGCGATGGCGAGCGGAATGACCTTCAGTGCCTGCGACAGGAAGAAGAAGGCGGCGGTGAAGCAGATGGCCATGCCGATCGTCGGCAGCGCCTTGGAGAACTGTTCGCTTTTCTGAAGCAACGATGAGCCCGTCACTTCCGAGACGATGGCAAGCGCGAGAAAGCTGTAGGCGGCGAGCGGTGGATTCATGAAAGGCCCCTGAAGAGGGCCGAAAGATACCGGATGGTCGGTTTCTTTTCAAGTGTCTGAGCAGCCGTCATTCAAGAGGACGCATGCGCGTGTGATGGCTTCACGCCACGGTGATCGGCGAACTCTCGACCGGCGCCCTTCATCCGCGTTCCGACCCTTGCCCTCGGGATGGCATCGTGCAATGTCATTGGCGGATCAACAGATGTCGGCGCCATGAAATTCGTTTGGTCCCTGCCCAATATTCTCACCTATCTCCGCATCGTCGCCGTTCCGGCGGTGGTCGCCGCCTTCTATCTGGAAGGCGACACGGGGCGCTGGCTGGCCTTCGGCCTGTTCGCCGCCGCGTCGATCACCGACTATTTCGACGGCTATCTGGCCCGGCTGTGGAAGCAGCAATCGACGCTCGGGCGCATGCTCGATCCGATCGCCGACAAGCTTCTGGTGTCGGTCTGCCTGCTGGTGCTCACCTATCACGGCACCATCGGCGGCTTTTCGCTGTGGGCGGCGGTGATCATCCTGATGCGCGAGATCTTCGTCTCGGGCCTCCGGGAGTTTCTCGCCGATCTCAAGGTCAGCGTGCCCGTCACGCGCCTCGCCAAGTGGAAGACGACGCTGCAGCTGATCGCCATCGGCATCCTGCTGCTCGGGCCGACCGGCGACAAGCTGGTGAACGGCATCACCGAACTCGGTCTTGCCATGCTGTGGACGGCGGCGCTCGTCACGCTCTACACGGGCTACGACTACTTCCGTAGCGGCGTGGTCTATCTGATGGAGGAGAGCCATGAGCCGTGAGCCGGTGCTGATCCGCTATTTCGCCTGGGTGCGCGAGCGTATCGGTCTTTCCGAGGAGCGACTGGCGCTGCCCGAGACGGTGGCGACGGCGGGCGATCTCGTTCGTTGGCTGTCGGAGCGCGGCGAGGCCTATGCCTATGCCTTCGAGACGCCCGAGACGATCCGCGTCGCCGTCGACCAGTTGCACATCGAGCAGGACGAGCCGCTCGGCAATGCCCGCGAGATCGCCTTGTTCCCGCCGATGACGGGCGGCTGACGCCATGGACGCCGCGACGCCGCGCATCACCGTCCGCGTCGGACCCGACGATTTCGACGTCGGCGCCGAGATCGACGCCGTGCAGGCCGGCGACCCGGCCGTCGGCGCGGTGACCAGCTTCGTCGGCTACTGCCGCGATGAGGGCGGTCGTCTCTCCGCGCTGGAACTGGAGTATTATCCCGGCATGGCCGAGGCGGAGATCGGCCGCGTGGTAGGCGAGGCTGTCGCCCGCTGGCCGCTTCTCGCTGTCACCGTCATCCATCGCGGCGGCCGCATCAGGCCGGGCGAGCGCATCGTGCTGGTCGTCGTCTCCTCAAGCCACCGCGACGCGGCCTTCGCCGCCTGCGACTACATCATGGACTTCCTCAAGACCCGCGCCCCCTTCTGGAAGCGCGAGCACCTCGCCGACGGGACGATCGGCGGCTGGGTCGAGGCGAAGGCGCAGGACGACGCCGACGCCGCCCG
>JAUVXG010000253.1 GCA_030603685.1 Pleomorphomonas sp.
CCTATACGAAAGACCGCCCGAGAGGCCAGAGAAAACCGGCGGAAGCATGGCAGCCGGCAGCAAAAGGAATCAAACCAGAACGAATGCGGGGCGAATCGCTATTTCAAAGAGATTCTGGATTCGTTCTCCACAAGATATGGAAAGGGCCAGAGTCTTCGCCGCGCTATGTTGAATCCGAAGACTCAACCCGCCGAGTCGTTCGATTCACCCCGGGAATCGCTGTCAAGCCCTCATCAAGAGCAAGACTCAAAACGGGAATCATGGTTAACCATTTTTACTTCCGCCAGGAAGTAGAGCGGCGCTCGCGTTAACCATTTCGACAGAGCGGGAACGAACATGGACCGAATCGCTGACAGGGCGATGTTCTCACTTTGCCCCACCAACATATGCCGACGCACGGTCGCCGTGGCACAAGATGCCGATGCCGTCAGGCGCTTATCGCCGACAGACGTCACCGTAGCGTTAACGATATCAACCCAATTTGGCACAGCTGCCCGCCTGGCAGACACGTGCGGAAAGGGCCAGCACCTCTTGGCACTGGCCCTCCGGACGATGAACCGGCCTCTTGCCGCTCTGATCGGCTTTCACCGACTCGCTAGAGCTAACGCGAATAGGCGATCACCTGCCGGGCGTCGATGGCCTGAGGGGGCGCGTCATAAGGGGTGTACATGACAACGATCAACGAGGTGCGCTGTCGCTTCTCGGTGATCGGCCCGCCGTAATCATAGGTCTGAGTATAGACCGTCGATTGCCCCGACCGCCATGAACCCTCCCGGCGCATGACCGTCCGGGACATGGCGGGCGTATGGCCGATCACCTCGGTTCCCGTCTCAGAGTCGGAATCGGCGATGATATAGTGGGTATAGCCCTTGGACAGGGTGAGCTCGGCCGCCCGGCGCTGCATCGAGTTGGCGGCATCGGAGATGCCAAGATCCCCGCGGGCATCAATGTCGAGCTGATAGACATTGCGTTGCAGCGCCAGCTCGTTTTGGGTGACGCAGCCAGACAGCAGGACCGCGAGAACGACAAACTTCAACGCGCGCATTCATTCCTCCGACAACAACCCTCTCTCAGGTTGCATCGGCAACGTATCGCACGTCCGTAACGTTTCATAGACAGTCAGAACAACAAGACCGGTAACGAGCCGATCGCCGCACTCGCATCCGTGACGGCTTCAGTTGGCTGCCTGCTCGACCTTTCCAAGCTTGGCGTTGTCGCCGAATTGCGTTGCAACGACCAGAAGCATGCCGCGCATGGTCTTCACCGAAATCTTGCTCGGCACCATCACCCGCCCTTCGGCCATCGGCACGAACCAGACGTCGAGATCGCGGTTGTCGCGCATGTATTCGGTCGACTTGGTTCCCTCGCGATGACCGGCGACCGGCACCCAGCGCGCCGAGCAATGGACGGCATCCCCCTTGTAGCCGGGGATATCGACGCTGTCGGTACCGGTATAGCTGAGCTTGATGTCGTAGCGCGTCCAGCCATCGAACACCGGCAGGGTACGATCGCAGACATCCTTGTCGTCGCGGGCGACCGGCAGGATGGCGGCGGACAGCGGATCGACCACACGGCGCTTGGCCGCCGAGGTCACGGGCACCCTGTCCTCGCGCTCGATGAGTTCGGGAATCGCCCTGAGACTGCGGACATTGCCACCGCCGAGCGACATCGACACCTGCGTCACCGTGTCGCCACGGCTCATCAGTTCGTAGGTGGACGGCACCAGCGAGCGGCCGACATAGCCCTTGGCGTCGATGAAGCTCTCCTCGGAGCTGACGATGCGGGCGAGACCGGCGGTCGAGATATGCAGCTTGGCGGCATAGGCGCCCCGGTCCACCTTGATCGACAAGGATCCCTTGGCAATCCCTATGCCCATGAAGGACGCGGAGTAGAGCGCCTGCACCTCGCCCTCGCGCGCAGCCGCCGCGCCGGAAGGCGGCACGGCGGACAACGCCGCGACGAAGGCCGCCGTGGCCATGGCGCCTTTCAAACGACGCGGGAGAGTTTCGATACGAACCACCACGGAACCTCCGTTTGCGGACGGCAAACCGTCCTCACCACTCGGCCACCGTCAGCGGCCGGAACGACGTCTGGAAGAACAATCCGGCGGGCGACGCACCTGCCGGCGGGAGAGCGGCGGCCCTTCGGCCGATCACCATCCGCCGAATGATCGACTGACATGGTAACCGGATGGTTAACGCAACGAAAGCCTCGTTGTTCCTGCCCCGGGAAATTCCGCCGACATCGGCCCGCCCCCTGCCGGCGGCCAACAGCTTTTTTTGCCGGCTTCCGCTCGCTTCCGGGGTTGACGGAGCCAATGCCGACCGACTATAGGAACGCGACTTGAAACGGCGCCGTCGGCATGATGCAAGCGGCGCCTTGGCTTATTTCATCGCGAGGAGCGGCCAAGAGGCCTCGATCCCGCGCCAACAGAAAAAGAGGGTATCCCGATGGCCCGGCGCTGCGAACTTACCGGCAAGGCCGTTCTGACGGGTAATAACGTCAGCCACGCCAATAACAAGACCAAGCGGCGCTTCCTGCCGAACCTCCTGGCTGTGACGCTCCTGTCGGACACGCTCGGCCAGTCGGTGCGTCTGCGCATCTCCGCCAACGCCCTGCGTTCGGTCGAGCATCGCGGCGGTCTCGATGCTTTCCTCGCCAAGGCCGGTGACGACGAACTGTCGCCGCGCGCCCGGCTGATCAAGAAGCAGATCGCCAAGAAGGCCGCCGAGGCCGCTGCCGCCTGATCAGCTCAGGCGCCGCACGAGTTCAGCCGCGATGCCGGAAACGGCTTCGCGGCTTTATTTATGTGTGCCGCAAGTGGTACACGTCATGCGAAACTGCGACCTCACGGTCCGTTTTCGATTCATAGCTCCAAAAGCCTGGTCTGTTCTGCCGGAGACCTTCTGGAATGTTCGATAGACGCCTCACCCCCTCGGTGCTGGCGATGGTCGCTACCGTCGTCGCATCCAATATTCTCGTCCAGTACCCCTTCACGCCCTTCGGCCTCGGTGACCTCCTTACCTGGGGTGCCTTCACCTATCCGTTCGCCTTCCTGGTGACGGATCTGACCAATCGCTGGTTCGGCCCTCAGAAGACTCGCCGCGTCGTCTACGTCGGCTTTGCCATCGCCGTCGTCCTGTCGATCTGGCTGTCCGAACCGCGCATCGCACTTGCCTCCGGCACCGCCTTCCTCTGTGCCCAGCTTCTCGACGTCACACTGTTCAACCGGCTGCGCGCCGGCTCCTGGTGGCGGGCGCCGCTGGTCTCCTCGTCGATCGGATCGGCGGTGGACACAGCCATCTTCTTCTCCATCGCCTTCGCCGGCACGGGCCTTCCGTGGACCACCTGGGCGCTGGGCGACTTCTCGGTGAAGATGCTGGTCGCCATGGCTTCGCTCCTGCCCTACGCCAGCCTGATGAACTGGGTGAAGCCCTACCAGCCGGCCCGGAGCTGACCTGTCAGCTCAGCCGCCATCGGGAAGAAAATCGCCCCAGTCGAGCTTGCTGGCCGTCTTGAAGGCGCGCCGGTCTCGGCTGGGAACTCTCGCCTCGCGGGTCGGTCCATCGGCGTGGCAGAGACTGAAGGCGATCTCATGCTTGGAAACGCGTGGCGGCCGCAGAATGCGGCCGCCACTTTCGCTTTCAGCCCCTGCCCCGGTCTCAAGAACGAGATAGGCGTAGCGCTCGTCCTCGAAGGGCACCGTGCCACCCTTGAGGCGCATATGCGCGCGGCTCCGCTCGACACGCACCGACGTGTGGCACCAGTCGCCCGACGGCAGCGGACAGGCCCCCGCGTGGGGACATGGCGCCAGAATGCGCGCACCAGCGGTCAGAGCGGCCTGTCGCACCACCATCAAGCGATCGTGGTCACGCGGCGTCCCCGGCTCCACGATCACCACCCGACCGGCCCGGCCGACCAGCCACGCCACCAGCGCCTCGGCGGCGGCAAGATCGAGTTCCGTCAGGGCATAGGCGACGATCCCCAAGTCGAATGGCCCTTCGGGCAGACTTGCCGGGCGGGCGATGTCACCCTGGCGAACGTCGGCGTCGCGAAGCACAGCCGCCCCGGCCTGCGCCAGATCGACGGCCAAGGCGCGGAAGTCGGCACTGGCCTCGACCATGGTCAGCGACGCGAGTTCCGGCCAGAGCGCCGCAGCCGCCCAACTTGCCGTCCCAGGCCCGGCACCGAGGTCGAGAATGGAACTCGGTGCGAAATCCGGTCGAGCCGCGACCAGCCGATCGAACACAGCCGTAACCGCCGCGTAGGTGGCGGGCATGCGACTTGCCGCATAGGCGGCGGCGCCGGCCGCGTCTGGAACGGCCGCTCGCGATGGGAGATTGGCGCGGTAGCCGGCCGACAGCCGCGCAGCCGCCGCTCCAAGCTGCTCGGGCCGGACGCGTTCGGCCACGGCGCCGGCGAGTGCCGGCGGAAGACGCTTGTCGCTCATGGCGTCGCGAGGCGGAACTCGAGATAGAGCGTCCGCTGCAGGAAGGCGCGATTGTCATCTGAAATCAGCGAGATCCGGGTCTCGCCGCCAGTCTTCCAGATCGCCAGCCCTTCCATGTTGTCGATTTCCTCCGACATGCTGGCTTCAAGGAGCGTATCGCCGTCGATCACAGCGCCGGCTCGAATGTCGGAGAGCGAGAAGACGCGAATGCGGCAGCGAACGCCGGCCAGGAAGGAAAAGCTTCGTTCGAGAACATAAAGGCGGCCATCGGGACCGACCTTGGCGTCG
>JAUVXG010000175.1 GCA_030603685.1 Pleomorphomonas sp.
GGAGAGTAGGTCGCTGCCAGGCCTGCAAAGGACAAGACAACAACACAAACCACACGAACAATCCTCTTCACAAACGACAGAACAACTAAAGCCCTCCGAGAGAAATCTCCGGAGGGCTTTTTGCTGTTCGCAGCATCGAACTGCGCTGGCGAGAGATCAGCATGCCTTGTAGACGTAACCGGGGGATCCAGCAGGCCTGACTTCGCGGTCACGGTAGATGATCGAGATCGTGCCGCCGTGCGCGGCGCAGGCCGCCTCGTAAGCATCGGCCGGCTCAATGAGAGTGCCGCTGGCGTCTCTCGTGATATCGGCATACTCGATTTCGTAGACGTGGGCGCCATAGACCGCCATATAGGCGTCGCACTCCGACCAGACTTGGCACTCCTCGACAACGGCGAAATCGAAGCCGATTTTTGAGTGGCCGATTGGGGTAAGCTCGCTGGCGTTCTTCTGGGCGATCGCGAGACCCCGGGCATGTGCGCGCTCGACAAGCTTGGTAGCGAAGGCGATGTTGCCGTCCTTGTTCAGAACGGACTGGGACCGCGTCCAGGAGTCCAGATTGTCGGCTTCGATGGCGTCGAACCCGTCCTGCGCGCATTTGTCGATCCATGGACCGACGATCGTCAGCAGGGCGTCCCGCTTTCTTGCCGTGGAGGTGTCGAGGAGATACTCATCCGGCCAACCGGGATCGGCGACAGGCGCGCCGTCCACGCTGACCAACAGATCGGGATGGGTCTCCAGCCACCAGCCGGTTTCGGACGGTTGGGTCTGGAATGCATTCACGTAACAGATGTTGTACTTCCCGGCTGCCGGTGGGGCGAGTCGGTCGCGCACGACGATCCCTACGCCGCTGGAAGGGCTGTAGGCTCCACCCAGCTGGTAGTCGAGCTGCTGATTGGCCGGGGGAAGGGAGATATCGGCGGCAGCGGCAACGCACATCGTGGACAGGGTGAGAGCGGCAGCCGCCAGTCTTGCCGGCATTTTCGGGAGCAACGTCGGGGTGATCGTCTTCAAGTCCGAAGACTCCTCTGTTCAGCGTGTTTGTCTTCACTCCGGGCGCGACCAGACGTAGATGCCAATCAACACGAAGACCGACGCGACGATCGCCATGAGCAGCGGGCCGGGCTGGCTTCCCTTGTAGAAGGCGTAGAAGCCGAGCGCCGTTCCGACGGTCGACAAGAGCTTGCCCGAGCGCGGAATGGCGCCTCGCTCTCGCCAGGCGGCGAGGAGCGGCCCGAAACGGCGGTGCGACAGCAGCCACGCTTCAAGGCGAGGCGACGAGCGTGCGAAGCAGGCGGCGGCGATCAGGAGAAACGGCGTCGTCGGCAAAAGCGGGAGCGCCACGCCGATCGCCCCGATGACCACCATCAGGCAGCCGATGATCATGTAGGCCTGACGCATGGACCAAACCGTTTCGTCGCGGTGGGCGAGAGCGCCCATTGCCAAGAGCGAGACTATGCGAGGCGTTCGCAACGGACAACCGGGGACAAGCACGCGGGGCAGGTGTCGGTGACAGGGGCTTGGAGCTTATCCACCGGTGGAGACTTTGCGCTGCGTACGTAGTATCTCGTAGTGTTTGGCGCCCGGTCATCTTGACGACGCATCGGCTTGATGTTTTTGTCCGCAGGAAAGCTGTCGCGATCGCGGACCGCCATGTCGTGATCGACCGGCCGCGACGCCACGCCGGAAAGGACCGAGACTTGATCACTCTGAACCAGCCGTCCACCGCCTTCACCCGTTCGCTCGCCAGCTCCAGCCGTGCCGTCAAGGTGACGGCTGTCGTGTTCGGCTCGCTGCTGATCGCCGCCGCGTCTCAGATCGAGGTGCCGTTCTTCCCGGTGCCGATGACGATGCAGACGTTCGCCGTGTTGCTGGTCGGCCTGCTGTTCGGCGCCCGCCTCGGCGCTGCCGCCGTTGTCACCTATCTGGCCGAAGCGGCCATCGGCCTGCCGGTGCTGTCGGGTGGCGATACGCTGATGACGCTTCTCGTCAAGCCGGCGACCGCCGGCTATCTCGTTGGTTTCGTCGGCGCTGCCTTCGTCGCCGGACTGATTGCCGAGCGCACCGGTGGTCGCCTGTGGGGCACGGTTGCGGCAGCCGTCGCCGGCGAAGTGGTGCTGATGGTGCTTGGCGTCGCCTTCCTCGCCTGGCTTATCGGCGTCGAGAGCGCCGTCACTTACGGCTTCGTGCCGTTCGTTCTCGGCGATGTCCTGAAGATCGTGCTGGCCGTGGCGGTCGCGCGCGGCTTGGGGCGCCTGTCGCTTTCCACGGCGCTCTGAGACAGTTCATTTCAGAAGAACGTTCAGGCGGCCGCCGGTTTTCCCGACGGCCGTCGTTTTATGTCGATAAGTCGCTTTTCTGCGCTCTGATTCAGGCTTTGGAAACGATCAGCTCTCAAACTGCTCACCCGCGGGGGCGGCTGCGACCATTCTGTCGAGCCGAGGAGTGACAAGGGCGATGATCAGATCGGGCGCAATCGAGAAGAAGCGGCTGCGCGAGCTCTATCGCTACCGCATTCTGGATACGCCTCCCGAGCCCGAGTTCGACGGCCTTTGCGATCTTGCCCGGAGCCTGCTTGGCGCCGAGGCGGCCGTCATCACCTTTCAGGACACCGACCGTTCCTGGTGCAAGGCCTTCGCCGGCCGGCACGTTGCCACGCTTCCGCGCTCCGTTTCGGTGAGCGAGCAGGTCGTCGTGGCCGGTAAGGCAGTGGTCTACGAGGATCTCGCCAACGAGCCGTTGTTCCGTGACCACCCGCTCGTCCAGGGCGAGAACGGCATGCGTGCAGCCGTCGGCGTGCCGATCGAGGTCAAAAGGGGCCTTTGCATTGGCGCGGTCGTGGCGATGTTCGACAAGCCACGGAAGATCTCGATTGCCGATATCGAGAATCTGCTGCGTCTGACGCGTGCCATCGTCGACCGGTTGCATCTCCGCCGCATTCGTATCGAACGCGAGGTCGACCAGATCACCCGCGCCAAGAAGGACGCCGAGATTGCCGCCCAGAAGTGGGAGATCGGCAAGCAGCGGCGCCTTCTGGAGCAGACCGCCCGTCTCGCCCGCATTGGCGGATGGGAGTACGACGTTGCCGCCGACCGCATGATCTGGTCGGCGGAGATCTATCGCCTGCTGGAACTCGATGAGGCGGGCACGCCACCGGATCTCCTGACGTTGCTGGGCTATTGCCAGGAAGAAGCGGCAGGCGAAGTCAAGCGGCTGATCGTTCGCGTTCTGACGCGCGGCGAGTCCTTCGAAACGGAAATCCCGCTGACCACCGAGTCCGGCCGGCGACGCTGGGCGCGTTGCGTCTGCGAGGCGGAGGTCCAGCGCGGCAAGGTCGTTCGTCTTCTCGGAACGGTGCAGGACACGACCTTGCAGCGGGCGACCGAGGAAGAGGTCAACTTCATCGCCACCCACGACATGGTGACGGGGCTTCTCAATCGCGCCGTATTCCAGGAGCGGCTCGACCGGGCCCTGGCCTTCCGGACGCCGGCCCGTACCGTCGGGCTCTACCTGATCGACGTCGACCATTTCAAATCGGTCAACGACACGCTCGGCCACCATGCCGGGGATGTGCTGCTGGCCGAGGTGGGGCGGCGGTTGCGCGAGGCGGTCGGCGAACTCGGCATTGTCGCCCGGCTCGGCGGCGATGAGTTCGCGCTGATGATGCCGGACTGCGGCGGCGAGAGCGAGCTGATCGCCATCGGCGAACAGATGATGCGCGGCCTGCAGGAACCCATCGCCTATGATGCGGAGTCGATACCGGTGACCATCTCAGTCGGTATCGCGCGCTCGCCCTCCGGTACGCCGGCCGATCTGCTGTTCAAGGATGCCGACATCGCCCTTTACGAGGCCAAGGGCGAGGGGCGGAACCGCTTCGTGCTGTTCGATCGGGCGATGCGGGAAGCCATCGAGCTGCGCCATTCCATCCTCAGGGCGATCCGCCAGGCCATCGACCGGGGCGACCTGCGCCTCCACTACCAACCCAAATATTCTCTTCGCACGGGCGTGCTGGCCGGCTTCGAAGCGTTGTTGCGCTGGCACCGTCCGGACGGCTTCATCGCCAGTCCCGGCTTCTTCGGCATTGCCCTCGACGATCCGCAACTCGGCCTCGCCATCGGCGACCTCGTCATCCGCGAGGCGGTGCGTCAGGCGGCCGACTGGCGCGCGCGCGGCATCGTCTTCGATCATGTGGCGATCAACGTCGCCACGCCTCAGTTCCGGCGCGGCGACCTCTGCGATTGCCTCACCGCCGCTCTCGACGAGTTCGGCGTTCCTCCGGCGGCGCTGATGGTCGAAGTAACGGAGAACGTGCTGTTGTCCAAGGTGGCGGACGAGGTGCAGACGACGCTGTCGCAACTGGCCGGCAAGGGCATCAAGATCGCCCTCGACGACTTCGGCACCGGTTATGCGTCGCTGAGTCACCTCAAGGATTTTCCGGTCGACCTCCTGAAGATCGACCGTTCCTTCGTGGCGACGCTGACCGAAGAGCGCGAGAGCCGCTCCATCGTGCGCGGCATCACCGCGCTTGCCCACGACCTCGGCATCCCCGTCATCGCGGAAGGCGTCGAGACCTCCGCCCAGCGTGACATGCTCAGGCATTTCGGTGTCGATTTCGGCCAGGGCTACCTGTTCTCGCGCGCCATGTTGCCGGCGCAGATCGAGGCGTCGGGGCTGGTCAGCATGACCGCCGCCCAAGCTCGCGCCTGAGCGCGACACGATTTCGCCGACCGGTTTGACCTGATCGGCGATACGGCATTTCCAGATTCGTTGCAGCTGTCAGACGGCGATCGCCGCCGCTTCCCTCGCCAACTGCTCGATGCGCGCCCAGTCGCCCGCCTTGACGGCGTCGGCCGGGGCGACCCAGGAGCCGCCGACGCAAACGACGTTCTTCAGCTTGAGATAGTCGGCCGCATTGTCGAGGCTGACGCCGCCGGTCGGGCAGAACACCATTTCGCCGAGCGGCGAGGCCAGCGCCTGCAGGTATTTCGGACCGCCGGCGGGACCGGCCGGGAAGAACTTGACGATGCGATAGCCCTTGTCGCGGGCCACCATCGCCTCCGAGGCCGTGGCGACGCCGGGCAGGAGCGGAACGTCGAGCTCGATCGCCGCGTCGAGCAGATCGGACGTCGCGCCGGGGCTGACCAGGAACTTGGCGCCGGCGTCGACAGCGGCCTTGGCTTGGGCGCGGTCGAGCACGGTGCCGGCCCCGACCACACCGCCGGGAATGGCGCTCATCGCCCGGATGGCGTCGAGCGCGGCCGGTGTCCGCAGGGTCACTTCCAGAGCCGGCAAGCCGCCCTTGACCAGCGCGGTACCGAGCGGCACGGCGTCTTCCAGGCGGTCGATGATCAGCACCGGAACCACCGGCGCGCGGCGGAGAACGGCGAGAAGGGCGGAGGTGTCGAACATGGCGTGTCCTTTGGTATCGTCGATCGTGGCGCGCTGGTCACGCCTGACGGCATGCAGGCGTCGGTTCGCACCAACCGGCAGAGGGCGGCAGGATCGTCGGCAACGCTGCGAGCGTCCTACCATTCCACGCTGGTATGGCAGAAAACGACCGGATCAGCCACTCGATTCCCGAATGACCAGATGCGGAGCTATGAGTTTATGCTCGAACGGCGGCTCGTCCCCGACGATCAGCGCGTAGATGGCACGCGCCGCTTCCCGGCCGATCTCCTCCGAGCCGTTCTCGACCGTGGTCAGGGCCGGTGCCCAGGTTTCCGAGCCATCGACGTCGTCGTAGCCGGTCACGGCCATATCGACGCCGGGGCGGATGCCGAGGCGGGCGAAGCTGCTCATCAGGCCGAAGGCGAGCACGTCGTTGAAGCAGACGACGGCGGACGGGCGCGGCGAATGGTTGGCGATGATTTCCGCCGCCTTGCGGCCGTCGCCCTGGGTCATCAGCTCGGGGATGTCGAGCACCGGGGTCAGACCGGCTTCGGTCATCGCCTCGCGGAAGCCGGCGTAACGGTCACGGCCCGACGAGGTGGAGCGCAGGCCGCCGACGAAGGCGATGTCCTTGTGGCCCTTGCCGATCAGTAGGCGGGTGATTTCGTACATGCCGTGGCGGTCGTCGCCGCGCACGCTCGGGGCGTTGGCGCCGTCGATGTCGCGGCAGACCAGCGTCACCGGCGTGCCGGTGCGCATGATGGCTTCGATGTCGGCGACGGTGGTGCCGACGGACGGGCAGAGCACCAGACCGTCGGCGTTCTGCTGCTGCAGCACCTGGACGAAATTGCGCTGGCGCTCGATGCTGTCGCGGTGATTGCAGATGAGGATGGTGAGGCCGTAGGTCTCGAGTTCGCTCTCGACGGCGCGAAACACTTCGGCGAAATAAGGGTTGAGCACATCATGCACCACCACGCCGACGATGTCGGTACGGGCGGTGCGCAGCGAGGCGGCCTGCCGGTTGTAGATGTAACCCATTTCGGCGGCCAGCGCCTGAACGCGCTTGCGCGTCTCGGCCGAGACGGCCGGGTTGTCGCGCAGCGCCAGGGAGACCGTCGCAGTCGACACCTCGAGCTGCGCGGCGAGCTGGCTCAGCGTCACGCGGCGGCGGCGGAATCGGCGGAGGTCTTCCCGTTTGTTGGTGGTCATCTAGCGTCCTGTTTTCTGCCGTCTCAATCGATCACATGAAACATAAGGACGGGCGGCGTCAACTGAATTGCCTACGTACGGAACCGGCCGCCGACGCTTCCCTCAGGAACGCGTCGCGGCTGCCATCTCGCGGGCGTGCACGACGCGCTCGCGATGGAAGAGATAGAGCCCCGAGGCGACGACGACGCCGGCTCCGACGAGCGTCCAAATCGAGGGTACGTCTGAGAAGACGAGATAGCCGGAGACGACGGTCCAGATGAGCTGGACGTAACCGTAGGGAGCGAGGGTGGCGGCCGTCGCGAAGCGATGGGCGGTCATCACCAGGAAGTGGCCGAAGCCACCGGCGGCGCCCATGAAGATCAGGCCGGCCCAGACAAGCGGCGACGACGGCGTCTGCCAGACGACGAGGAGCGGAGGGATCAGCAAGAGGCTCGGCACCGCGGCGAGCGAGATCACCAGCGAGCCCGGATTGACGCGTGGGGCGAGGTGGCGCGTGACGAGGTTGTAGACCGCGCCCGACATCATCGACGTCAGCGCCAGCAGCATGGCCGGGTGGAAGGTGCCGAAGCCCGGCTGGGTGATCAGCAGCACGCCGAGGAAGCCGACGGCGATGGCGCCGACACGGCGGATACCGATCTTCTCATGCAGGAAGATCACCGACAGGAGCGTGATGACCATCGGCGACAGGAAGCCGATGGAGGTCACCTCGGCGACCTGCAGGTAGTGCAGGGCGCTGAAGTTGGCGAGCGTCATGATCGTCAGGAGCAAGGCCCTGAAGATCTGCAATCCGGGACGTTCGAAGCGCCATGCGCCGGGCGAGGACAGCGGGTTCAGCACCGCCATCGCCATCAGGAGGTTGATGACGTAGCGGAACCAGGACACCTCGATCACCGGCAGATGATAGCTCATCGCCTTGGCGGTCGTGTCGAGGCAAGCAAAGACCATGGTCGAGCCGAAGAGCGGGATCAGGGCCTTGAGCGGGGCACGGGTGGGGGGAACGAGCGTCTGGGGCGAGGGCGCACTTGGCCCGGGAAAGGACATCGGGGATTTCGCTGGCGAATGACAGGCTGGGCACCGGCGCGGGATCGCCACCGGATCGATTCAAAATCATACTAAAGTATTGTTCTGGCCGATGTAAGCCCGTTCGTCGACGGCGCCGTCAGTCGGTGGCGCCTTCCTCGGCCTCCTCGCGCAGGAGCGGCGCAGCCGGCTTGGCGGCGGCTTCAATCATCTCTTCGTCGTCATCGTCGGCATGGGCAGCTACGCCGGTCGGCAGCAGGTTCTTCTCGATCTGGCGCAGCAGCTTCTTGAGGCGCTTGCGGTCCTTCTCGTCGAGGCCGGCCAGCGCCTCCTTCTCGACGCGCTTCCAGACGGCGTCCACCGCGCCGGCCCGCTCGCGGCCGGCATCGGTCAGGAACACCCGGGCCAGGCGGCCGTCGGCGCTGGAGGTCTGGCGGGTGAGCAGGCCCTGCGCGCCCAGGCGGGAAATCATCTTGGTGACGGTCGGCGGCTGCACCGCCAGCTCGGCGGCGAGTTCCGACATCGACTGGCCGTCGCGTTCGGCCAGGGCCTTCAGCACGGCCTCCTGGCCGGGATGCAGCCCGATGCGGCCGAGATGGACTGCGGCGCGGGTGCGATGAACGCGAGCCGCCTGCACCAGGCGGTGAGTGACGCTCTTGCGATGGTTGAAGCTCATGCCCCTCGTCTCCGTCGTCGGCGCCGGCCGACGGGCCGTCGCTCTACACCTTTGAGTGATCCCCTTTTCACATGGAACTATGACACTTATTTAGGGGCCGAAGATTTTTCCATAAGCCGCCGTCCGCCTTTGTCGTGCGTCCGTCAGGAGGGCGTGCTAGGACAGCGGTCCTCTTATCCGTGGAGATGCGCATGTCCGCTTCGGCCGCCACCCCGTCCATCCCCGTCACCGTCCTCACCGGCTACCTCGGCGCCGGCAAGACGACGTTGCTCAACCGTATCCTCACCGAGGACCATGGCAAGCGCTATGCCGTCATCGTCAACGAGTTCGGCGAGATCGGCATCGACAACGACCTCGTGGTCGATACCGACGAGGAAGTGTTCGAGATGAACAACGGCTGCATCTGCTGCACCGTGCGCGGCGATCTGATCCGCGTCGTCGAGAACCTCGCCAAGCGGCGCGGCAGCTTCGATGCCATCCTGGTGGAGACCACCGGCATCGCCGACCCCGTGCCGGTCGCCCAGACCTTCTTCATGGACGAGGACGTGAGGAAGTTCGCCCATCTCGACGCCGTCGTGACGCTGGTCGACGCCAAGTTCTTCCTCGATCGCCTCGGAGACGCGCCGGAAGCGGAGGACCAGGTGGCCTTCGCCGACGTCATCGTGCTCAACAAGACCGACCTCGTCACGCCGGAGGAGCTGCGCGAGGTTGAGAAGACGCTGCGTCAGCTCAATCCCTACGCCAGCATTCACAAGGCCACCCGCTCGGGCGTTGCGCTTGATGCCGTCCTCGATCGCGGTTCGTTCGACCTCGATCGCGTGCTGGAACTCGATCCGTCCTTCCTGGAGGTCGATGAGCACGACCACGACCATGATCACGTCTGCGGTCCGGACTGCGATCACGATCACCACCACCATGATCACGACCACGATCATCACCATCATGGCCACGAGACGCACCATGACACCGAGGTCACATCGGTGTCGCTGAAGACCGGCGAGCTCAACCCCGACAAGATCCTGCCGTGGATCTCGGAAATCACCCAGGCGCAAGGCCCCAACATCCTGCGCCTCAAGGGCATCCTGGCCTTCCCCAACGAGCCCAAGCGCTACGTCGTGCAGGGCGTGCACATGATCGTCGAAGGCGATCTGCAGCGCGACTGGAAGCCCGGCGAGGCCCGTGAGAGCCGCCTGGTGTTCATAGGCCGCAAGCTCGATCATGCCGAGCTGGAAGCCGGCTTCAAGGCCGCTGCTGCTTGATCCAGCCTCAGGCGCCGGCGGCGACATCCGTCGCCGTGGCTTCCGCTTCGCTTTGCGCCTGACGGGGCGATGCTCGCCACGTCAGGCTCGCTTCGCGCGGCGCCGCTTGGCGCCGGAAGCCGCTTCGCGGCTTCTGGTTCACGGCCGCTCTTGCATTTGCGGCCTGAATGACGCACTCCCGTCGCACCACCAATAACACAGCTCCGGAGCCGCACCCGTGCCCGAGGTTACCCCGCTTCCGCTTTCCGGCTATGTCATCGACGTTCACTACGTGGCTGGCGTGCCGACCTTCGTTACCGGCGACGGCGCCATTGCGCTCGGCACGGCCGGCCGGGTGGTGAAGCCGCATGCGGGTGGCATTCTCTCCTCGGCGCTCGCCGCCGACGGCAAGTCGGTGATCACCGGCGGCGACGACGGCAAGGTGATGCGGA
>JAUVXG010000172.1 GCA_030603685.1 Pleomorphomonas sp.
ACCGAGGCGAGCACGATGAGCATGGAGCTGCCGACCGAACTCCACTTCGAGAACTTCCTGATCGCCATCGAGAAGGGAAAGCTGGTCGCCAGCTTCTTCAACAGTCTGCTCTACGCCACGTCGGCCACCGTCATCGCCACGCTGGTCTCGGCCATGGCGGCCTTCGTGATGTCGCGGCATCGGACGCGCTTCAACCGCTTCCTCTACCTGTTCCTGATCATGGGCATTGCATTGCCCATCAACTTCTTCACGCTGACGACGATGATGCAGGTGACGCACCTCATCAACACCAAGATCGGCGTCATCATCCTCTATGCCGCCTTGCAGGTGCCGTTCTCCATTTTCCTGATCTACGGCTTCGTCGAGACTATCCCCCGCGAACTCGACGAGGCCGCCATCATCGATGGCTGCCGGCCTCTCCAGCTGTTCTTTCTCGTGGTCCTGCCACTGCTGAAACCGGTCCTCGTCACCGCCGGTATCCTGAACTTCCTCAATATCTGGAATGACTTCATGATACCGCTCTACTACCTCAACAGCAGCGCCAACTGGCCAATGACCCTCGCGGTCTACAACTTCTTCGGCCAGTACCAGAGCAGTTGGAATCTCGTCTCCGCCGACATTCTGCTCACCATCATCCCGGTCATCGTCATCTACCTCCTCGGCCAGCGCTTCATCATCGCCGGCATGACGAGCGGTTCGGTCAAGGGATGAACGCCGATGTCGATCGCCCCCTTCCATCACACGTCAACATTCCGGACAGCATGACCAAGATCGCTCTTTCCCACGCTGGCAGGACGCCTGACTTCGTCAAGGCCTACGCCGGTGGCACACTCTGCGTTTCGGTGCTGAGCGAGCGGGCCCTGAGGGTTCGCTTCGTACCGGTCGGGCACGAAGGAGCGATGCCGGAAAGCCGGATACTGCTCGGCAACCGGCCGCAAGTGGCCGCCTCCATACAAACCGCAAACGGGGTCACCCGCCTCGAACTGGCGCATATCGTCTGCGAGATAGACGAGGCCAGCGGGCGCCTGCGTTTCCTCGGGGCGGACGGGGCGCTCTTGCTCGCCGAAACCGAGAAGGGGCGCAGCCTGTCGCCGGACCGGCTCGGAGACGAACCGATCCACATAGCCGAACAGGCGTTCGACTCCCCGCCAGACGAGCGCCTTTACGGAACCGGCTGCTTCCAGGATGGCGCACTCGACCTGCGCGGCCTGCCGCGTCGTCTCACCCAGGTCAACACCCAGATCAGCCTGCCGTTCATCCTGTCCAGCCGAGGCTATGGTCTTCTTTGGCACCATCGCGGCCGCAGCGAACTGAACCCGCTGCCAAACCGGGTAGACCTGACGAGACGGTCGATCGGGCAGTCGCAGGTGGCTACGGTCACGACCTCCTCGGGCGGCGCCTCGGTGGAGCGGCGAACCGCTATGTTCGAAGGCAAGATCGAAGTCGCCACCGGCGGACGCCAGGCGATGCTGCTCGACATCGGGCGGAAGATGGGCACGCGCTACCGGGTCGAAATCGATGGCCGGACCTACGCCGACTACGACAACTTCTGGCTTCCACCGACGACGAGCTTCTTTGCCGATCTTGCCCCCGGACTTCACATGGTGACGGTGGAAGCCGACGAGGCCGACGCTCCCGTTCTCCATCACGGCCCCGTCGCCGACCGCACGGTCTGGCGCTCACCGGTAGCCGATGCCATCGACTATGTGGTGATCGCCGGCCCCAGTGCCACCGAGATCATGGGCGGATACCGCCAGCTCCTCGGCGCGACGCCCATGCTGCCGATCTGGGCCTTCGGCTATGTCCACTGCCGCGAACGCTTCCACTCCTCGGACGAGATCATCGAGACGCTCGACGAGTTTCGCCGGCGAAACCTGCCGCTCGATGTCATCGTGCAGGATTGGCAGTATTGGGGCGCACACGGCTGGAACGCCATGCGCTTCGATGAGACCCAATACCCCGACCCGAAACAGCTCATCGACGACGTGCATCGGCGCGACGCGCGCTTCATGCTGTCGGTCTGGGCACGCATCGATCCGTCGTCCGAGCTCGGCCAGGAGTTTGTCCGGCGCGGATATTTTATCGAGGGTACCGACTGGGTCGACTTCTTCAATCCCGAGGCCGCCGCCTTCTACGCCGCCCAGCAGGAAGATCGGCTGAGACGCTTCGGCATCGACGCCTGGTGGCAGGACGCCACCGAGCCCGAGAACGACGATCTCGCCGGGCGGATGACGGCGGCAGGGCGGGGCGAGCACGTCCAGCTCGCCTACCCCCTGGAGGTCACGCGCGCCGTGTCGGAGTCATGGCGGGCGTCCGTACCGGACAGGCGAGCGCTGATCCTGACCCGAAGCGCCTTCCTCGGCCAGCACCGCTACCCGGCCTTCACTTGGTCGGGCGACGTCGGCAACGATTGGGCGACGCTCGGCAATCAGGTAGCGGCCGGTCTCAACATGGCGGCGGCCGGCTATGCCTACTGGACCGTGGACGCCGGCGGGTTCTTCCGCCCCGGACCCGGCCAATATGATGACCCGGCCTATCGCGAACGCTTCCTGAGATGGTTCCAGTACGCAACCTTCCTGCCAATGCAGCGCGTCCATGGCTTCGAGACCGATACCGAGTTCTGGCGCTACGGGGACAAGGTGGAGGAGATTGCGAGGATCTTTCTCGAACTCCGCTACCGTCTGCTGCCCTACATCTACGCAACGGCCGCCGAGACCGTCGCGACCGGAGCCCCGATGATACGGCCGCTGGTGTTCGATTTCGCCGGCGACCCGCGCGCGCTGGACGAGACCCACACCTACATGTTCGGCAAGGCCCTGCACGTCGCTCCGGTCCTGGCCGAGGGAGCGGATACCTGGCCGGTCTATCTGCCCGAGACGGGGAGCGGCTGGTTCGATGTCTGGACCGGCGAGCACCGCGCCGGCGGCTGCACGTACGACGGTCCCAGCCCGCTCGATCGCATCCCGCTGCATGCGCGGGCCGGCAGCATTCTTCCTCTCGGTCCGGTCAGGCAGTCAACGGCTGGCCTAACGTGGGAGACACTGTCGATCCTTGTATTCCCCGGATGCGACGGGGCGTTCGAACTCTATGAGGATGACGGTCTCAGCCTTGGCTACCAGCGCGGAGAGTGCGCCCGCATCCCGTTCCACTGGGACGATGCGCGGGGCATCCTTGAGATCGGCGAGTGCCAGGGAACCTATCCGGGCATGCCATGGGTCCGCCATCTGACGATCCGCCGCGTTCGTCCCGGAACATCGCCCATGGCGCCCTCGTCCGGAGTTCCGGTCGAGTATCGCGGCGACCGCATTTCGGTCGTTCTGGAATGACTATCGCCCGCCGGGCAGGAGAGGCTCAAGCGCCACCCGCCTGGCGGCGATCTCACCGCAGAGCCAGAACTGACGGCAAGACCTCGATCATCTCTCGATGACTTTGAACACCATTTCCAAAGGGAATTGGTGGAGCTGAGGGGAATCGAACCCCTGACCTCTGCAGTGCGATTGCAGCGCTCTCCCATCTGAGCTACAGCCCCATCCGGCACGGCTTTTCGGCCGCGAACCCGGCGTCGGGTGAGCCGCTTTTAGGGGGAGGCACCGAGACTGTCAAGCCTTTCCCCATCCCCTTGCCGGCTGAGACAAGTGGAGAAACCCGGGCCGGCGATAGTCGCCCTGAAAGCGACGGACCGCAGTCATGCCCTGTCTTTGACGCAAGAGCGGCCATCATCCTTTACCAACTCGGGCGATCATTGGCCGTTGGCGCTGTAAAGCGGCCTTGCGGGCCCACCGCGTCATGGCTACATCTCGGAAAACTCGTGACGCGAAAGACCCTTTCATGCAGGCCGTTCTCTACGTTCTCCTTCAGGTGCTCAGCCTTTACATGTACATCCTGATCGCCTCGGCGATCATGTCCTGGCTCGTCGCCTTCAATGTCGTCAATCTGCGCAACCAGGTGGTGGCGACGATCGCCAGCTTTCTCTACACCATGACCGAACCCCTGCTGCGACCCATTCGGCGCTTCATGCCGAACACCGGCGGGCTGGACCTGTCTTTCCTCGTGCTCTGGTTCGGCATCATCCTTCTGCAGCAGATCATCATCCGCTACATCTATCCTTACGTCTTCTGATCCGATGGCCGACGCCCCGATCCGGCGCGATGGCGCCGACCTCGTCGTCGAGGTACGCCTGACGCCGCGCGGCGGCACCGACCGCATAGATGGCGTGAAGACCTTGTCCGATGGACGGACAGTGGTGGCAGCAAGGGTCAAGGCAGTGCCGGAGGATGGCAAGGCCAACGCCGCCGTTGCGGCGCTTGTGGCCACGACGGCCGGCCTGCCGAAGTCGGCCGCCGCGGTCGTGTCCGGTTCAACGGCGCGCCTCAAGGCCATCCGTCTGTCGGGTGCCGATGACGAGGCCGAGGCCCGCCTCAAGACGGCCTGCGGCCTTCCAGCCTGAAACCTGACTACTCGTCCGGGTCGAGCGCCCGTGCCTCGTCGGGCAACATGATCGGCACGCCGTCGCGTACGGGATAGGCAAGCCGCGCCGGTCGGGAGACCAGTTCCCGGCGTTCAGGATACCACTCCAGCGTCGCCTTGGTGAGCGGGCAGACGAGGATCTCCAGGAGCTTGGGATCGACCTCGCCCGTCCGTCGGCCATCGTTCTCCTGCATTGCGGCGTCCTCAGTTGAAGGTGGTCGGTGCACCGTCGGCGGCCCGCGCCAGCGTGATCTCCGTGATGGCGATCAACGTTTCGGCTCGGGTCTTCAGATCGGGGGCCTCGAGCAATGCCTGCTTCTCGGCCGGACCATAGGGGCTCATCATCGACAGCGTGTTGATCAGCGCTTCGGTCGACGCCTTCTCCACGGCGTCCCAATCCGCTTCCATCTCGTTGGCCTCGAGATAGGCCTCGAACACCTCGAGAAAGGCGGCGCGGTCCACGTCGTCCTCGCCGGTTCGCGGCTCGAAATCGACCGGGAAGTCGCAGGCGATCCGTCCGACGCGATAGGGCAGATCGGACGTGGCCTCGCCCGTCAGGCGAAAGCGGCAGACGCCGGTCAGCGTCACCTGATAACGGCCGTCACCGGTCTCGGCGATCGCCGTGATCCGGCCGACGGTCCCGACATCGCAGAGCGGCGCAGCCCCCTCTTCGATGCTCTCGTCGGCGTCGAAGCGCGGCTGGATGATACCGATCAGCCGGTCGCCTGCCAGCGCGGCGTCGACCATGGCAAGATAGCGCGGTTCGAACACGATGAGCGGCAGCAGGCCGCGCGGCAACAGAAGCACGCCCTTCAGAGGGAAGAGTGGCAGTTCGCCGGGAAGATCGGCGGGACCGACATAGCTTGCGTTGCCGACTTGCATCGAATGCCTTTCGTGAATCAGGAGAACAGAACCGAGGACAGCTTGCGGCGCCCGTAGAGCGTCATGGGGTCGGTCATGCCCCAAGCCTCGAAGAACTTGACCAGCTGCTTGCGCGCCGCTTCGTCGTTCCAGGCGCGCTCGCGCCGGACGATCTCGACCAGTTGGTCCACGGCTGCCTGCCTGTCACCCTTGGCGGCAAGCGCCTCGGCCAGTTCGAACCGGGCCTGATGGTCGGCGGGATTGGCCGCCACGGTGGCAGAGAGCGCATCGGTATCACCAACGCTGGCTGCCCGTTCGGCCAGCTCCAGCTCGGCACGCGCGCCGGCAATGGCCGAATCGCCTGACTTCAGATCCGGCACGCGGTCGAGCACCGTGCGCGCGTCCTCGAGCTGCCCCGCCGCTGTCAGTGCCCGGACGAGGCCGGCCGTGGCGACAAGTGACTCGGGGTCCATGTCGAGCACGGCGAGAAACGCATCGGCGGCGGCCTGCGAGTCGCCGGCAGTCAGGGCCTCCTGACCGGCAGCGATCAGCTTTTCCTGGTCCGTCGGCCCCATGGGACCGGCGACACGCTCGATGAACTGCCTTACCTGGCTCTCCGGCTGGGCTCCCATGAAGCCGTCGACGGCGCGCCCCTTGACGAAGGCGAGGACGGCCGGAATCGACTGGATTCCGAGCTGCCCCGCCACCTCGGGATGATCGTCGATGTTCATCTTGACGAGACGCACCTTGCCCTTGGCGTCGCGCACCACTTTCTCGATGATCGGCGTCAGCTGCTTGCAGGGACCGCACCACTCCGCCCAGAAGTCCACCAACACCGGCTTGTCCTTCGAAGCGTCGAGCACATCGCGCGCGAAATCGCGGGTCGTCGTCTCGATCACGTCGTTGGTTGCCGGGGCCTGAGCTGCGTCAGGAGCGGCAAAACCGTTGCCAAAGGTGAAGGTCGGGCTGCTCATCTTCTCACTCGACTGCTGGGCGCCAATCTCCCTCGGGAGGAGATGGCAAAGGGTAATTCGTCCGCCCTATATAGGGCGGCAAGACCAAGTTTAACAGTCGCCGCCGTTTCAGGCGACAAGCGGCAGGTCGACAACAAGCGGCTCGTGGCCGGTCGCCCGAAGGAAGGCGACCAGCCCTTCGGCCGAAAGCGCCGTGGTGGCCGTGTTTTCGAGCGGATGCACGTGGACCGGATCGAGCTCCAGCAACGCCCTTTCCAGGACCACCGTCACCATGCCGGCCGTGTCGTTGAGGACGCCGAGCGGCGTCACCGAACCGGGCAGAATGCCCAAGTGTTCCATCAACTGATCTGCCGAGCAGAACGATACCCGGCCCGAGGCGCCGATCACTCCCTGGACATGCTTGAGGTCGAGGGAAGCGTCCTTCCTGAGCGTGATCAGGAATAGGCGGCTTTTCTTGTCCTTGACGAACAGGTTCTTGGCGAAGCCGCCGCTCATGCCGCCCCATATGGCCATTGCGGCCTCGACGGTCGGCAGGGGTGGGTGCTCGATCGTCCTGTGGGCGATACCGAGACGATCGAGAAAGGCGAAAAGATCGGCGCGCGTCGCAGCCATGACAACCTCGTAACGGATGGGCGGGTGCCCCGGAACCCGACGATATTTCAGGGAACGCACGGGGCGCGCAAGCCGAAACCGTTGGAAAATCCGAGCCTTGGCGAGAGCGAAGCTTCCTTTTCCCGGCAAAAAAGCGTGCCTGGCGAAAAAAGTTGGAAAAGCCTGTTGCATTCGCCGCCGACTTGGGCGATATACCGCCTCGCTCCGGCGACGGAGCGCGCTGAAAAGCGGAGCGCGGGTGTAGCTCAGGGGTAGAGCATAACCTTGCCAAGGTTAGGGTCGTGGGTTCGAATCCCATCGCCCGCTCCATTTTCAGAAAAGAAGTCAAAGACTTGCAAAGTGGCCGCCTCCGGGCGGCCTTTTTGTTTGCCCCTTCTTTTTGTTCTGCCCCGGAGTGCCCCGCCTCTTCCTCCGTTCGGAGCAATCAGTTCAGCCACAGGATCGATGCATTGAGAAGCATCGCAAAGGCGACCCATCCCAGGTAGGGAACCAGCGCTCCGCCAGCGATGCGATCGACGGCGAGAAAAGCATGCACCGTCGCCGCGATGGTCGTGATGAGCAACAGAATCACGACGAATCCCGCCAGTGGCGAGTGGAAGCCGAAGAAGGCGACGGACCACGCCGCATTGAACGCCATCTGCACCAGGAAGAAGATGATGGCACGGCGACGCGGAGCGCCGTCGGGGCTGCGCAGGATGCGAAAGAACGCCCAGGCCATCAGCACGTAGAGCAGCGTCCAGACCGGGCCGAAAACGCCGTTGGGAGGGTTGAACGGTGGCTTGGCAAGGCTCTCGTACCAGGGCGCCAGGTTGGGCATGGTGGCGAGATTGCCGATGATCGCCGCCAACGCGACCGGGGCAACGGCGGCGAATGCGGCCGGGAGCTTGCCCATGGGGCTCGGCGGGAGCGTTTCTGAAGTCAACCGATATCTCCTTCTTCACGGTCGCAAACGCGGCGCTTGCAAGGGCCGAAGCATCAATCGCCAAACTATAGCGCGTCGCTGCGCACCCAGACACTGACGCTACCGGCGTTCACGGGGAAGCTTGCACGCCCCGTCTCGTCGGTGGTGACCTCGTCGTCGCGATGTCCAAGGAAATCGCGGAAGACGACGCCAGCCACCTCCTGCCCCAGTTCTACGGACTTTGCGGCCTCGCCGGCATTGGTCATCACGACCACGCAGCCGGGCGCCTCTGTTGTTCCGTGTCGGACAAAGGCAATGCAGTTCGGATCATCGAAAATATCCGTTTGCGAACCGTGAGCGAAGCGCTGGCGTGCACCAATCAACGCCGGCAGGCAGGCGATCGCCGGCATCTCGATCTCGTGGTCCTCGCCGTCCCCGCCCTTGTCGGTGTATTTGGCGCCATAGAGGTCGGGATGGAACACGCAAGGCACACCCTGCTCCCGGAGCAGGATGAGGGCATAGGCATGCGGTTTGAACCATGGCTCGACCGGCGCCTCCAGCGATTGCAGCGGCTGCGTGTCATGGTTGGCGACCAGGGTCACGGCATGCTCCGGCATGGCGCCGACCAGCGTGCCGTCGAACAGGGTACGCAGGTCGTAATCAGCGCCACCTTTCGAGGCATCGTGGAAGTTGTAGTGCAAGGCCACGTCGAACAGCATGAGCTGTTGATCGACCAGATCGAGGTAACTGCGCAGCGCATCGAGATCCGGAAGCCAATACTCGGCGACGACGAACAGGTCCTTGCCGGCACTCTCTCGCATGTGACCGATCCAGTCGCGAAAGAAACAGGCCGGAATGTGTTTGACGGCATCGAGGCGGAAGCCCGCGCAGGGCAGCTCGTCCATCAGCCAGCGCCCCCAGTGCTTCAGCTCCTCGTACACGGCCTTGTTGCGGAATTCGATATCCGAGCCCATCAGGTAGTCGAAGTTGCCGAACTCCTCACCGACTTCGACGCTCCAGCCGTCATCATACTCGTTGACGAGCTTGAAGATGCCGTTCTCGTCCGGATCCTCGATGCGATCGACGCCGCTGAAGCACTTGGCGTCCCATATGAACTCGGAATAGCGCCCCTGTCGTCCCGGAAAGGTGAATCGCGTGTGCGCCGTGGCCTCGAAGGTCTCGGCGTCGATTTCCTCCCGATTGTCGGGATTGACGCGATGCACCTGCACCCGCTCGGTCTCATCGGCCCCCATCTTGTGATTGAACACCACGTCGTAGATGACGCCGATGCCCTTTTCTTCGAGGGCATGCGCGGCACGTTCCAGCCCGGTCCGGTCGCCATACTTGGTGGGAACCCCACCCTTCTGGTCGAACTCGCCGAGGTCGAACAGATCGTAGACGTCGTAACCGACCGATTGTCCTCCTGCTGACCCTTTGTAAACCGGCGTCAACCAAACGTCCGTGATGCCCATGTCGGCGAGTGAAGCCGCCTTCTCCTCGATATCCGGCCAAAGACGCCCGTCTCCGGGATAGTACCAGTGGAATGCCTGCAGCAACGTTCTCTGGACCATTTGCGGCCTCGAACTCAGGAGCGCGCCAGCTGCGCGCGGCAGATCTTGATCGACAAAAAAGACGCTGCCGCTCCAAAAGGACCGGCAGCGTCATGGAAACGCGGAGGCAAAGTCGGTCAGACCTTGTCGATGGTGTCTTTAACGGCCTCCTTGCCCTTCCCGACGGCCTTCTGGGCGTCACCCTTGGCTTCCTGGGCGTCGCCCTCGATCTTCATCTCGGGATCGTCAAGCGCCTCGCCAGCGGCCCGCTTGGCCTTGCCGACGGCTTCGTTCGTATAGCCCTTGATCTTGTCGGTAGTGGAACCCATGACTGTCTCCCTTCACGTCTAACTTGGTCTCGGTTCGGGGAACCGTGAATGAAACGTCAGATGGACAAGTCGGTTCCGAGGATGGCAGACAGTCGGCTTCACCTTGTGGTGAAGGACCGCCGATGCGTCCGGGCTGGGGTGCCCAGAGAGAGCATGGCTGACACGGGTCGTGCCCACGCTGTATTGGGCGGACGCCGGCCATCGCTCGGCGAGGTTCGTGGTGCCGGGCGGCTTTTTTTCGCTTCAGCCGGCCACACAGCAAAAAGCCCTCCGGAGATTTCTCTCGGAGGGCTTTAGTTGTTCTGTCGTTTGTGAAGAGGATTGTTCGTGTGGTTTGTGTTGTTGTCTTGTCCTTTGCAGGCCTGGCAGCGACCTACTCTCC
>JAUVXG010000179.1 GCA_030603685.1 Pleomorphomonas sp.
AGTCGACCCTGCTCGACACGGCGTCCGCCTACATGAACGTCATTCTGTCCGGGCAGGTGCTCGAGTTGCGCCAGTCCAACGTCGCCTTCCTGCAGGAGCAGGTACGGGCCTCCAACGATCGTTTCTCGGTCGGCGAGGGCACTAGGACGGACGTCTCGCAGGCTCAGGCGGCGCTGGCTGCGGCCACGGCGGCCGTCAGCGCGGCGCAAGCCGATCTGCTCACGGCGCGGGCCAACTACGTCAAGGTCGTCGGCCATGAGCCCAAGGGGCTTCGCTCGCCCGGTCCGATCACCAAGTTGCTTCCGGCCAAGCTCTCGGCCGCCATTGATGCCTCGCGCACCGAGCATCCGATGATCCGTGCTGCGATCTACAATGCCGATACGGCGTCCTACAACGTCGAGATCCAGGAAGGCGCTCTGCTGCCGAGCTTCGTTCTTCAGGGAACGGTGAGCAGCGCCTTCGCAGGCAACGTTTCCGCCGATCCCACTACGCCCGAGCGCGCACGCACGCTTGAGGGCTCGGTTGCGGCCGTGCTTTCCATTCCGATCTACCAAGGCGGTGCGGAATACGCCACGGTCCGTCAGGCCAAGGAAGAGCTCGGTCAGGCCAAGCTTCAGGTCGACGTGGCGCGCATGTCGGTCGATGCGGCGCTTGCCCAGGCGTGGAGCGCCCTTGAGTCGGCGAAAGCCCAGATCGTCGCGGCCGAAGCTTCGGTGAAGGCGAGCCGGTTGGCGCTCGAAGGCGTCGTCGAGGAACAGAAGGTCGGCCAGCGGACCACCCTGGATGTCCTCAATGCCCAGAGCACCCTGATCGACGCCCGTCTGTCGGAGGTTGGGGCCCAGGCTCAGTTCGTGGTGGCGAGCTACAGCGTCGCGGCCGCCATGGGTCGTCTTGATCGCGAACGGCTCGGCCTCAAGGTCAAGGCGTACAAGCCGGAACACCATTACGAGCAGGTCCGAGACAAGTGGATCGGGCTGCGTACGCCGGACGGTCGCTGAGGCATTTGGACGGTAGGTGCCGGGGATAACCGGCACTTCGCCGACGCAAACCGTTTTCAGCAGCGTTAACTAATCTATACTTCAAGAGTCGAATCAGGCTTGTGGCCGGTATTTAGCCGGTTGACCGCCGCGTTGTTTGGCGTTCGGCTCCTCCGTTGGGGGCGGAGGCAAGTCGATCGCCGGACGTGTTGTGCGGAAGAAGGCATTGATCGATCGTGTAACTGGTGGTGGGGCGACCCACTCGGAGTAGACCAATGGCCAAGGCAGCTGCGTCCGCCGAACCTTCAATGGAAGAGATCCTGGCTTCCATCAGGCGGATCATTGCCGACGAGCCCGATGGCAAGGAAGCCGCGGCACCCAAGCCGGCTCCAGCCAAGGTGGCCGCTCCGAAACCGGAGGTCGAGATGATGGCCGAGCCGGCGCTCGAAGACGAGCACATTTCCGAAGAAGACCTCGACAAGCTGTTTGCCCAGTCGGGCGACGACGAGGAAGAACCGGAGATGGATGTGGATGACGCCGACGATGGTGACGAGCCGGAAGTGCTCGACCTCGCGGATGTCGCCACTCTCGACGAGGCTGAACCGCTGGAACTGGTGGAAGGGCTGAAGGACGACGAGGCAGAGGTTGCCTTTGCCGAAACGGAACCGGAACCGTCGCGCCGTTCCGAACCGCCGAAGGCGGATGCGTCGCGCGTTCATCCGACGCTGGACCCGGAAACCGAGGAACGGCTGGTCTCCGCGGCGGCAAGTGCTTCCGTGCAATCGGCTTTCGGACAACTGAGCCACACGGTGCTTGCGGCCAACGCGCGAACGCTCGATGATCTCGTCAAGGAGATGCTGCGGCCGATGCTGCGCGCATGGCTCGATGAGAACCTTCCGGTGATCGTCGAACGGTTGGTGCGTGCCGAGATCGAACGTGTCTCACGCGGCCGCTGAAGGTCGTGAGGTCCGTCCTCCTTCTGGGTCTTGCCGCCTTTTTCGAGATTGCCGGTTGCTTTGCCTTTTGGGCTTGGTTGCGCCTTGGCAAGACCGCGCTCTGGACTCTGCCTGGTGTGCTGTCCCTGATCCTGTTCGCGCTCGTTTTGACGCGCATCGACAGCGCGGCGGCCGGTCGGGCCTACGCCGCATATGGCGGCGTCTATGTAGCCGCCTCGCTTTTCTGGCTTTGGGCGGTGGAACGGCAGGCGCCAGACCGCTGGGATGTGATCGGAGCGGCGATCTCCCTTGTCGGCGCTGCGGTCATTCTCCTCGGGCCACGCGCTTCGGTTGGCTGACGAACAGTTGTTCGATCCGTCAGGCGGCGATCCCGGCCGAATAGGACGCGGCGGCATTGTTGGCGACGCTCGCGTAGATGTTGCTCACCACTTGTGACAGGTTGCCGCCGTTCCCATTGCCGAAACTGTGCGGCATTTCGGGCTGCGACGCATCGGGCGCCGAAGCCGATTGCCCCTGGCCACCGGTTGTCGTCACGCTTGTGGAGCCGTCCGAATAGGTCACGGTGATGGTGGTGCTGCCGTCGGGATTGTCGAGATAGGTCGTGCTGACCACTTCCTTGCTCTCACTGGTGCCCGCGGCCCCGGACGCTCCTCCGGAGGATGACGCGTCGCTTGTTTCCGATGTGCTGTCATCTGTCGAGGCCGTCGTCTCGGTGGTGTTCGTCGAAGACGTGGCTTCGGAACTCGCCGCTTCGGTGTCGGTGCTCATCTCTGGTGGCGGCGGCGGTGGCGGCATCGTCCCGGCGTCGCCCATGCTCTCCTGAAGCGACAGCATGGCCGATTGCATGTCGCCGGCGAAGGTGGAAAAGGCGCCACTCGTCGAGGTCGTGCCGGACGCCGAGCCGCTATCCTGACCGTCAGACGAAGGCGGTGGCGCAAAGGCCGTGGTTGCCGAGGCGCTCTGCTTTTGGTTCGAAGCGCCGAAAAGAGCGGCGAGGTTGCTGGCATTGCCGGTCAGGGCGGATAGCGACGACATCTGCTGCCTCCGGGAAAACTCCCTCTGCAGCTTTAGACGTGCCTCCGGCCGAATCCAGGCGCGGGAATCTCACAAAATTACGGTTAACAAGTGCTTGCCTATGGTGGGTTCCTTTCGATGTCCCTCAGCATCCAGTCTCGGAACGCCCGGATCTTCGGCTGGCTTCGGCGGCTATCGGGGTAGACCAGCCAATAGGCGGACTCGTCGCTGCAAACGAGGTCGAAAGGCATGATCAGTCTGCCACTCGCCAGTTCCTCGCGATAGAAGGCCGGCGTCAGGATGGCGACGCCATGGCCGGCGATGGCCGAACTGGCCTCCAGGGCCTGCGACCCGAACCGATTGCGCTGCCGTCCTTCGAGATCGGCGTCGGGCACGCCGGCAGCGTCGAACCACAGCCGCCACCATGGATCGCCGGGATCGATGATCTTGCACTTCAGCAGGTCGCGCGGGCCGTCGAGCGGCTTGACCCAGTCGAGAAGAGACGGGCTGAGCATCGGCGCGAAGTCGAGGTCCATGACGTGATGGGCGACAAGGCCCGGCCAGTTTCCCTTGCCGAAACGGATCGCCACATCTCCCGGGTCGCGGCTGAAATCCATCGGCGTCGTGTCGGTGATGAGCCGCACGGCAATGTTTGGGGCGCCGAGCTGGAAGTTGCCGATGCGGCGCGCCAGCCAATGGCTGGCGAATGTGGCGGTGGTATTGATGACGAGCTGTTCGTCGACGGCCGTTCGTGCCGCCGCCATGGCCTCTCCGAGAAGGACGAAGGCCTCGCTGACCTTGGGCAGCAGCCTTTCCCCGGCTTCGGTCAGTTCGATCCGTCTCGGCAGCCGGCGGAACAGGAGCTCGCCCAGCACGCCTTCCAGCAGTTTCACCTGGTAGCTCACCGCCGTCTGCGTCATGCCCAGTTCCTCGCCGGCGCGGGTGAAGCTCATCAGTCGTGCGACCGCCTCGAACACCCTCAGCGCATTGAGCGGCATCTGCCGGCCGAGTTTCATGGATAAGTTCTCTTTATGGGTAAGATCGGATGTTCGATTGGAAACATTCGGTTTTCTGGCGGATATTGCCTTCACGGCATTAACGGATCAAGGGGAACGATAATGGCATGCGTGGATCATTCCATGGTCCGGCGCGCCCGTTGGCGCGTCGGCTTTCTGTCCGCGTCGGCTGCGCTCGCCGACATGCTCGCCCCCTTGGCATGGTGGCGTGGTCAACGTCTCGACGAGTTCAATGATCACATGTTGAGGGATATCGGGTTCATCGATGGCCGGATGACCGAGGCGGGGATGCGACGCGCAGCGGATCGCCACGGCGGGTTCGACCGGTTTTGACGGCTGAAAAGGCGCTTCTTGTTGATTTTCGGGGGCGTAGCGGCTAACCGTCGCTCACCCAAAGACGACAGGAAAAAGACGTCGGATCATGCTGGAAAAGACATTCGAAGCGGCGGACGTTGAACCGCGCATCGCCAAGGCCTGGGACAATGCGAAGGCATTCGCCGCCGGCGCCGGCAAGCAGCCGGGCAAGGACACCTTCACCATCGTCATCCCGCCGCCGAACGTCACCGGCTCGCTGCACATGGGCCACGCGCTCAACAACACGCTGCAGGATATTCTGGTGCGTCTGCAGCGCATGCGCGGTCTCGACGTGCTCTGGCAACCGGGCCTCGACCATGCCGGCATCGCCACCCAGATGGTGGTGGAACGCCAGCTTGGCGAGAAGCAGATCCACCGCCGCCAGATCGGCCGTGAGGAGTTCGTCAAGCGCGTCTGGGAGTGGAAGGCCGAGTCGGGCGGGACCATCGTCGGGCAGTTGAAGCGCCTTGGCGCCTCCTGCGACTGGTCGCGCGAGCGCTTCACCATGGACGCCGGCCTGTCCAAGGCCGTGCTGAAGGTGTTCGTCCAGCTCTATCGCGAAGGGCTGATCTACAAGGACAAGCGCCTCGTCAACTGGGATCCGAAGCTGCTCACCGCTATCTCCGACCTTGAAGTCGTGCAGACGGAAATCAAGGGCAACCTCTGGCATTTCCGCTATCCGCTGGAGGGTGGCGCCACCTACCAGCATCCGATCGCCTTCGACGAGGCCGGCAAGCCGACCGAGTTCGAGACGCGCGACTACATCGTCGTCGCCACCACCCGCCCCGAGACCATGCTGGGCGACACGGCCGTGGCCGTTCATCCGACCGACGAGCGCTACAAGGCGATCGTCGGCAAGAAGGTCAAGCTGCCGCTGGTTGGCCGCCTGATCCCCATCGTCGCCGACGAGTATTCCGACCCGACCAAGGGCACCGGCGCGGTGAAGATCACCCCGGCGCACGACTTCAACGACTTCGAGGTCGGCAAGCGTCAGGGCTGCAAGCCGATCAGCGTTCTCGACGTCGAGGCGGCGATGGTCCTCAAGGACAACGCCGACTTCCTCGAAGGCGTGGCGCCGTCCGCCGAGCTCGACCAGACCATCGAGAGTCTGCACGGCAAGGATCGCTTCGAGGCGCGCAAGCTGGTGGTTGCCGCCTTCGAGGCCGCCGGCCTTCTCGACAAGATCGAGCCGCACGTCCATCAGGTGCCGCATGGTGACCGCGGCGGCGTGCCGATCGAGCCTTTCCTGACCGACCAGTGGTACGTCAACGCCAAGGTTCTGGCCGAGCCGGCGCTCGCCTCCGTGAAGGAAGGCCGCACCACCTTCGTGCCGAAGAACTGGGAAAAGACCTATTACGACTGGATGGAGAACATCCAGCCCTGGTGCGTCTCGCGCCAGCTCTGGTGGGGCCACCAGATTCCTGCCTGGTACGGGCCGGACGGCAAGGTGTTCGTCGCCGAGAGCGAGGCCGCCGCCGCGGAGGAGGCCAAGGCGCACTACGGCAAGGCGGTCGAGCTGAAGCGCGACGAGGACGTGCTCGACACCTGGTTCTCGTCGGCTCTCTGGCCGTTCTCGACGCTTGGCTGGCCGGATGAGACGCCGGAGCTCAAGCGCTACTACCCGACCAACGTGCTGATCACCGGCTTCGATATCATCTTCTTCTGGGTCGCCCGGATGATGATGATGGGCAAGCACTTCATGGGCACCGAGCCCTTCAAGGATGTCTACATCCACGCCCTCGTCCGCGACGAGAAGGGCGCCAAGATGTCGAAGTCCAAGGGCAACGTCATTGATCCGCTCAATCTGATCGACGAGTTCGGCGCCGACGCCCTGCGCTTCACGCTGGCCGCCATGGCCGCGCAGGGGCGCGACATCAAGCTGGCGACCAGCCGTGTGGGCGGTTATCGCAACTTCGCGACCAAGCTATGGAACGCCGTCCGCTTCTCCGAGATGAACGGCTGCGTTCGCGTCGCCGGCTTCGACCCGGACAAGGCGACCGAGACGCTCAACCGCTGGATCATCACCGAGGTGCGCAAGACGCAGGCCGAGGTGTCGGAAGCGCTCGACGCCTATCGCTTCAACGATGCGGCCGGCGCCATCTACCGCTTCGTCTGGAACGCCTTCTGCGACTGGTACCTCGAGTTCACCAAGCCGGTCCTCACCGGTGAGGATGGTGCGGCCAAGGACGAGACGCGCGCCACCTGCGCCTGGGTGATCGACGAGATCCTGAAGGTGCTGCATCCCTTCATGCCGTTCATCACCGAGGAGCTCTGGGCCAAGACCGGCGAGACCGGCCCGGCTCGCGACAATCTTCTGGTTCTGACGAGATGGCCGGAGGGCAGCCGCGAGACGACGGACGCCGCCGACGAGATCAACTGGCTGATCGACGTCATCACCGAGATCCGCTCGGTGCGCGCCGAGATGAACGTTGCGCCGGCCACGCTGCTGCCGCTGGTTCTGGTCGGCGCGTCCGAAAAGGTCCGGGGTTGGCTCAACACCCACACGCCGGCCATCCTGCGTCTCGCTCGCGTGTCGGAGGTGTCCACCGCCGACGCCGCGCCGGGCCAGTCGGCACAGATCGTCACCGCCGATGGCGTCATCGCCCTGCCGCTGTCCGGCGTGGTCGATCTCGACGGCGAGCGCGTCCGCCTCGGCAAGGAGGAGGGCAAGCTGATCGGCGAGATCGAACGCATCGACAAGAAGCTCGGCAACGCCGCCTTCGTCGCCAAGGCCCCCGAAGAGGTGGTTGAGGAGGAGAAGGCCAAGCGTGAGGGATATGCGGAGCGGCTCGCCAAGGTGCGCGAGGCTCTGGCGCGTCTGGCCTGAGTGGAGCTATCGGTCTGATTTGGAGCCTCGCGGTTTGCCGCGAGGCTCTTCTGATTCCGGAGTGCCCGCCCATGTGCCGACATGATTCGCCGGGGACGAACTGTTGGAGCGCTGGCCGGAATCCGCTAGTCCTTGTAAAAGCTCATGGAGGCCCCTCATGCGGATCGCTATTCTCTCCGATATCCATGGCAATGCCGACGCGCTTACGGCCGTGCTCGACGATCTCGCGGGCCGTTCTGTGGATGCCACGCTCTGCCTTGGCGACCATCTCTCGGGACCGTTGGAAGCGCGCCGCACCGCCGACATGCTGATGGCATCATCGATCTCCTGCATCGCCGGCAACCACGACAGGGCGCTCGTCACGACGCCCCGGTCGGAAATGGGGCTGTCGGACGGCCGCGCCTACGATCAGCTCTCGGGCGCCCATATTGCCTGGCTGAAGGGGTTGCCGTCCTCTCTCTCCGTCGGCCCGGTGACTGCCTGGCACGGCACGCCGGCTTCCGACGTTGAATACTGGCTCGAAACGGTCGAGGGCGGTCGCATGCGGCTTGCCGACCGTGATCTGGTGGAGGATCGCGCACGCAGGGCAACGGCAGCGATTGGATCGTCGAGCCTGCTGCTCTGCGGCCATACGCACATACCGCGCATCGTTCGCCTGAAGTCAGGCGCCGTCGTGGTCAATCCCGGCAGCGTCGGATTGCAGGGGTACACCGACGACGCGCCGGTTCACATCATGCAGGTCGGGGCGCCGGAAGCCCGCTACGCCGTCGCCGAGAAGCGCGCCAGCGGTTGGGCGGTGGTGCACTACGCCGTACCCTACGACACCGCCAATGTCGTTCGCCTCGCGCGCGAGGCCGGACGGGAGGAATGGGCATCGGCGCTCGAAAGCGGCTGGATCGCCTGACCTCTTCAAGCGCAGATGGTGAGCCTTTCAGTCCTCGTCGGGCGCCGGGCGGATCGAGTGGATGGCGAAGGCGGCGGCGACGGCGCGGATGCGCGCCGGGTCGAGCGACTTCGCCGGGTCTTCATCCTCCGAAACGGCAGCGCGGAAGCCGAGGTGATCCGGTCGAAGCGGCAGCAACGTTCCGACATCGACGACACGCAAGCCGCCCGAAAGGCCGACCGTCAGCTTCGACCGGCGCGCTGCCGCGATGAAGCGGGCAATGTCGGCCAGCTTGATGGCCTTGGTCAGCCCGTCGCTCGCTTCGGGGGCGGTGAGCCAGACCCCGGAAAAGCCGGCAATGGCGGCGACCGGCAGGAGATCGAAGTCCGGGCCGGCTTCGGGTGGAAAGGCGGCGATCAGCTTGACGCTGGCGGCCAGCGAACGACCGATCCGCGACAGCAGGGCGGCGCCCGCATCGCCCATCGGCACCGGCAGGACAAGCGCCGTGACGCCCGTCGAAGCCAGGTCGGCCAGACCATCGGCCTCCAGGCCGCCCGCTGCCGCTGCGACTTCCGCCCTCTCGTCGGCGACGGCCAGTATGGCGCGGAGCGCGGCGGCGGAAAGGGGAGACGCCGCCTCTGCAACCTCGCCAGATGCGAAAAGCATCGTCACACCGGCAGCGATCGCAGTCTGCGCCTCGTCCGCCGTTGCGACGGTTACCTGTAGTGCGGTCATGCGAGTCTCCGGTGCCTCAAAGCTTGTGGATCGAGTCATCCGCGAATCGGGCCGCCAGATCGGCGACGGTCCTGTCGCCAATCAAGAGGTCCGGAGCAATCTCGGCAAGAGGAATCAGCACGAAGCCGCGCTCGTGGGCGTGCCGATGCGGCAAAGTCAGCTCCGGAGTTTCCATGTGGACGTCGTCATAGGAGATGAGGTCGATGTCGATGAGGCGCGGTCCCCAGCGCTCGTGACGTACGCGTCCGAGCTGCCGTTCCACGTCAAGGCAGGTGGCGAGCAACAGAAGTGGGGTGAGCGTCGTTTCCACGACGGCCGACACGTTGGTGAAGTCCGGCTGATCGGTCTTGCCCCAGGGGCGCGTGCGGTAGTCCGACGAGCGGGCCACCACCTTCACGCCTGCCGCTTCGAGGAGGCGCAGCGCTTCCGCGATCGTCTTGCGCACGTCGCCTATGTTGCCGCCGAGGCTGAGCGCCGCCTTAGCCATCGGTCCGACTCCGGGTGATCTCCACCGACACCGTGTCGAGCACGTGCGGCACCGGCGCCGAAGGCTTCTCGATCAAGACGCTGATCGCCTCGACGAGCGGGAAGGCAGCGAGAATGTCGGTCGCAATCGCCTCGGCCAGAGCCTCCAGCAGATTGAAGCGGCGTGTCGTGGCGATGTCGACCACGACGTCGGCCATGTCGGCATAGGAGACGGACTTGGTAAGGTCGTCGCTGGTCCCGGCCGCACGGGTGTCGACCGACGCGTCGAGCGAGATG
>JAUVXG010000235.1 GCA_030603685.1 Pleomorphomonas sp.
CAGCCCGTTCATGTCGACGGCTCGCGATAGAGCGACCGGCCGTCGAGATCGGTCAGGTTGTAGGCGCAGAACGGGATCGCCCGGCCGTCGGACTTTGCCACGTGAATGTAGCACTGGCGCAAGCGGTCGAGGTCGAGCGTCCAGGCATCCTGGAAGGCCATGGCCGACAGCGACAGACGGCGCCCCTGCCGTTCCAGAAAGGCGTCGAAGGCTTCGAGCCCCGAGGCTGGCGCTTCATCCGGCGGCGCGCTCTTCCATTGACCGGCCACGTAGCGCTGAGCGCGGGCCATTTCCGGCGACCGCCCGGAAGCCGTGCCGCAACAGCTCCCCTCCGCCGCGGCTTCTCCCGCGGCGGAACCGCAGCAACCGCCGGACACCGGTTCGGGATCGGCGACGAAGCGGCCCGAGCGGTCGACGGTGAAGCGTCCGCTGAACGAACAGAACGGGTTCTCGGCCGAACCGGGGTTGAAATCTTCAAGGCGTATGGTGCCCTGCGAGTGGTCGATCAGCGCCTGCATCACTTCGGGCAGCGTTATCCGGTCCCCGTCGCGGGGCGTATCCGGACAGCGCCCGAAGTAGGAAACGGGCTGGAAGTGCACGGCCCGCACCGTCGGCATTTCGCCCTTGGCGAAATCGACGATGGCGCCAATCTCATCGACGTTGACGCCAGGAACGAGCGTCGGCACCAGAACGACACCGATGCCGGCGGCGCGCGCGCTTTCAATGGCGAGCCGCTTCGCAGCGAACAGATCGCGGCCGCGCAGCCGCCGATAGACGGCGTCGCTGACACCGTCGAACTGCAGGAAGACGCAGTCGAGGCCGGCGTCGGCTAGCGCGGCGAGATAGTTCGGCTCGCGGCCGATCCTGATGCCGTTGGTGTTGAGCTGGACGAAGTCGAAACCTTTGGCCCGGACCAGCGCGACGATCTCCGGCAGGTCGTCACGTACCGTCGGCTCGCCGCCGGAGAGCTGGACATGCACCTGGCCGCTGCCCGCCCTCAGTGCGTCGAGGGTCATGGCGATCTCATCGATCGGCATGTCGACGCCGTGCCGGCCCGCCGAGGCGAAACAGACCGGACAGACGAGATCGCAGCGCGACGTCACGTCGATCAGCACGCAACAGCTCTGCTGGCGATGATCGGCGCAGAGGCCGCAGTCCCTTGGGCAACCCTCGGCAACAACCGTCGCCACGGTGACCGGAGAGGCCGTGTTGCGACGACTGCGGTACCAGATGTCATAGCTGCGCAAGCCCCGCCAGACCGGCGTGACGACGCGGCCGTGCTCGGGACAGGTCTTGTCGAGATAAACCGTGTCGCCAATGGCGACGCGCTCGGCCGGAATGGTCTTGAGACACTCGGGACAGACGCTGCGTGTCCTACCGAAGGACAGACGGAACGGCCCGTTCATCGCCCGCTCTCCGCCGGAGTTTCAGGCTCGCCGACGCCGCGAGCGGCATCGAGAGGACCGGTCAGCGCTTCGACCGCCGCGAGCACGGCCTCGACGGCAGCATGGCGGCGCCGAACGCTGGTCAGAGCGGCCGGATCGGAGGCGAAGGCCGCAAACGCCGGCGCAAACCGCTCCTCGATCCCGACGAGGCGCTCTCCCTTGACAAGCTTGTCGGCGAGAAACACCACGTGACGCGGATCGACCGCCTGTCCCGGACCAATGGCGCATTCCATGTGAACGGCGACGATCTCGGCCTCCTCGGCAAATCCGAAGGCGGCGACACGCCGGGCACCGGCCGCCGCGTGGTCGGGGTCGCCCTTGGCGATGTCGTGCAGGAGGGCGCCGGCCCGCACGGCCGAGATGTCGAGAGCGTGCCCCTTGGCGATCAGTCGGGCGGCGATGTCGACGGCCAGACGCGTGACGGCACGGGAGTGGCGACGCGTCGGTTCCGGCGTGTCGGCAGCCTCCAGCATCGCCTCGCACTCCGCCTCGTCGGGGTGGTGACGTTGGGGCAACGACACGGCCAGGCGGCGATAGTCGTCCGGATAATCCATGTCGCGCACTATGCCGCTATCGATCACGGCGACCGACTGAGCCTCGTCTTGATGACGGTCTAGAATGTCGCGCAACGTCATCTTCGGCGCCGCGGCAATAATCTCGGCGAACAGCCGGCGGTGAACGAAGGGCGGATGTCCCGGGCGGCCGCGAAAGGTCGGGCGAAGCACGGGCGCCTCGCCCTTGCTGGCGCTTTCGGCAATCCGTCTCAGCGTCGTCGCCCTGACGAGCGGCACGTCGACCGGCAGGATCATCGCTCCGTCCACGATATCGGGCAAAGCCGAGATTCCGGCCTTGATGCTGGACATCATGCCGTCGGCGAAGGCCGGATTTTCCACCGCTACCACGCCATGGGCCACCGCCGCCGAAGCCACCCGTTCGGCCTCGTTGCCGACGACGACATAGGCCGGCCCGACGGCGGCGCCTTCGATGGTCGACAGCACGTGTCCGAGAACGGTGTCGTTGCCGAAGTCCAGCAGCGGTTTCAGCGCGCCCATCCGCGACGACCAGCCGGCGGCCAGCACCACAACGGCGATGTTCGACGGCCGAGACAAGACCGGATCACTCACGGTTTCTCCTCCTGTGGAGTCACCGTGATATCTACGCCATGGTCGGCGAGCGTTTCCTTGATCTTGGCCCATGTGGCGAGGATCAATGCCGGGCAGCGCTCATGCTTCAGCCCTTCATCGAACTGCATGATCGCAGAGCAGTCGATCCCGCCATACTGACCGGTGGCTGCTGCATTGAACCAGCCGGTGAAGTCGTCGAGCATGGCCGCCAGTTCGGGATGCTCTTGCTCGCCATCACCGCCGCGTCCGGCGTAATAGCCGATGACGCAGCAGCCCGCCGACAGCGCCCCGCAGTTGAAGCCCTGCCCCATGCCGAGGGCAAGGCCGGACATGGCGCGCACAAGGTCGGGATCGTCGCGGCCCTGCGCTTCGAGAGCGAGCCGCATCAGAATGTGGCTGCACTTGAAATCGTCGATCAGCAACTCGGCGACGCGAAAGGATTCCTCGCTCATGGATGCGCGCTCCCTGTCGGTTCGGCGGTCCGCTCGGCGACGAGCAGCCGGTAACGCGGCCGGCGGTTGGCGGCGCAGCCGCGCTCACCCCACAGCGGATCGAGCGAGCCGTAGTGGAAGATGAAGCGAGCGACAAAGCCGACGAGCACGTCGGACCTGTCTTCATCGACGAGAACGGCAAAACCGGCAGCCTCGACGTCCTCGCGAAGGCCGTCTCGTCCGTCGTCGACCGGCCAATCGACGTCGGCAAGCAGCAATCGGCCACCGGGCCTCAGCACGCGACACCACTCGCCGAGCGCCGCTGGGCGGTCCGCCATCTGCGACAGGCTGCATTCGGAGAGCACGGCATCGAGACAGCCATCGGCGAATGGCAGGCGCGCGCCGTCGCCATGGAAAAGCGCCGACTTCACGCGCGAAGCGGCTATCGCCAGCGTCCTCTCGTCGCGGTCGACGCCGATGCCGGAGTAGCCGTGACGCTCCAGCCAGGCGAGGCTCTCGCCGGCTCCGCAGCCGACGTCGAGCACCTTGGCGCCGAGGCGAAGCCCCGACCGCTCGAACAACTCCCTGACGATCGCTCCGTCGCCGGGTCGCAGCCATTCGCCGGCGGCGCCCTCGACGCAGCCACAGCCGAACAGGCCCTGAAAAGACGGGGATTTCGCTGTCACTTGTCCTCCAGCGCCTGTTCGACCTTCAGCATCCGCCCCGAGGCGAGCTCCTCGGACACGTAGACGAAGCCGCAAGACGGACAGCAGGGCAGCTCGACCGGGAAGGTCTGGCCAAGATAGCTCGCCTCGACCTTTCGCATTTCCAGGGGCTTGTCGCAGCGGGCACAGACGAGGTCGGGAACCTCTGCGGATAGGCCGCTCATGACTTCACCTCGACCTGCATGCGATGACCATAGGCGCGATGGACGAGGAAGCCGCTTTCGATCGGTTCGAACTCGACCCAGGTGGTCACCGTGCCGATGCGACCGGAAGCGGTGTAGCGGCCGCTCGCCCTGTCTTTCAGCATGCGCCCGGTTCTTTGCGCTTCGGCAATCACCTCGGCGATGTCGTCGACGAGCAGCAGCTTGCGTTCGATGTCGGCACGCACGGCGTCGGCGATGATCAGGGTGACGGGTGGAACGGGATCGCTCATGCTTTCTCCCCAGAGCTCGCGCAAAAGGCGGCGGCGCAAGCGCAACCGATTGTCACGACGGCCGGAAAAGCCGGGGTCGGGCCGCGCCGCTGGATCGTCGTCACAGGGAAAGACAAGGTCAATGAGATGAAGGGCGCGTTTGCCGCGGCGGGCGAAGTTGTCGCGACACATGGCGCAATAGGCCAGGAAATCGTCGTCGCTTTCCTCGATCCGACGGTCGACGAAGGCGTTGCCGACCTCCGGATTGGCGAAGGAGACGAGGCCGCCGTAGCCGCAGCAGGTGGTTTTCTCGGCGCCGGTGAGTTCGCGAACCTCGGCGCCCAGCGAAGCGGCGATCGAGCGCACCGCCGCCTGAACGTCGAGGGCATGCCGGCTGGTACAGGGATCGTGGATGGCGAGCGGCCGGGCAACGGGTCGTGGCGCGGCGGCCTCCGGTAGGCCGACGGCGGCAAGTTCCGTCCAGAGCGAGGCGACGGGGATGTCCGGCAGGAACTCGCCGATCTGCTTCAGGCAGGTCGAACAGGCCGTGACGATGCGCGGCCGCCCCTGCTCTTCCCAGACGGCGCGGAGATGGCCGAGTACCTCCTGATGCAGGTCCTCCCGCCCCGACCAGTGGGCCGGCGCGCCGCAGCAGTCGAGCATGAAGCCGACGCCGCCCGGCAGCCGGTCGCAGAGATGCCGATAGACGGCCTCGACCTGATGCGGCGCCGATGCCGGCAGCTGGCAGCCGGGGAAGAACAGCACGGCGCTTCGCTCGTGGCCGGGCTGATGACGAACGAAGGCCACCTCGTCCGACCGGCTGAAGGCCATGTCGCGCAGTGCGAAGTCGTGGTGCGACGCCGGCATGTGACCGCGTTTCACCATGCTTTGCCGCGCGTCGAGACAGACGTCGCCCATGGCCAGATCGTTCGGGCAGAGCGTTTCGCAAAGGCCGCACAGGGCGCAACTGTCGATCATCCGGTTGGACTTGCGGTTGCCCATGACGATCGAGTCGTTGTTGTAGATCTCGCGGACCGCCCGCTTGGGATAGGTCTTGTAGTGGGCGAGATAGGCACATGCCTTGACGCATTCGAGGCAATGGCAGGGGAAGCAACGCGCCGCTTCCTCCATGGCCTCGGAATGGCAGTAGCCGGCGGCGGGGTCGGAAGGCTCGACGGGCCGCACGTTGGCATGGCGGGCCGTGTTCACATAAAGGCAGGTGCCGGTGGCGGTATCGTCGGCGCGGTTCGCCGTCAGCGAGGCGCCCTGCAGGAAGCGATCGATGGACACCGCCGCTCGTCGACCGTCGCGCACCGACAGGATGGCGGAATAGGATTCGCCGTCACCGGTATGAAGGCCACTGCCGAACACCGCCGGGTGCGAACTCGCCAGCGTCTGCGGATCGAGATCGAGCCGCCCGGCAGAGGTAAGGCGCAGGGTTCCGGAAAACTGGATGGCCGGGCCGGGTCCGATGGCGAGAAGAACGGCATCGTAGCTGGCGATGAGATCGTCGAGCGACGACGGGCCGGTGCCGCCGGTCACCCGTTGCCGACAGCGGATGTCGATGCCCAGCGCGACGAGCGCCCCAAGGTCGGCCTCGATGGCCGACGGCGGCAGAACCGCCGGGTCGATGTCGTGGCGGAGGCGTTCGAGCGGGCGGGCCTCCGCCTCGAACACGGTGACGGCGAGGCCCTTCATTGCGAGGTCGGCCGCCGCCGTGAGGCCGGCCAGCCCGGCGCCGACGATGGCGATCCGTTTCGGCTTGCGCGCCCGCTGGGCGGTGCGGCGCACCGTCGGGTAGGCCTCCTCGACCAGCGCCCGTTCGAG
>JAUVXG010000225.1 GCA_030603685.1 Pleomorphomonas sp.
ACCGAGGAGAACCAAGCCCCTCAAACCCGCCGCCTCAATGCCCTCAGCTCACCGCCGGGACCAGGCAACAGAAACTCGCCGGCACCACGTCGCCGCAGCGCCGCCGTCGATGAACGTGCTTATAGGGATCGCCGTTCTGGCTGTCAACACGGTCTTGTGACACGCGTTTTTCGGAGGCGAAAGTCGACTTTCGGCTGATTTCCGGGACATTTTTGCCCACCACCGACCAAAGCCGGGTAAGTTGCCGACAATTTCAGCGAACTTTTCGCTGCCTTATTTTTCACCACCCCGCAAGCGGGGCCGGAAACCCGCCATTCGTCACCCCTACGCCCAACTCCCGCCCCATTTTTCACCGACGGAGTTAGTCGCGGACGCTTTTTCTCCGGAGAAGCGGCGCCAACGGCGGAGCCGACATTGACAAGCCGCGACACCGGGCGGCAAAGTCACCGCCAAATTCAAGGAAGGCGCCAGGGTTCGCCGGTATGACCGCGAACAAGACCCAAGCGCTCCACCATCAACGGGCGGAAGCAAGACACCATCCATGAATGCCGCGCGTCCCCTGCACCGGAACGATAACGTCGAGCTCGGCGATTTGCCGCCGCTTCTGACGTCTGGTGCTCGCGGCCTGCCCGACCGGCGTGGCGTGTCGATCCGGTGGCTGACCGGCACGGTGCTCGCGACCTTTGCCTCGACCTTCCTTATGGGCGGCGCACTCTATGCAGCCTTCGACGGCCGCGAGACCATCGCCGAGCCCTCGGGCACCGTCACGCGCTCCGCCGTGGTGGTACCGACGCCGGACAACGAGCTGATCGCCAAAAGCGACTTTCCGATCGTCGAGGCCAGCCTCGAGCCGGCCAAGCAGATCCTCAAGGTGTCGACCATCGCCAAGGACGGCGAGCACGACATCATCCGCCTGAAGCCGTTCGCCAAGGTATCGACCACCCTGGTCTCGGACATGGCCGAGATCACCGATCCCATTCCGCCCTACAATCCGCTCCGCATCTTCGCCGACGCCAACGCCGGCAGCCCGGAAGGCGGCGAGGCGATGCTCTATGGCGCCGCCGTCGAGAGCGACATGATGCTGAAGGTCACCGACTTCCCGGTGAACGACCCGACGCTCGAAGCCTCCATACCGCTCGACATCGCCCAGACCGAGCGGATCGTGCGCGAAGCGGCGAGCTTCCTCAACGGCACCAACGTCAAGACGGCCTCGCTGTCGCCGATCGACCAGTCGCGCTTCGACTTCGGCTTTGCCGAACCGTCGGCGCTGGACCAGTTCGGGGTGCGCATCGTCCCCGAGAACGTGTCCTTCGTGCCGACGACCACGGCCGAGCCGGCATCCTCGGGTTCGGGTAGCGCCTTCGAGGACCGGCGCGTCGCCGTCGAGGCCGACGAACCGCTTGAACAGCTGCTGACCGACAACGAGGCGACCGACGACGAAGCCGGCGACATCGTGCTCGCTTTCCACAAGGCCGATCGCCTGCGCCTTCTGAAGATCGGCGACGAGGTTCACATCCGCCTCGCGCCCGACCCCGACGACGAGACGGCGCGCTATCGACCGATCCTCGTCTCGGTCTACCGCGACGGCGGCCACCTCGGCTCGGTCGGCCTCGGTGACGATGGGTCCTACATCGCCGTCGACGAACCGCCGGCCAGCGAACAGGCGATCGCCGGCAACGACAGCGACGAGAACAGCCCGCGGCCGCGCCTCTACGAGAGCCTTTACGAGACGTCGCTGAAGAATGGGGTGCCCCCGGCTCTCATCGACGAGTTGGTGCGCGTCTTCTCCTTCGACCTCGACTTCAACACCCGCATTCAGCCGGGCGACAGCTTCCAGATGGTCTATACGCTCGGCGACGACGGCGAGGAGACCGACAACGGCGAGATCGTCTTCACCTCGATCACGCTCGGCGGCAAGGAGCGCCGCTTCTACCGCTATCGCGCGCCGGACGACGGCACGATCGACTACTATGACGACAGCGGCAAGAGCGCCAAGAAGTTCCTGATGCGCAAGCCGATGTCGGGCGGCACCTTCCGCTCGGGCTTCGGCGCCCGCAATCATCCGCTGCTCGGCGTCACGCGCATGCATACCGGCGTCGACTGGGCGGCGCCGCGCGGCACGCCGATCATGTCGGCCGGCGACGGCATCGTCACCTACGCCCGCTGGAAGAACGGTTACGGCAACTACATCGAGGTCCAGCACACCAACGGCTACGCCAGCGCCTATGCCCATCAGACCGGCTTTGCCAAGGGCATCAAGGAGGGCGTACGCGTCCGGCAGGGCCAGGTGATCGGCTATGTCGGCACCACCGGTCTCTCGACCGGACCGCACCTTCACTACGAAGTGCACGTCAACGGCACACCGGTCGATCCGCTCCGCATCAAGCTGCCCCAAGGCCGCACGCTCGACGGCGAAGTGCTCGCCGCCTTCCAGGCGGAACGCGACCGCGTCGATACGCTGCTCGCCGGCGAAAGCCAGACGGCCCGTGCGGCCACGCCGGCCAGCGGCGGTTAACCGCGTCGTCGCGGACGGCAATACGGGCAAATACCTATACACCTCTTGAACGCCGGCAACCGCCGCCCCATCTCAGCCTCAACCCGTTAGGTCCGGGCCCCTCTGGCAGAAGCCGCCGGCGCATCTGCGATGTCGGACCTTTGTCGACGCATCCCGCCGGCAGAGTTCGCGACCTTGGACCTTGCTTTCCTCGCCACGCCCTGGCTCGGCACGCCGCTCTATCTCTGGCTTGCTTTTCTCAGCCTCGTCGCTTTCCTGCTCGCCTTCGATCTCGGCGTTCTCCACCGCAAGTCGGAGGAGATCTCCATCCGACAGAGCCTCATCCTGTCGGGCGGCTACATCGCCATCGGCCTCATGTTCGGCGGCTTCGTCTGGTGGCACATCGGCGCCGACTCCGGCCTTGCCTATCTCACCGGCTTCGTCATCGAGAAGACGCTGGCGCTCGACAATATCTTCGTCATCGCCCTGATCTTCTCTTTCTTCGGCATTCCCAGGCAATACCAGCACCGGGCGTTGTTCTGGGGCATCCTCGGCGTCATCGTCCTGCGCGGCATCATGATCGGCGCCGGCGCTACCCTGGTCGCCGAGTTCCACTGGATCCTCTATCTCTTCGCCGCCTTCCTGGTGCTGACCGGCATCAAGATGCTGGTCACCGAGGACAAGGAGCCCGACCTCGACAAGAACCCGCTTGTCGGCTTCCTGCGCCGCCACCTCAACGTCACCAAGGAGCTCGAAGGCGATCGCTTCTTCGTCCGCAAGCCGCTCGCCGACAGCGGCCGCATGGCCCTGCACGCGACGCCGCTGTTCCTGGCCCTGGTGCTGATCGAAGCGGCCGACATCGTCTTCGCCGTCGATTCCGTGCCGGCCATCTTCGCCATCACCACCGACGCCTTCGTCATCTACACCTCGAACATCTTCGCCATTCTTGGCCTGCGCGCGCTCTACTTCGCCCTCGCCGCGATGATCCACCGCTTCCGCTATCTGAAGCCGGCGCTGGCCCTGGTGCTGGTGTTCATCGGCAGCAAGGTGTTCGTGGCCGAGCTGATGGGCCTCGACAAGTTCCCGGCCGCCATCTCGCTCGGCGTCACCTTCGCGCTGATCGCCGGCGGCGTTCTGGTCAGCCTCGTCAAGACGCGGCAAGAAGCCAAGACGCTGCCCACCGCAAACAGCTGATGGATTTATCAATTCGGAGTGAGCCGGCTGGCGGTTGCCAGCCGGAGGGCTATAGAAGGCCGACCCTAACGGAACGGCCTCATGATCATCGGACCCTTTATCAACGGCGCCGCCATCATCCTCGGCGCATTTGGCGGCGCATTTATCTCCCATCACATGCCCGAACGCCTCCGGACCGGCATGCCGCTCGCCTTCGGCGTATCGTCGATGGCCATGGGCGTCGTGCTGATTTCCCACGTTTCCCACATGCCGGTGATGGTGATCGCCACCGTGCTCGGCGCGCTCATCGGCGAACTCATCCGCATCGAGGATAGCCTCTCGCTGATCGGCGGCCTCGCCAAACGGCTCGTGGAGAGAGTGGCGACAACGCCGCGCGGCATTTCCCACGAGGCCTTCATCGAAAGCTTCGTCGCCATCCTCGTGCTGTTCTGCGCCTCCGGCGCCGGCATCTTCGGCGCGCTCAACGAGGGCATGGCGCACGACCCCAGCGTTCTGATCGCCAAGGCCTTCCTCGACCTGCCGACCGCCGCCATCTTCGCGACGACGCTCGGCCTGTCGGTCGCCACCATCGCCGTCCCGCAAATGGCCATCCAGCTGGCGCTGGCCTTCGGCGCCACCCTTCTGATGCCGCTGACCACACCGGACATTGTCGCCGACTTCTCGGCCACCGGCGGCGTCATGATGCTGGCCACCGGCCTCCGCATCTGCGGCATCAAGATGTTCCCGATCGGCAACATGCTGCCGGGGCTCATCATCGCCATGCCGGTGTCGGCCTTGTGGTCGATGGCGTTCTGAACAGAAAACCGGCCGGGTTTCCCCGGCCGGCCTGAGAATGCATCAGTCGTTTCCGTTTACGCCGCGACGTCCCGGATCTCCGAGAACAGCAGCCGGTCGCTGCCACCGGTCACCGCCACCGTGTCGCCGTCGCGAACATGGCCGGCCAGGATGCGCTCGGCCAGCGGATCCTGGAGCTGGCGCTGGATGACCCGCTTCAGCGGCCGCGCGCCATAGACCGGGTCGTAGCCCTTGTCGGCCAGCCACGTCCGCGCGCTGTCGTCGAGCGTCAGCGTCACCTTACGGTCCTCCAGCAGCGCTTCGAGACGCTTGAGCTGGATGTCGACGATGGCGCCCATCTCCGACCGCTTCAGGCGGTGGAACAGCACGATCTCGTCGAGCCGGTTGAGGAACTCCGGCCGGAAGGCCGAGCGAACCACGCCCATCACCTGCTCGCGCACCGCATCGACGTCCTCGCCTTCCTTCTGGCCCGCGAGATACTCCGATCCGAGGTTCGACGTCAGGATGATCAGCGTGTTCTTGAAGTCCACCGTGCGACCTTGCCCGTCGGTGAGCCGACCGTCGTCGAGCACTTGCAGAAGCACGTTGAAGACATCCGGATGCGCCTTCTCGATCTCGTCGAACAGCACGACCTGATAGGGCCGGCGCCGCACGGCTTCGGTCAGCGCGCCGCCCTCGTCATAGCCGACGTAGCCCGGAGGCGCGCCGATCAATCTGGAGACCGAATGCTTCTCCATGTACTCGGACATGTCGATGCGCACCATGGCGTGCTCGTCGTCGAACAGATAGGCGGCGAGCGCCTTGGTCAGTTCGGTCTTGCCGACGCCGGTCGGGCCCAGGAACATGAACGAACCGATGGGGCGGTTCGGATCCTGCAAGCCGGCACGGGCGCGGCGGACGGCCGTCGAGACGGCATGCACCGCCTCGGCCTGGCCGACGACGCGCTTGGCGAGTTCGTCTTCCATCCGGAGCAGCTTGTCGCGCTCGCCTTCCAGCATCTTGTCGACGGGAACGCCGGTCCAGCGCGAGACGACCTGCGCCACATGGTCGGGCGTCACCGCCTCCTCCAGCATGCCGTCACCCTGCCCCGCCGCCGCCTCGGTCGCCTTCAGTTCGGCCTCGATGCCTGGAATGACGCCATAGGCGAGTTCGCCGGCCCGCTGATACTCGCCCTTACGCTGGGCAATGGCGAGATCGTTGCGAGCCTCGTCGAGCCGACGCTTCAGTTCCGCCGCGTGGCCGAGCTTGTCCTTCTCCGCCTTCCAGCGGGCGGTCAAAGCCGCCGATTCCTGCTCGAGTTCGGCCAGTTCGCGCTCAAGCCGCTCCAGCCGATCGCGCGAGGCGGCGTCGGTTTCCTTCTTCAACGCCTCCTGCTCGATCCTGAGCTGGATCACCCGCCGATCGATCTCGTCGAGCTCTTCCGGCTTGGAATCCACCTGCATCCTTAGCCGCGACCCGGCCTCGTCGACGAGGTCGATGGCCTTGTCGGGCAGGAAGCGGTCGGTGATGTAGCGGTTGGAGAGCGTCGCCGCCGCAACCAGAGCCGCATCGGTGATGCGCACCTTGTGGTGCTGTTCGTACTTCTCCTTGATACCGCGCAGGATGGAGATGGTATCGGGCACCGTCGGCTCGTCGACGAACACCGGCTGGAAGCGCCGGGCGAGCGCCGCGTCCTTTTCCACATACTTGCGATACTCGTCGAGCGTGGTGGCGCCGACGCAGTGCAGCTCGCCGCGCGACAAGGCAGGTTTCAGAAGGTTGGACGCGTCCATCGCGCCGTCGGCCTTGCCGGCGCCGACCAGCGTGTGCATCTCGTCGATGAACAGGATGACGCCGCCCTCGGCCGCCGTCACTTCCGACAGCACCGCCTTGAGACGCTCTTCGAACTCGCCGCGGTATTTCGCGCCGGCGATCAGCGCGCCCATGTCGAGCGCCAGCACCTTCTTGTCCTTGAGGCTCTCAGGCACGTCGCCCTTGACGATGCGATGCGCCAGCCCCTCGACGATGGCAGTCTTGCC
>JAUVXG010000170.1 GCA_030603685.1 Pleomorphomonas sp.
ACAGCAGCGACAGGGGACCGAGAACGGCAATGCCAACCATCTGCCAGCCCTGCCAGCGCCGCGACTCCTCCAGTTCGCGGCGCTCGTTCACGGTGCGCCACGTCCACTCCGCGAACGCCCGCATTTCGGCCGCTGCCGCCCGGAGCTTGGGCAAGCCAACCAGGATCTGAAGCAGGAAGCTTCCGCCCCGGCGCTCGAACCGAGCCCGCTCGTGCTGCAGCTGCCTGCGCGCGATCCACCCTGAAACGGCCACCGTAAGCAGGATGGGGACGAGCGAGAAAAGGGTCAGCCGCCAGTTGATGAAGGCCATGGTGACGAGCCCCGACACCGTGCCGATCAGCCCGAAAACGCCGGCGAGCGTCGACCCGGTCAGAAGCTGGCGCACCTCCTGCAACCCCAGGGTCCGCTGCCCGAGCTCGCCGACCGCGTATCGCTGGAAAAAGCTTGCGGGCAGCCGGAAGAGACGCAAGACGATCGCCGCCTGCATCCTGGCGTCCAGCGTGGCTTCAATTCGTTCGACGGCCATTGCGCGCGTCAGCTCGAAGATCGACTGCCCGAGCGCTGCGGCGACGAGGAGCAGCGCAACCTGCCAAAGACCCGAGCGATCGTTGAGCGGCACGACCGTGTCGAACAGGATACCGGTGGCGACCGGCAGCAAGGCCATGGTGGACGCGGCCAGGATCGAGGTGACGACGACCAGCCGCGCTTCCGCCCCCATCCCTCGCGTCGCAAAACGCGCGAGATCGCCGAAGCCGAGTTGCCTGTCCTCAAGCAGCGGATAGAGCTGGAGGGCCTTCTGCCGTAGCGTCGCGGCGACAGCCGGACCCACCTTGCGAGGTCCATCCAGACCGATTGCCAGATATCCGCCCCGCCGTGCCGGCACCAGCGCCAGGGGGGCGCCCTCGACGGTCTCCCCGAGCATGGGCAGGCCGTCCCGCTTCCACCAGTCGTCCTTCAGGACGACCTCACGGTAATCGAGCAACAGATCGCGCAGGATCGGCTCGAATGACCTTGCGTCCGCCAGTTTTCGGCGCGTCTCGTCGGAAGGAACCCCAAGCGGTCGCCCGAGGGACTTCATCGCCGCCTCGATCGCTGCATGCCAGGGATTGCGGATCGGCACCTGGCTGCCGCCGACCTTGGCAAGGGTACCGAGCGCCTCCGAAAAGCGGTTGGCGGATGAGATCGCCTGGATGTCCTGCCGCCTGCCCGCTTCCGCTCGTTCCGACTCGAACCTGGCGAAAACGGTCTCCACCGTCATGCGGGACAGATTGGCGAGGCCTTCGGCCACCTCGTGCCCGGTCGGCTCGACGATCGGACGCAAGCGCCCGCCATTCCGTGCCGCCAGTTGGCCGGGCGCGGCGAGCGGAAAGGGCAAAGCAGGTTCCAGGGTACGACCGTTCCAGCTGAATGCCGGTTCGTCGGCGACGACCAGGGCGAACTCGCCGGCCGCCGCCGAACAGGTTTCTCCCGGCTGAAGGTCGAGAGCCTCCCTGTCCACCAGGTGGCTCGGCCAATCGTGCGAGCGGCCGAGGGCGCCATTCATGCAGCGCACCCACTCGCCGACCGCGGAAGCCTTCACCACTGCTTCCTCCATGGAGATCCGCTCGAAGCAGGAGCCAAGGCCGCCGATGGCGACCAGACATCCTTCCGAGGCGGACGCCGTCGAGAAAAGCAGGCCGCCCTTTTCCAGGCGAAAAAGGTGACGGCGCCCGTCTCCGATGTGATCGAGCACGAACACGTCCGCGTAGCCGCGGAGCAACTTGAAGGCGGCAAATCCCTCGTCCAGTGCCAGGGGCTTGTTTCCACCACCTTCGATGACGAGCGCCAGCGGCTGACTGCCTTTCACCGGATCCGCGTTCTGATACATCAGGCGCCCCCTCGCACCAGCCGGGCATATTCTCCGTCAAGCCGCATCAGCGTGTCGTGGTCGCCACGTTCCACGATACGGCCACGGCTCATGACGACGATCTCGTCGCAATCGCGGACGGTACTGAGCCGGTGCGCAATGATGAGACAGCCGCAGCCGCGCCGGCGCAGGTTGTCGTCGATCTGCTTCTCCGTCACCGGGTCGAGTGCGGCCGTCGCTTCATCGAGCACGATGAGGGACGGGTTGGCGCTGAGGACCCGCGCCAACTCCAGTCTCTGGCGCTGCCCGCCGGAAAAGTTCAGGCCGCCTTCGGCAACCCGCGCATCGAGCTGCCCGGGCCTCATCAGCACGTCATCAAGGATCGCCGCATCGGAGAGGGCGGAGATCAGCGCGTCCTGCGGGATGGTGCTATCCCAGAGCGTCAGGTTGTCTCGGACCGTCCCCTCGAACAGGAATATCTCCTGATCGACGTAGCCGATCACCTGGGATCTTCGCGACTGCGCGAGCATCTCGGCGTCGATGCCCCCGATGCGAATCTCGCCGCTCCACGGCTTCTGAAGGCCCGCGATCATCCGGCCTATGGTGGTCTTGCCGCTCCCCGATCCACCGACAAGGGCGACACGGGCGCCGGGCTTCAAGTTCAGGGAGAAGTCCTGGATGAGAGGCGGATCGAGAGGAGAATAGCCGAAGCTGACGCAATCGAGCTCGACGCGGCTCGAGGCCGGCACGAGGGACACGTCGCCCTCGACGATCCTCTTGGCCCGGTTCACGTCGGCGATCTTCACCAGATCGGCGCGGATGGTCTGGATCTGACCGGCGAGACCGATGAGCTCAAGCATCGGCGCGTTGAAATTTCTGGCAAGCCCCTGGAAGGCAACGAGGGCGCCGAGCGACATGTGGCCCTTCATGACGCCGATGGCTCCGACTACAAGAACGAGAACATTGGCGAGCGCCTGGATCAGGGCGGGAATGGCGTTGATCAGGGTCTGCGCCTGGGCCAGGCGCGCCCTGGTGCCAAGCACCTTGCTGTGCAGCCCGGTCCACCGACGATAGGCCTGGGCCTCCATGTTGGACGCCTTCAGGGTCTCGATCGCCCGGATGGGTCCGAGTGTGGCGGCGAGCAGCGAGCCCATTTCCACACCGAGCTTGGTGCTCTGGGTGCGCTGAACCTTGCCCCCTTGATGGATGACGACGCCATAGAGCAGTTGAATGGCGAACATCCAGCCGGCGAGAACCGGGTTCATCATCCACATGATGACCGCGTAGGCCAGAAGGCTGGTCAAGTTGAAGACCGCAGACGACAACCGCCCCGACAGGAGATCGGCAACCCTTTCGTTGGCGCTGAGCCGACCGGAGAGTTCGCCGGGGTGACGCTGCGCGTAAAACTCGGCAGGCAGCAGGAGCATGTGCCAGAGAAGCTTGCTCGACGGCACGACCACCTGCTTCATCTCCAGCCGTCTGAGGCCGGCTTGCTGCAACGCGGTGGCAAGCCCGCGCAACAGCACGACGAAGAGCAAGGCGACGGCAAACGGCAGAAGCCAGTCCTCCTGCTGCGCGACGAGGATCGTATCGATGAATGCGCGCGTGAAGACCGGAACCGCGACGCCCGGAACCACCAGGGCGAGTGAGGCAAGGAGAACGAAGAGGAGGCCCTTTTTCGAGCCCTTGAGGCGATCGAGCATGAGTGGCAAGGCCAACGGCTGCTCCCCGGCGGGGCGGAAGTCCTCCGAGGGCTCGAAGGCGAGCACCACGCCCGTGAAGGCCTGCGCAAGCTCGGCGATCGAGACCGTTCGGCGACCCGACGCCGGATCGTTGATGAAGGCCGTTTTCCCTCGAATACCCTCGAGAACGACGAAATGGTTGAAGTTCCAGTGCAATATGGCCGGCCAGGGAACATCGACCAGATTGTCGACTTCCTTTCGGAAGCCCTTTGCATTCATGCCATAGCTGCGGGCAGCCTTCAGAAGGTTGCTCGCCTTGGTGCCATCTCGCGAGACGCCCGCGGCAATGCGCATATCCTCAAGCGTCACCCATCGGCCATGATGGGCCAGGATGATCGAAAGGCACGTCGCCCCGCATTCGACGGCCTCGATCTGCAGGATCTGCGGGGTTGCCCGCGTCCTCTTGCGGCCGGAGGCGACGCCGAACAGGTTGAGAGCCTGTGCCCCGATCATAGGCCGGTAGCCTTCTTCAGGAACGGAAGCAGGAAAGAGGCTGGCTTTCGGCTGTCGACGGTAACCTTGGCGGTTCCGGTGGTCCCCGGGCTCAGGCTGGCCAGCGCTCCCGTGCCTCCGGACCAACGGTAGCCGCTGGCGGTCGCCGCATCCCGCTCGAGTTCGACATGGACGGCGAAGGGCGCTCCCTCCTTCGAGAACCGGGCGACGAGAGCGTCGTTTTGTAGGATTGCCCGCATGCCCTCGTGGGTGACCGGAAAGTCCGACACCGACGTCACGCGTCCAACAAGTGTGCCCCACTCTTCCTTCTGCATGCCGCCAAGCTCGATGTGAACAGGCATGCCGACCTTGACCCGCTTGCCCTGCGCGGGAGGCACGTAGAGCATGAACTGCAGCGAACCGTCACCGCTCGCCACCGAGGCGATCCGCGTTCCGGCCGGCGTGTAGGCGCCGAAAGGGGCCTTCCATTCGACCAGAACTCCGTCCGTGGGGCTTGTGACCTTGCCGAAGGTGGAAAGCTGAAGATCAAGTTGGCGAACCTCGGCTTCCGCTGCCAGAACCTTCTGCTCCTGTTCGAACAGCCGGCGCTCATCCTCCGATCGACCTGCCAGTTGCTCCGCCGCAAGGGTCAGCAAGCCGGTGCGCGCCGTGGCGATGTCGAGGCTGGCGTTCGACAACTGCTCCCGGGCCTGCTGAACGGCGCTCGCGGTGGTGACGCCCCCTGCGGCGAGCTTCTCCTGGTTTTCGACAAACCCGCGATAGGCATCACGACGCTGCTCCGCCGCCCTGATCTGCGCTTCGAGAGCCGCCTTTCTGGCTTCGGCATTGTCTCCCCGCGCCTCGCCCAGAACCTTTTGCTCACGCCGCAAGGCGTCCATGGCCGCGCGCGCCGCGCTCGCCTGCGCCTCGGCCATCTCCAGACGGGTCGATATGTCAGGCTGGCTGATTTCCGCCAGCACGTCGCCTTGGCGAACCCGATCGCCGAGTTCGGCATGCCGATGCGTCAGCGAGCCTGAGGCGGCCGCGATCGCATCGACGATCTGGCCCCCACCGTAAAACAGAATGCCCTGGCCGGAGATGCGGGTGGGAATACTCGCCGTGAAACCCCACGCGACGAAGGTCGCAAGCAGCACCACGACCCCGGCGAGCGCCACCCAGCCACCGGGGCTGGTGATGACGATGGCCTCATCCAGCTGTTCGGGAGACGACAGCCGGTCGAGTGCTTCCTGTCGGTAGAGGTTCTTGTTCTGAGCAGACATGATCCAGCTTTTCCGGACTACTTGGAGCGTGCGACATAAACGCCATCCCACGCGCCGGGTGGATCGGCGAGGAGGGAGGCCAGACGTTCGGCATAAATCTCGTAAAGGGCGTCGATCGTCGGAGGAGCGATATCGCGCAGAGCGTCGAGCCTCTCCCGGGCGGCGATGAAGTCGCCCAGGCGGTAGAGGTGGACGAACTCGTCGTGACGCTGCCGCAGCGAGGTAAACTCTGGCCGGACCGCCATCGTCTCGTCGCCCAGAAGCGCGTGGAGGCGGACCGGCGCCGACCTGCCCTTGACGCGGACGAGATCCAGTTCGAGGAAGGCGAAGTCCGGAACCGCCTGACGCGTGAACTCGCTGACGGCGATGTCCACGCCGTAGAACTTCGTCAGGCTTTCGATGCGCGAGGCCAGATTGACGCTGTCACCCAGCGCCGAATAGCTGAAGCGCTGGGCCGAGCCGAGATTGCCGACACAGGCCTCTCCGGTGTTGAGGCCGATGCCGATGCGGATCGGCTCCGATCGCGAGCGATTGAGGGTCTCGACCACGTCGAGCATGGCGAGCGCGGCACGGCAAGCCTTCTCCTCGTGAGCGTCGATGTCGAGCGGTGCGTTCCAGAACGCCATGATCGCATCGCCGATGTACTTGTCGATCGTCGCCTCGCCTTTCAGCAACACGTCGGTCAGAGGCGTCAGGATGTTGTTGATCAGCCCCGTCAGCGCCTGCGGATCCATGCCCTCCGACAACGTCGTGAAGCCGCGGATATCGGAGAAGAGCACCGTCACGCGGCGGGTCTCGCCGCCGAGCCGCAAGGCGCGCGGTTCATTGGCCAAGCGTTCCACGAGGGCCGGGGCGAGATAGCGTCCGAAGGCGTTCTTGACGAACCGCTTCTCGCGGTTCTCCAGCGCCAGACGCAAAGGGGTGAGGACGAGAAAGACGACCAGCAGCGTCAATGTCGGTCCCACGGGATCCAGCAGGTACTGTCCCCGGGCGAAGGCGAGCCAGGATATGATCACGAACGCGGCCGACAGGACCAGGAAGGCGGCGGTGCTGAGCAAGCCGCCGCTTCGACTTGCAATTCCGATCAGGATCAGTCCGGACAGGAAGGTGGCAAGCAAGGTCCCCCCCTCTGCCCAGTCCGGCTCCTTCAGGAAGGCCCCGGCGACGATCTGATCGATGATTTCAGCGTGAACGTTCACGCCCGGCATGGCCGAGGCGATGGGCGTGGCGACGATATCGCGCAGCCCCACCGCGCTGGTGCCGATCAGGGCGATCCGCCCCTCGATCGCCGCCGCCGCTTCGGCGCTTGTCCGGCCCGCGACGAGGTCCGCCGCTCGGATCACCGGCATGTTCGGCATGCCGGAATAGTAAATGCGCATGCGTCCGTCGGCATCGGTTGGAACGGTCAACTCCCCCACGCGCAAATCCACCATGGCCGGAACGCCGCCGCCGCCCTGACCGCTCGCATCGCTGGTGCGGATCACGAAGCCCGAGGCCCCTTGTGCGATCCTCAGCGTCTCCACGCTGAGGGCGGGAAAAATCTCGTCGCCCGCCACCGCCGCCATCGGCATGCTGCGGATCACGTTGTCTCGGCTGGTCGCGAACGAGAAAAAACCCACGCCGGCGGCGGATGCCTGCAACAGGTCGATGTTGCGCACGGCGCCATTGAAACGCGTCAAATAACGACGCGGATCGGTCCCTCCGTAGGCAAAACCGGCCTTTGGCTTCGGTGGCGACTCTCGCCCCTCGTCGGTCAGCGCGAGTCCGACCGCCGCGTTGGCGCCTGCAAGAGCCCTTGCAAGAGAGGCGTCACTGTCGAGTTCCTCCGTGCCGGACGGCAGGCTGACGATCGCACCGCGCTCGCGCAGGGCGTCGACTGCCCTGCTGAGAGACAGGCGGTCAGGTTCCGAGAACACGATGTCGAAGCCGATGGACGCCGCGCCGAGCGCATGCAGCCGATCGACGATCGTCGCGATGACCCGTCGCGACCACGGCCATTGGCCGAGTTCGGCGATGGAGGCTTCGTCAATGTCGACGATGACAACCGGTGGCTCCGTCGCCTGCCTCGGCAGAAGTCGCTGGTAGCCATCGAACAGTTGATTGGTCAGAACCTGCGTGGCGGCCGGCCAGGTGCGCAGGGCGACGAGGCAGATCGCAAGCGCCAGCAAGCCTGCCATGAGGGGCAGCCAGTTCAACGACGACAGTCGCGCCGCCCTTTGCCCGCTGACCTGTGTCATTCGACTGCGCCGGCTACATGAAACATCAGTTTCTGTCTCCAGCGAAGATGCCGGATGCCGACCACCCACCGTTCGAGGTCGTGAAGGCCCCCATCAGACCTTCGGCGGCCAATCCATTGCCGTTCACGAACGAACCGGTTACCGAGGTTGTGCCGTCCGTCCCCGTAAAGGTGGAGGAACCGGCAAAGGAAACGGCACTGCCGAAGCTGCGCCCGTCGAAATCGCTGATCGACACGTTGCCGGTACGCGATCCGAAGTCCACGGACGCCGCCATGTCACCAGTCGCGATATACTGGCTGCCGCCATTGAGGACAGTTCCAACGGCGTGCCCCGCATAGGTGGCCGTGCCCGACGCGGGCATGTCGATATTGGCCGTGACATCGCCGATCACCCAGTTGCCCATGTGCGACGAGGTAATCGAGCTGTCCGCGCTCTCGGCTTCTCCCCACCACCCCCAGCTCAGATAGGAGCAGGAGCAAAGCTCGGAAGATGCGCCGCCGTCGAAGATCTTGGCCGGAGCAAGCTTCGAGTTGACGACGTAGGAGCGATAGCTGGAACCCGAGGACGCAAAGGCTTCGTCATCAAGGTAGACGGCGCCGCCGTAGCTGTCGGTAAAGCCTATTTCGTCGTTATAGGCGTTTCCATCGTCGTCGAACTGCTTGAAGGTCGCGCCGAAGGTGCCGTTGGCTCCATTGAAGGTCATGCTGGCGGTGCCCGCTTTCAGCACGGTCGACAAGTTCACCGACATGGCGACGGAACTGTAGCCGGTCAGCGTCTTGCCATCATAGTTCCGGGTTGCGGTCTGGTCGGTCGAGACGAGATTGGCCACATGCGCCGTCGAGAAATTCGTATCGCCGCCGGGCAAAGACGTCCCGTAGTTGGGAGTGTCGGTGAACGTTGCGTTGGCATCGCTGAGATCGTTGGTCAGAACGAGATTCTGTCCGCTCGATCCGAAGATCGACGTTCCGCCTCCGGCCCCGGCGGCACTCGCCACGGTGCCATAGTAGGAAGTGCTCCCATCTGAGGAGTCGAGCCGCTGACTGCCGCCTCGCTTGCCGACGAACCCGTAGGAAACGCCGTCGCTGAGGCGCTCGATGTTGCCCGTCGTCACGCCGATCGCGCTTTTTTGTCCCGACCCGGTCCCGTCGATCACGAGCCAGGCCTGAAGTCCCTTGGCCACGATGTCCGTGTTGCTGTTGGCTGGAGTTCCCGCAATCAGCAAATCGCTAGAACTGGCACCACTCATGTCGACGCCCGACAAACCGGGCCCGTAGGCGAACGGGATTGCCGCTCCCCCTCCCGTCGACACCGCGTTCAGGGCGTCGGCGGTAAGGGAATAATGGCGTGTTCCCGAGGCGGAAAAGACGCCGGGAACGCTCGCAGTGGAGGTTCCAGCTATCACGTAGAGCGGGTTGGCGCCACTTGTGAGCATGTAGGCCCTGAAGCCCTCCAGCCCGACGTAACCGAGGCCCGAATAGGTCGAGCCGCCATAGGCGATGCCGCTCAGGGCATGGCTGGTGAACGCGCTGTCGGCATAGACCGGCAATGTCAGCGTGGAACTGTCGTTCAGTGTCGCGGTACCGTCCGAGCCTTCCGTTCCTGTCAGGGAGCCTTGACGATCGGTCGCAGCCGAACCACCGAGAATGCCATTGCCGCCACCGTCGGCGGGGTCGCGGGACGTCAGCACGCGGACGGCAGCGGTGCGCGTCCCGCCCGGCGTCTCCGAAGCCTTTTCGGCGGCCCGCTCGACGGAGTCCGTCTGCGCGGGCTCTGCGACCTTTTCGGGTGTCCTCTCCGGGCGGGGGAGCGGCACGGGGATGTTCGAGACGAGCGGACTGCCCGAGTTGTGCCGATCGACGCCGCTGTTGCGAACGATCTGATCGCTCGGTGGGGTAGCGGCACCGCCGGTGGCGCCGGGACGCCCCGCGAGCTGGTCCTGCATGGACCGCAGGAAGGACGGTGGCGTGCGGATGACCTCGGCCTTTCCGCCCTCGACGGTGATCGAGTAGCCCGGCTTGAACAGCCGGTTGCTGACGCCGTTCGCCGACAGCGTCACCTCATGGCCGAAAATCAGCGAAACATGCGGGGGCGCCGATGCCTCGCCATCGTTCTCGCCATTTCGGACCTTTCCGCTCCCCTTGCCCCGGTCCCCGGACTGCTGGTCCATCTTGCCGAGGTCGATGTCAACGACGGCGCCACGAATGCCGGCCGTGCCGATCGGAGTGTTGATGGTTGCTCCGCCGGGTGTCTTGGAGGTCCGCCCGCCGATGAAGCGCATGAAGCCCTTGGAAAGGCTCGCGGAAACCTTGGCCGTCCCGGCCTCCGGATCGTAAACGAACCTGTCGATGGTCAGACGGGAGTTCGGCCCCACGGTAAACGTGGTTCCGTCGGCGAGGAGAATCTGCACCAACCCTTTGCCGCTGGTGTTGATCACCTGATTGTGGATCACCTCGTCGCCAAGCGTGATGGTTTTCGCCGTGCCGCCCGGACGCAGCGCCTGGGCATCCGGATTGACGGCTGAGGTGACGCCGACGCGCGTCGCGGCGTGCACGTTCTCCACTGGCAGGACAGTGCAGAGCGCAATCCCGGCGGCAAGGAGGCACTTCTTTGACGGCAACATGTCAGAAAACCTTTTTCAAACCAAT
>JAUVXG010000223.1 GCA_030603685.1 Pleomorphomonas sp.
CTCGAACGGCATGCGCTTCCCAGTAGCGTCGAAGAACAGCACCGCGCGGATGGACGTTGGATTCGCGTGGAGGAGCATAGAACACCGAACGGCGGGCGCGTTGGCATTCGCGTCGACATAAGCGAGTTCAAGCGCCGGGAGGCTGCGTCCCGACTTCTGTTCGAAGACAGCCCCGTTCCGATGTACTTGTTCGACTTCGAGACGCTACGGTTCCTCGCGGTCAATCGCGCCGCCGTCGCCCGATACGGCTACACCGTCCACCAGTTCATGAACATGAGCGTTCTGGACATACGTCCCGAGCGACTCAGGGCCGAAGCGCTTGTGTCGATTCGCAACTGGATCGACACGCAAAGCGGCGATCGCCTGTTCCGCCATCTCAAGGCCGACGGAACGGAAATCGACGTTGAAGTCTTTACCAGACAACAGCTTCACAACGGTCGGCAGGCCGTTCTGGTGACGGCCATCGACGTCACCGAGCGCAAGCGCGCATCCGACGAGCTGGAAGCGACACGGGAGTTTCTCGATACGATCATCGAGAACGTGCCGGCGGCTCTGTTCGCCAAGGATCCGATCAGCCGGAAATACATCTTGCTCAACCGGGCGGGCGAGCTTCTCTTCGGCTGCCCGCGCGAGACCTTCATCGGCAAGAACGTCCGGCAGATTTTCGGCGAGCGGGTGGCTATCGCAGCCGAGGCGGAAGAGGATGAGCTCCTGTCGGGCAGCGTCAAGCAACTGACGGCCTCGGAGACCATCTCGACACCCAATGGTACCCGACTCCTGACGATCACCCGCATGGTGGTGCGCAACCCGGACGGCTCGCCGCGCTTCATCGTCGGCGTGACGATGGATGTCACCGAGAAACGTCGCGCCGAGGAACAGATCGCCTTCCTCTCTCATCACGACGCCTTGACCGGCCTGCCCAACAGGGAAGCGATGATGGTGCGCTTGGCCGACGGCATTTTTGCCGCGACGGCAACTCAGGCGCGCTTCGGCCTTCTCAGCGTCGACATCGACCGCTTCAAGACACTCAACGACCTCTACGGCCACGCAGTGGCCGACCAGGTCCTGAAGGAGACGGCGCGACGCCTCGTCGACATCGCCGGCGAGGGCCTCGTCTTCCGCCCCGGCGGCGACGAGTTCGTGATGATTTCCAACGATCCGGACCAGCCGAACGCGTCGCGCCGGCTGGCGGCGCTGGCCCAGAGCGTCTTCTCGAACGACATCATGGTTGACGACAAGGCCATCCGCATCGGCATCAGCATAGGCGTCGCCACCTACCCTCACGACGGCGACAACGGCTCCCTGCTGCTCGCCAATGCCGGAGCGGCGCTTTATCACGTCAAGTCGGAGGCGCGCGGTCAGGTCCGCGTCTACGAGTCCAAGGCCGACCAGGTCATTCGCGATCGCTGGGTGCTGCAGGCCGATCTGGGGCATGCCCTTCGCAATGGCGAGTTGTCCCTGCACTTCCAGCCACAGGCGGAAATCAACGGCCGCATCTTCGGCTTCGAGGCCCTGATGCGCTGGACGCACCCCACGCGCGGCGCCATTTCGCCCGACGAGTTCATCCCCCTGGCCGAGGAATCCAATCTGATCCTCGACATGTCCGAATGGGTGCTCGAAGAAGCCTGCCGCACGGCTGCGAGCTGGACTCATCCGCTCACCGTCGCCGTCAACCTGTCGCCGATCCAGTTTCAGCACGGCGAGCTGCCACGGCTCATCCAGCAGACCCTGATCGACACGGGCCTTCCACCGTCCCGGCTCGAGCTGGAGATCACCGAAGGCATCCTGCTCGGCGATTTCGCCCACATCGTGGGGATGCTGAGACGGATCAAGGCGATGGGCGTGCGCATCGCCATGGACGACTTCGGCACGGGCTACTCGTCGCTGTCCTACCTGCAAGCCTTCCCTTTCGACAAGATCAAGATCGACAAGAGCTTCATCCAGGCAATCGGCCGCACCGAACAGGCGACGACCATCATCCGCGCCGTCATCGGCCTCTGCCGGGGCCTCGGCATTCCCGTCATCGCCGAAGGCGTCGAGACCGAGGAACAGCGCAGCTTCCTTGCCCAGGAACACTGTCCCGAAATCCAGGGTTACATCATCGGCCGGCCGGCACCGATCCAGGTCTACAACAAGGTGGTCGACAGCCTGGCGCCGGTTCGCACGCTCTGAGCATTCGAGACATCGGCTCCATCGCCAGCGAGCCGGATCGAGCAGCTTTCTTCCCCGTTGTGTCGGTGGTCCCGGGCGCATAGGTTGCGCTCAAGACCGCGCCGTTCGCCAACAAGGACCGCCGGAACCGGGAGAAACGCAATGGAGAACTTCACCTTCCTCAATCCGACCAAGATCGTCTTCGGTCGGGACAGCGAAACGTCGGTCGGCATCGAAACCGCCCGCTACAGCCGCAAGGTTCTGCTCCACTACGGCGGCGGTTCCATCAAGGCATCCGGCCTCTACGACCGCGTCTGCGCATCGCTGAAAGCGGCCGGCGTCGAGTGGGTCGAGCTCGGCGGCGTCAAGCCAAACCCGCGCCTTTCCCTGGTGCACGAGGGCGTACGCCTCTGCAAGCAACACGGGCTGGGCTTCATCTTGGCGGTTGGCGGCGGCAGCGCCATCGACTCGGCCAAGGCGATCGCCATGGGCGCTGTCATCGACGGCGACGTCTGGGACTTCTATATCGGTAAAGGCAATCCCACCGACGCGCTCCCCATCGGCACGGTGTTGACCATTCCGGCCGCCGGTTCGGAATCAAGCGACGGCACGGTCATTACCAACGAGGAAGGCTGGCTGAAACGCGCCGTCGGCGGTCCGTTCCTCTATCCGCGCTTCTCGATCCTCAACCCGGCCTTGTGCGCCACCCTGCCTCCGTTCCAGGTCGCCTGCGGCGCCGCCGACATCATGTCGCACCTGATGGAGCGCTATTTCACCAACGTGACCCATGTCGCCTTCACCGACCGACTGATCGAAGCGACCATGAAGACGGTGATCGACCAGGCGCCCAAGGTTCTGTCCAATCCGGACGACTATGACGCCTGGTCGGAACTGATGTGGGCCGGCACCATCGCCCACAACAACCTGCTCAACACCGGCCGTATCGGCGACTGGGCCTCGCACGACATCGAGCACGAGGTCTCCGGCATCTACGACGTCGCCCACGGCGCCGGCCTTGCCGTCGTCTTCCCGGCCTGGATGAAATACGTGCTCCATCACGACATCGACCGCTTCGTTCAGTGGGCGGTACGCGTCTGGAACGTCGAACTCGACGTGTTCGACAAGGAAGCGACCGCCCGCGAAGGCATCGCCCGTCTCGAGGCGTTCTTCCACAAGATCGGTCTCGGCACGACGCTTGCCTCGCTCGGCATCCACGACGACCGTATCGAGGAAATGGCAAAGAAGGGCACCGGTGACTACAGCCGCACGCTCGGCAACTTCGTCAAGCTCGACAGCCGCGCCGTCGCGGACATTCTGCGCCTCGCCCGATGATCTTCGGTGGCGGGGAGCTAGCCTTCCCGCCGCCGTACCGACCAGGCAACGAACCAGGGCGGACAGAAACCGTTCCCCGGTCGTCCTTCAAGCCAGATCGGCTTGCCCTTCAGTGGAACCGACAGTGGCGCTCGCCTTGGGGAGAGATTGAGGGTCAGCATGAGATCCCTCGCCTCCCCCTGCCAGGTGACGCGGACGACTCCATCGTCAACCCGCCACTGACCTGCGCTTCGAATGCCGGACACCAGCGGCACGATCTGTTCACGCCTGACGCGCAGAATGGCGCGATGCCAATCGAGCACCCTGGCATGACGCCGGCGTCGTTGCTCGCTCCAGTCGAGCCGGGCCGAAGCGAAGGTTCCCGGATCAAAAGGGTCGAGCAGGTTGTCCGGGTCGACCGCGAATGTGGCGATCCTCCCCTCCCTTACCGCCGAGGCGAACGCCGGTGCGAGATCGGAGAAGAAAGGGAATGGGGCGGACGCGTCCCACTCCTCGCCTTGAAACAGCATGGGAATCTGGGGGGCCAAGAGAACAGCCGCTGCCGCCGCTCGAACAGCAGCTGGCGGCGCCAGCATGCCGATCCGCTCGCCATGCGCCCGATTACCCACCTGATCATGATTCTGCAGGAACGAGACGGATGCCGAGGGCGGCAAGGAGACGACAGGCGACGCCTCGTCGCAGGACAGGACCCCCTCGGCCAGAGCACGAGCCAGAATGTCCGGCCGTCCTAGATAATCGGCATAGTCCTTGGCGGTCTCGCCAGTGATGGCCGCGTGCAGCGCGTGATGAAGGTCGTCGTTCCACTGGCCGTCGAAACGGCCGTTCGGCGGCATCCGATCGGCCTCCAGTCGGGCGCTTTCCAGGATGAGATGGATTTTCCGATCACCTCCGGCAGCCCGAGCCATCTCGGCGATGGCCGTGAGAATGTGATCCGGGTCCACATCGCGAATCTCGTGAGCGGCGTCGATACGGAGTCCGTCCAGGTGAAAATCGCCGATCCACATGCGAACATTGGCGAGCACGAGATCTCGCATCGACGTCGGCTCGCGCGAACCGAAGTCGACGGCTTCCCCCCAAGGCGTCGCATACCGATCGGTATGAACAGGAGCCACCAGCGGCAGGTAGTTTCCGTCCGGGCCGAAATGGTTGTAGACAACGTCGAGCAGCACGGCGAGGCCGAGCGCATGCGCCCGGTCGACGAAGAACTTGAGATCATCAGGACGGCCGTAACGGCTGTCGGGGGCGAACAGCAGCACCCCGTCATAACCCCAGCTCCAGCGACCGGGAAAATCGCCGACCGGCATCATCTCGATGACCGTGACGCCAAGCGATTTCAGGTAGGGAAGCTTTGCAGCCGCGGCGCGGAACGTGCCCTCCGGCGTAAACGTGCCGACGTGCAGTTCGTAGATCACCGCCTCGTGCCACGAGAGACCACGCCAGCCATGGTCCGACCAGACAAAGGCGTCCTCGGCGACGATCTCGCTCGGCCCGTGCACGTCCTCCGGCTGGAACCGGCTGGCCGGATCGGGAACGAGAGCGCCATCGGCAAGAAGAAAGCGATAGCGACAGCCATCGGGGGCGGCCGTGGTCACGGCGAACCAGCCGTCGGCCCCACCGTCCATGGGCACGGGTTCGCGCCCTTCGATTGCCAGCGCAACGGCCGTCTGCTCCGGGGCCCAAAGCCTGAAGGTGACAAGCCCGTCGCATCGAATGGGGCCGAACGCCACGGGCGAGCGCTCTGGCAGGGTTGTCGTCGGCACGGCCGGCGTTGACATATCCATCCCGGCGTCTCCCGTTGGCGGTCGCCTTGCGACCGATCGGCAGAGGCCATTGTGGCCGTCGTGCTGCGTGCAAGCAACCGGTCAGCTCCGGCAGACTACAACTTCAGCGCCTCCAGCCGCTGACGCGCGCGCAGGCGCTCGCGATGCAGGGAATAGAGCCCGCTGGCGACGATCAGCGAAGCGCCGATGGTCGTCGTCACCCCCGGCACGATGCTCCAGACCAGGTAGGAGACGGCCGTGGCGGAAATCATCTGCACGTAGCTGAAGGGCGCCAGCAGGGAAGCGGGCGCCATCCGGTAGGCGAACACGCAACAAATCTGCCCCAGCGCAAAGAACAGGCCGCCGGCCAAGCCGAAGATCAACTCATGCCAGGACGTCTGCCCGATCTCGCGCCAGACGAGCGCCGTCGTCACCGCAAGGCCGATGATCGACGTCCAGACCATCATGGTTTCGGCGCTGTCGCGCACCGCCTTTCGCGTCAGAATGGTCGAGAAGGCGCCGACGAACGCTGCAACCAACGTGAAAACCGACGCATAGTGAAAGCTGGAGGTTCCCGGCTGAACGATGACCAGCACACCGGTAAAGCCGACCAGCGCCGCGAGCCAGCGCCGTACCCCGACGATCTCGCCGAGGAACACGATCGACAGCGCCATCACGAACACCGGCGAGACGAAGGCGATGGCCGTCGCATCGGGTATGTTCTGATGCTGCAGGCCGATCAGGAACAGAATTGTGCCGCAGATCGCCGCCAATCCGCGCAGGATGTTGAGCCACGGATGGGTTGGGCGAAACACCGCCATCCCCTCGCGACGCAACGCAAAGGGTACCGCGACGATCACATAGGTGAGATTTCGCCACCAGGCGATCTTCTCGGCGCTGGCTTCATGCTGAATGAACTTGGCGCCGACGTCGCAGGCTGCAAACAGCAGCGTCGACGCGACGATCAGGGAGATGGCGAGCAACACCTGCTCATTGACGCGCGACAGCCCGACGTCGACCGTCGGAGACATGGTCTGGGAGGTCACCTTGATTTGCCCGAAAAGAGAGCCGCGTATAGGCGAAGTCGGCTCAGGTTGGCTCAGTCGCCACCACTTGGATGAAACGATTTTGAGGCAAAGACAAGGCAGCCTTTAAAAGTACGACAAAAAAATCGCGGCTGTGGAGAAACGGCATGAACGGACAGTAAATGCGATCCAACGAAAGGTGCCGTTCAGCTCCCTGAACCGCCCGAGAACGATCATGCATCCCATCTGCTACGACAGATAGCTCGACAGCGTCAGGTTGGCGATGTTGCCTATCGCAGC
>JAUVXG010000210.1 GCA_030603685.1 Pleomorphomonas sp.
CCTGTACCGGGTCGAAAGTGAGCGCTGGCGAACCGGCGAGCTGCCAGCCCCTGTTGAGCGCGTCGGTTACGCGATGACAGAAGGACGCATCGTCGGGGCCGGTCAGAAAACGGTAGAGCTTCATGGGATATCATCTCGCAAGACTGACGGATCGATCGAATAGTTTGGTCCGCCGCGGGCTTGTCAAGGTTGCCGCAATGACCCACCGCCAAGCTTCCACCATTATACGCGTTCCGCTTGATTTGGCTCATCCAGCTCAAGCGGCATTAATCCCTTTTGGCGACATCGCCCACCCATAGGCTTAAAGAGGCGTTAAAGTTTGAGAGGCAGGCTTCGGCCATCGGAGGTCCGGTCTGCCTTGGCGGGCGACGTAGGAGTGAATGCGCTGGCTACCCCTGTTTCCTCGATGCGCAGCTTCTGGGGGCTGCTCAGGGCCTACTGGATCTCGGACAGGTGGCGAGAGGCTTGGGCACTGACGCTGGCCGTCGTGCTTCTGTCGGCTGCGGCGAGCAAGAGCGGCGTCTGGCTGGCCCAGGCTTCCGGCTCGTTCATCGCCACCATCGCCTCCTTTCACGACACCGACGCCCCAACCATCGAACAGGTGCTGATGACGGCCGGGGCTCTGGTCGGCCTGGCCCTGCTCAAATACGTCGTGTTCATTGGATTCCGGCACTATTTCTCGACCACGCTGCACCGCAAATGGCGCCAGTGGCTCGACAGCCAGTTCAACGCGGCCCTGCTCTCCGACCGCCGCCCCTACTATCATCTCCTGGTGATGGGAGCGTCCGACGAAGGGGCCAACGTGCCGGACAACATCGACCAGCGCATCCAGGAATCGATCAAGGCCATGACCGGCAACGCGCTCGGCATGGCCATGGGGCTCATCTCGGTGGTGACGTCGGTCTATTTCGTCGGCGAGACGCTGTTGGCCAGCTCGGTTGCCATCGAGGGCCTGGAGTTCCTGGGCAGCTATGCCAGCGCCGTGCTGGTGTTCGCCCTGGCCGTCACCTACGTGCCGCTGTCGACGGCGATCGCCCTTCGGATCGGCCGCGCCATCGAGGCGCTCAACATGGCCATGCTTCGGGCCGAGGGCAGCTACCGCGCCGAGCTGTCGATGCTGGTCCGCCGGATACTGCCGATCGCCGCCGCGCGAGGGGAAGGGGTTCAGGCCTCGATCCACAGACGGCAATACCAGGCGATCGATCGGACCTGGGGCTTGCAGAACAAGGTCTCGGCCATCTTTCTCGCCTTCAACGGCAGCTACAACTACATCACGCAGCGTGTCGTGGCCTACATGCCGAACCTGCCCGCCTACATGCAGGGCGGCATATCCTTCCGCACCTACATCACGGGTTCGGAACTGGCCAGCGAGCTGATCAGCGACTGCTCCTGGGTGATCCAGGTGATGCCGGACATCGCCAACCTGCGCGCCAACGTCAACCGCGTGGTCGAACTGGCCGACGCCATCGAGCGTGTGCAGGACGCGCAGGCCTTCTATCGCGAGACCGGCATTTCCGAGTTCCGCTACGAACAGCAATCGCCGGATAAGGGGCTCTCGGTTCAGGGCCTCGAGCTGATGTTCTCGGGCAAGGAAGCCCAGCCGTTCCTGCGGGTCGCGCGCCTCACGATCAAGCCGGGCCAGTGGATCTTCGTGCGAGGGCCTTCGGGATCTGGAAAATCCTGTCTTATCAAGGCCCTCAATGGCCTGTGGCCCTATGGGCGCGGCCGGGTGATCATGCCGGAAGGCATGAAGGCGCTCTATGCCTGCCAGGATACCCGCCTGCCGCAAGCCAGCCTCAAGCAGTTGATCGCCATGCCCGAGGACGAGCATGAGCACCGCGATCTCGAGGTGGCTGCCATCATGAGTGCGGTCGGCCTCGGCGAATTCATCCCGTCGATGGGCAATCCCTACTATCGCGGCCGGCGCTGGGACGACGTGCTGTCCGGCGGGCAAAAGCAGAAGGTCGTGCTCGCCCGCATCCTGCTGCATACGCCGGACGTGCTTTTCCTCGACGAGGCGACAGCGGCCCTCGACCCTGAGGCACGGACGGAGTTCCACCGTCTTGTCCGGCAATACTGCCCGAAAGCGACGGTGCTATCGGTGATGCACGAGCAGACGCCGCCCGCCGACAGCCTCGGCCGCTCCTTCTATCACGCCATCCTCAACATCGAGAACGGACGCGCCGGGCTGGAGCCGGTGGTCGTACCGGCGCCGGAGCCGGTTCGCGACCTGCGCGGCGGTCTGCGCTCGATGCTGTCGGTGATGCGCCATCGCCCATGACCCCGAAGCGGGGACCAACTCGGACGTCCGGACATGACAAAGGACATGAACTTCATCGACGGCCTGCTTGACCGGATGACCCTTCAGGAAAAGATCGGCCAGCTCAATCTCGTCACCCCCGGCGGCGAGACGCTGACCGGCACCGTCGTCAACACCGACGTGGCCGAGAAGATCAGGACCGGCCGCATCGGCGGCATCTTCGGCGTGAAATCGGCCGAGGCGGTGCGCGTCTTCCAGGATCTCGCGCAGGAAACGCGCCTGAAGATCCCGCTGATGTTCGCCGAGGACGTCATCCACGGTCAGAAGACCATATTCCCCCTGCCCCTGGCGCTCGCCGCCAGCTGGGACATGGATCTCGTCCGCGCCACCGCCCGCGTCGCCGCGCGGGAAGCGGCGTCGATCGGTATCGACCAGGCCTACTCGCCGATGATCGACGTCTGCCGCGATCCGCGTTGGGGGCGGATCGCCGAAAGCCCTGGCGAGGATCCGTTCCTGGCCGCCCGTTTCGCCGAGGCGATGGTCGAAGGCTACCAGGGCAACGACCTGACCCGCCCCGACGTGGTAATGGCCTGCCTAAAGCATTTCTGCGGTTATGGCGGCGGCATGGGCGGTCGCGATTATGACGCCGTCGACCTCTCCCCCGCCACACTGCACGACGTGGTGCTGCCGCCCTTCGTTGCCGGCATGCGGGCAGGCGCCGGCTCGATCATGGCGTCCTTCAACACGCTCAACGGCGTACCGATGCACGCCAACCGCGCCGTGATCACCGAGCTGTTCCGCGAGAAGCTCGGTTTCGGTGGCCTTGTCGTCGCCGACTACACGGGAATCCTCGAACTGATCGCCCATGGCGTCGCATCCGACCGAGCCGATGCCGCCCGCCTCGGTCTCACCGCCGGCGTCGACATGGACATGGTGTCGGAGACCTATCTCGAAACGCTTGAGGACAGCGTCCGCGCCGGCCTTGTCAAAGAGGCCGAGATAACGGCCGCCTGCCGCCGCGTGCTCGAAGCCAAGCTGAAGCTCGGCCTGTTCGACGATCCCTATCACCGCCTCGATTGGGGGCGCTCGGCGCAACCCATCCTGACCGCCGCCAACCGGCAGCTCGCCCGCGAGGCGGTGGCCGCCGCCACGGTCGTTCTCAAGAACGATGGCAACCTGCTGCCCTTGCCGGCACCTGAGAGCGGCGAGATCGGCACCATCGCCCTTGTCGGCCCCTTTGCGCTCGATCGCGTCAACATGAACGGCACCTGGGCCGTGGCCGCTTCGCCGTCCACCGTCGTTCCCATTGCCGACGGATTGCGCGAGGCCGTGGGCAACGCGGTGAGCGTGCTGACTGCCAAGGGGGCCAACATCGTCGACGAACTCTGGCTCGCCAGCCGGCTCAACGTCCATGACTGGAAGGACCTGTCCGTCGTCATCGACGTCCGGTCGCCGGAGGCGATGATCGCCGAGGCCGTCGCCACCGCCTCTAACGCCGATGTCACCATCGCCATCGTCGGCGAAGCCCGCGAGTACTCCGGCGAGTCCTCCTCGCGCAGCGATCTTTCGATTCCCGAACCGCAGAAGAAGCTGCTCCGCGCCCTGAAGGCGACGGGCAAGCCGCTGGTCGTCGTCGTCATGACCGGCCGGCCGCTGGTGCTCGCCGAGGAAGCGTTGCTCGCCGACGCACTTCTCGTCGCCTGGTTTGGCGGAACGGAGATCGGCCACGGCCTTGCGGATGTGCTGTTCGGCAAGAGCGAGCCGTCCGGCCGCCTGCCGGCAACCTTCCCCTACAGCCTTGGGCAGGTGCCCATCACCTATTCTCACCGGCCGACCGGCCGGCCGGCACCGGGACGCTTTCAGAAGTTCACCTCAGGCTACGTCGACCTGCCGGACGAGGTGCCCCAGAATGACGGCCTCTACCCGTTCGGCTTCGGCCTCGGCTACGGAACGGTGGCCTACGGCCCGCCGCGCGCCGACCGGACTGAACTCGCAGGCGAGGATCGTCTCGATGTGACCGTGACCGTCACCAATCTCGGCGACCGACCCACCCTCGAAACGGTGCAGCTCTACATCGGCGACCCTGTGGCAAGCGTCAGCCGGCCCGTGAAGGAACTCAAGGCCTTCCGCAAGCTGGCGCTCGCACCCCGCGTCGCCGAAGTCGTCAGCTTCACCATTACAGCCGCCGATCTGGATTTCTCGGTGGCCGAAACGGTTACCGACACGCGTCGGCGCCTGGAAGGTGGGGCCTTCGACATTCACGTCGGCCCCAACTCTCGCGATACGCAGGCCGTACTGATCGTCTGGAACGAGCCACGGATCGAAGGAAAGCGCTCATGAATTTCTCGCCCGCCACCGTCGCGGCCATGAGCGACGACGCCCTGCTGGACCTCGTGCAGCAGGCGACGCTGAGCTACTTCTGGGATTATGGCCATCCGGTGAGCGGCATGGCGCGCGAGCGCGACAACGACGCTTTCGGCTATTCGCCCGACAACACGGTCACCACTGGCGGCACCGGCTTCGGCATCATGGCCCTGATCGCCGGGGCCGAACGCGGTTTTCTCGTCCGCGACGAGGTCGTCGCGCGCATTGCAAGGATCGTCGGCTTTCTCGAAGCGGCGGATCGCTTCCACGGCGTCTTCCCGCATTTCATGAATGGCGAGACCGGCAAGGTCATTCCGTTCGGCGAGAAGGACGATGGCGGCGATCTCGTCGAAACATCGTTCCTGATGGCCGGCCTCTTGACGGCGCGGCAATGGCTGATCCCGGCCCGGCCGGATATTGCAGCGCGCATCGACCGACTATGGCGCGAGGTGGAATGGAGCCACCATCTGAGGGCCGACGGCGCCCTGCTCTGGCACTGGAGCCCCGTTCACGGCTTTGCAATGAACCACGCCATTACCGGCTGGAACGAATGCCTGATCACCCACGTGCTGGCCGCCGCCGCGCCGATCCATCACGTTCCCGCCTCGACCTACCACCAGTCCTGGGCCAAGGGCCGCGACTTCCTGAACGGCCGCGATTACGGCGGCGTGACCTTGCCGCTCGGCCCCGATTACGGCGGGCCGCTGTTTTTCGCCCATTACTCCTTCATGGGCCTCGACCCGCGCGGCCTCTCCGACGCCTACGCCGACTATTTCGCCCAGAACATCGCGCATGCCCTGATCAACCGCGCCCATTGCCTGACCAACCCCGGCGGCTTCGAGGGCTACGGTCCGGAGTGCTGGGGATTGACGGCATCCGACACGTTCGACGGCTACAACGCCCATTCGCCCACCAACGACACCGGCGTCATCACGCCGACGGCGGCGCTCGCCTCGTTTCCCTACGTTCCCAAGGAGTCCATGGCTGCAATGCGCGGATTCCTCACCACCATGGATGGACGGCTGTTCGGGCCGCGCGGCTTTGCCGACGCCTTCTCGCCGGGGCGGAACTGGGTGGCATCGAGCCACCTCGCCATCGACCAGGGCCCCATTGTCGTGATGATCGAGAACCACCGGTCGGCGCTCCTCTGGACGCTGTTCATGTCGGCGCCGGAGGTGTTGGCCGGCCTCAGCCGTCTCGGCTTCTCAAGCCCGCATCTCGCCAAGGCCGCCGTCGCATGACACCCGACATCATCCCGCTCGGCAACTCCGACGATCCGGATGCGGCCGATGCCCACATGAGCATCGAGCTGTGGCGGACCGATGGGCGGTCCCCTCGCCTTGCCGTCACGGCGCACGGTCGAAATGGCGCCGCGCGAGCGCCGCACATGCAGAAGCTGATCGATGCCTATCGCGCGCGAGGCTACATCGTCGTCTCGCCCAACTGCTGCGCCTCGGCTTGGAACGACAGCGCCGGCAAAGAGGCCGACTTTCTCTTGGAGAACCACGTTCGCGACGTGCTGCGTACCATTGATTGGACGATGAGCAACGCTGCTTACATAGGCTGGATCGGCGATCACCTCGCTCTCTGCGGTCATTCCATGGGCGCCTATGCGGTCGCGCGTCTCGCCGCGCATGAACAGGCTGGGCATACCTCCCATCTGCTGCTCGTGTCGCCCTTCACCTCCGGGGTCCGCCAGATCGAGGCGCGCGAGAAATATCACCCGAACGGCATCGCCAATCTCAAGCGCGAGGTTCCACGCGCACTCGACGAGTGGCCCCGCCATGACATTTTCACCGCCATCGACCTCCTGGAACTGCCGGTGGCAGTGTTCGCCGGCGGCAAGGACATCGTGGCGCCGCCCGAGAACGTCGATGAGTTCGTGAAGCGGCTGCCCATGCCGCCTTTCTATCGATTGCTGCCGGACGCCTCTCACTGCCTGGAAGGCGGCGACTATCGGTCCGAGCTTGTGGCCGCCATCGACTGGCTCGACCTCGGCGGAACATCCTCCGCTCCGAGCTCATAAGCCGCCGCACTCGGAACAGCGCCGCCGCACCTATCCGACCTAAGCATTTAGTCGTATTTACACGTAGTTCGTTTCGCCGTTTCACAGACGGGACGGGGCCGCATACCCCCTGACTTCGTTGCAGTTTCGGGAAAATCCGGGCGTGATGACGTTCGATTGGCCTGGATCTGTATCGTTTTGCATCGGGTCCCCGGCGATTTGGCTTTGACGGCCCACCTCCGAGAAGGTACTTACGACTCAGGCTTTTTCTGCCGCTTGACGTTAACGTTAGCGTAAAGCGGCTGCGCCAAACGGGAGAGTTCGTCTCCCGCTCATGAGGGAACATCATCCGATGGCCGACGCCCGCCTGGCGGCTTCCCGCCCGCTCTCGCCGCATCTCCAGGTCTTTCGTTTTATCCTGACCATGGCGATGTCGATCGTCCACCGCATCACCGGCGGCTTCCTCTATGTCGGCACGGTGTTCGTCACCGTCTGGCTGGTGGCGGCCGCGAGCGGGCCGGAATGGTTCGCCCGCGTCGACGGCGTCTATCAGAGCTGGATTGGCCGGCTGATCCTCCTCGGCCTCGTCTGGTCCCTGATCCACCACGCCATCGGCGGGGTTCGCCACTTTATCTGGGACCTCGGCTATGGCTTCGAGCCGAAGACCGCCGATCGCCTGGCCCTGTTCAATCTCGTAGCCGGCGTGGTGCTGACGGGTATCGTCGCCGTCGCCGCCTTCATTTTCGCCTGAGGCCCGCCATGAGCAAGTCCTTCCGCTTCCAGACGCCGCTGAAG
>JAUVXG010000250.1 GCA_030603685.1 Pleomorphomonas sp.
GATCGTGGCCGACGTTGCGGCCGCCAAGACGACGACCGGTGATGACGGTTGGCAGATCACTACTGGCGTTCGTTTCAACGACGGGGCCGACCTAGCGAAGGAAGACTGGGCACCTGTTGTGACTGCTTTCCGATCCTTCATCGGAATTTTTGCCTGCTCAAATTGCAAAGAGATGTATTTCGTAGCCCCGAGCCGCGGTCAAAAGGAGGCGTTGAGGTGCGGATGCGGGAATCTGAACCTCAACCTCTTGCATAAAAGCTAATAGTCACCCCGGGCGGTTAACAAGTCTCAAGCAGCATCCGCTCCATTCGGACTGCCACTAACTGTGTTCCGAGGTTATGCTTCGATTCTGCTTCTTCGGAAAACGAAGCGCCTAGAGTTTCCCGCCCGCCTACCTCCTCACCTTCCCCTTCCCGACGTTCCGCCCCACCGCCGCCCTCACCAACCCCCTGAACGCCTCCTCATCCACCGTCTCTCCCTCCCTGACGTCGATCGCCCGCCGCGTCCCGCCGCCAAATCCCGCGTTGAAGAGGCCAGCTGGGTCATCCAGGGCGGCTCCCTGGGCGAAGGTTAGCTTCACGTAGGTCTTGTAGACCTCGCCGGTGCAGAGGATGCCGGCGTGTTCCCAGGTGGGGACGCCCTGGGGGTTGGTGGGTTTGATCCATTTCACGGTTTCGACGACGTCGGGGTCGGCCTCGTGGATCAGGGCGCGGATGCGCTTCAGCGTTTCGGCCCGCCAGTCGCCGAGGCTTTCGAGCTTCAGGTCGATGAGGGCGGAGGGCGTCGGCTGGTCGGGCATGGTGTCCTCATAAGCGTTCCGCTTGAGCTGGGGGCCAGATCAAGCGGAACGGGTTCGGTCAGCGCTGGTCCGGTCACTGCCAGTATGGCTCAACGCCGTAGTGTGCGTAAGCCTGATCGCGGGCCGGCACGCCGTCGTCGCTGGTCAGTTCGCCGATCGAAGAGTGCTGGGCGGATTCGATCTGCTCCCTTGTGAAGGGCACCACGTAGCCGCCGGCGTCGACGTTGTAATCCAGCGACGACCAGGGGACGGCGCAGTATTTCTCGCCGATGTCGAGAAAGCCGCCGAAACCGACGATGGCGAACATGACGCCGTTCGAGGCCTTCTTGAGCACGACGTCCTTGATCTCGCCGATCTGGTCGCCGCCGGCGCTGTAGACGTTGGTTCCGATGACCCTCGACGCCAGGATCGCGTCGGTGTGTCCGCTTGCAGTCGTCATGACAATCTCCTTCGATATGTTGGATGGTGGACAACGAAGGGGCGGGAGGATTGTTCCCGCCCGGCTATCGGGGTGCTCACCCCTTGCCACCCTCGGCCACGGCGCCGTGGGGCCAGGTCCAGTCGCGGATCTCCGGCATGTCCTCGCCGTGTTCCCGGACATGGCGCTTGTGCGCGCCGAGCCTGTCTTCGAGGTTGGCGATCAGGTCCGTTCCCTTCACGCCAAGGCCGCGCACGTGCCGGATGGCCGCCTGCGCCAGGTGGAAGCGGTCGAGTTCGTTCATCACCACCATGTCGAAGGGCGTCGTGGTCGTGCCCTCCTCGCAGAAGCCGTGGACGTGGAAGTTGGCGTGGTTGGCGCGCCGGTAGGTCAGCCGATGGATGAGGTAGGGGTAGCCGTGATAGGCGAAGACGACCGGGCGATCCCTGGTGAACAGCGCGTCGAAGGCCTCGTCGGTGAGGCCGTGCGGATGCTCGCTGTTCGATTGCAGCGTCATCAGGTCGACGACGTTGACGACGCGGACCTTCAGGTCGGGCAGCTCGGCGCGCAGGATGTCGACGGCGGCCAGCGTCTCCGCCGTCGGCACGTCGCCGGCGCAGGCCATGACGACGTCCGGCTCGCCATCGAGACCCGGACTGCAGGCCCAGTCCCAGATGCCGGCGCCGGCCTCGCAGTGTTTCTCGGCCTCCTCGGCGGACAGCCACTGCGGCGAAGGCTGCTTGCCGGCGGTGATGACGTTGATGCGGTTCCAGGTGCCGAGGCAGTGGTCCATCACCCACAACAGGGTGTTGGCGTCCGGCGGGAAGTAGAGCCGCACCGTGTCGGCCTTCTTGTTGGTGATGAAGTCGGCAAAGCCGGGGTCCTGGTGGCTGAAGCCGTTGTGATCCTGCCGCCAGACGTGGGAGGTGAGCAGGTAGTTCAGCGAGGCGATCGGCGCGCGCCAGGGGAGCTGCCTCGAAACCTTCAGCCACTTGGCGTGCTGGTTCACCATGGAATCGACGATGTGGATGAAGGCCTCGTAGCAGGAGAACAGCCCGTGCCGGCCGGTGAGCAGGTAGCCTTCCAGCCAGCCCTGGCAGAGATGCTCGGACAGCACCTCCATCACGCGCCCCTCTCGGCCGAGATGGACGTCGTAGGGGCGGATCTCCTCCATCCACATGCGGTCGGTGGCCTCGAACACCGCGTCGAGGCGGTTCGAGGCGGTTTCGTCCGGCCCCATCAGGCGGAAGTTCCGCGCCTCGGCGTTCAGCTCCATGACGTCGCGCAGATAGGCGCCGGCAATGCGGGTGGCCTCCGCCGTCCGGCCGCCCGGATGGGGCACATCAATGGCGAAGGTTTTCCAGTCGGGACGGCGAAGGTCCTGCTTGAGCAAGCCGCCGTTGGCGTGCGGCAGCAGGCCCATGCGCTTGTTCCCCTCGGGGGCGAGGGCGGCGATCTCCGGCAGAAGGCGGCCGTCGGCATCGAAAAGCTCCTCGGGCCGGTAGCTGCGCATCCAGTTTTCCAGGATCTCGCGGTGCGCCGCGTCGCTGCGGGCGTTGGCGACGGGCACCTGGTGCGAGCGCCAGAAATCCACCACCTTCTTGCCGTCGACCTCCTCGGGGCCGGTCCAGCCCTTGGGGCTGCGCAGCACGATCATCGGCCAGCGCGGCCGGTCGCCGGACCAGTCGTCGGCGCGGGCGTCGGCCTGGATCTGCCCGATGCGCGCGACGGCCTCGTCCAAGGTCGCCGCCATCTGGCGGTGCATGTCCCCGGGGTCGCTGCCCTCGACGAACAGGGGATCGTAGCCGTAGCCGGTGAACAGGCTTTTCAGCTCGTCGTCGCTCATGCGCGCCAGCAGCGTCGGGCTGGCGATCTTGTAGCCGTTGAGGTGCAGGATCGGCAGCACCGCGCCGTCGGTCGCCGGGTTGAGGAACTTGTTGGAATGCCAGGCCGCCGCCAGGGCGCCCGTCTCGGCCTCGCCGTCGCCGACGACGCAGGCCACCGTCAGGTCCGGGTTGTCGAAGGCGGCGCCGAAGGCATGCACCAGCGCATAGCCGAGTTCGCCGCCCTCATGGATGGAGCCCGGCGTTTCCGGCGCGACGTGGCTGGGCACGCCGCCGGGAAAGGAGAACTGCTTGAACAGCTTCTTCATGCCCTGGGCGTCGCGGCCGATCTCGGGATAGATCTCGCTGTAGCTGCCCTCGAGCCAGGTGTTGGCCACCATGGCCGGCCCGCCGTGGCCGGGGCCGCAGACGAAGAGCACGTCGAGATCGCGCGCCTTGATCACCCGGTTGAGGTGGACATAGATGAAGTTGAGGCCCGGCGTCGTGCCCCAGTGGCCGAGCAACCGTGGCTTGACGTGGTCGGCCGCGAGCGGCTCGCGCAGCAGTGGGTTGTCCATGAGATAGATCTGGCCGACGGACACGTAGTTCGCCGCCCGCCAGTAACGGTCCATCATGTCGAGTTGCGCTGTCCTGTCGTTCATGACCTCGGCCTTTCATCTTTCGAATATTTGTCGGCATCGGGAACACATCGCTCTCGGAGGGATTGATGATCTACGTGGACCTTGAAAGGGAGCCGATGATGAGACCTACGCAGACGACCCCAACACCCCGCGACCACCGCCGGGCGACGGCGTTCGGGCGCCGGTCCGTGGTTCCGTCCCGCCTGACGGGACAACCCCTCGGGCTGCCCGGCGTTCCATCACCGTCGGGAGAACCGGCCGCCTGGCCGTCCGCCCGCCGGGTGACCGTCGTCGCGGCCGCGCTCCTGGGCTGGGCAGCAACGCTTGGCGCAGCGCTGGCGCAAGGCTCCGACGGCGGCGGCGACATCCAGCCGGCGCGCCCCTGCGTGGCCAGGCCCGACGATCAGGCCAGGGGCGGCGAGGGCGCCGACGCGACGAACCGGCCGCAGGCGTCGCTGGACGAGTGCAACGGCGTGCTGGCGCCGCCCAAGACGGGCGACCGGGAAATGCCGATGGATCCGCCCGACAAGGGCAAGACCCCGGTCATCCCACCGGGCGCCATACCGGCCCAGCCGCCGGAATAGCGGCTGTGGCCCGGCCGCCGGGGCGTGGTCACGCCTGCCGCGCGTAGCGCGCCGGCGGCATGCCGACGTGCCTTGAGAAGGCGATGGTGAAGGTGCTGGCGGAGGCGTAACCGGTGCGTTCGGCCACGTCGGCGACGCCGGCCGCGCCGCGGCGCAGCATGTCTTTCGCCAGCGCCATCCGCCAGGCCAAGAGGTAGTCCATGGGCGTGAGGCCGACGACGCGGCGGAAGCGCTCGAAGAAGACGGTGCGCGAGAGGCCGGCTTCGCGGGCGAGGTCGGGCACCGTCCAGGGGCGCGTCGGGTCTTCGTGCAGGCGGCGCAGCGCGGTGGCGAGGCGCTCGTCGGCGAGGCCGCGGATGAGGCCGGGCGAGGCGGTGGCGCCGCTGTCGGCGCGCAGCGCTTCGATCAGCATGATCTGCAGAAGGTGGGTGAGGATGACGTCGCGGGCCGGGCGGTCGGCGCGGGCCTCCTCGTCGACCATCTCCACGAGGGTGGCGAGCCGGGGCTGCCCGCGCACATGGATGAGGCTTGGCAGCAGCGACAGCAGCAGGGCGGCGTCGGGCGAGCCGAAGAGGCAATAGCCGACCGCCATGCGCACGTCGGCCGGTCCGTCCGGTCGTCCGTGCCGGTAGTGGCGCGGACCCACTTCCATGTGCGGCGTCGGCTCGCCCTCCGGCGGCGGTTCGAGGC
>JAUVXG010000159.1 GCA_030603685.1 Pleomorphomonas sp.
GACTCGACGCCCGGCCAGGGAACGATGATCCAGATCACCTTTCCCTCGACACGAGTTCTGGCCGAGTAGCGGCGAGCCAGCAAGCTGTAGAACATGACACCCGGTGGGCCGTTCCGCCGGGTGTTTTCGTTCGAGCCGCCGAGACAACGAGGCCATCGGCAGTCTCGTTTCAGCCCTGCACGCTCCGCCCGGCAGATCTGCGCCGCCGGGCGCGGGTTTACACGTGCTTGAAAATGAAGTTGAGAATGATTATCAACAAAGATGCGAGGGCGAAAGGTTCGATATCTGGTACCCGAGCAAGTCACGGATAGGGCGCCAGGCACGCCCCCGGAGTTCATCGATGATCGTCTGTCATTGCAACGTCCTGACCGTCGAAGACATTCAGGGCGCCGTTGACGAACTGCTGACCGAGATGCCGCTGCGGGTCATCACGCCCGGTCTCGTCTATCGCCGACTGGGAACGCGCGGCCGCTGCTGCGGCTGTTTCCCGCTGGCAATCGACGTCATCAACGCTCATATCGAAAAGCGACTTGCCGCCGACGATCTGGCCGAACGTCGGCAGCAGATCGTCGAACAGCAGCGCGCCTATCGCGAGAACATGCCGACACGCCGCAGGGTCACGACGCCGGCCTGACGTGCCGGAGGTCCTCGCGTCGGGGTCAGTCGACCTTGTCGGTGCTATCGGCGTTGAGCTGGATGTAGGCGGCTTCGCCGATCTTGTCGTAGAGGGCGATCTGCGACTCCAGGAAGTCGATGTGCCCTTCCTCATCCTTCAGAAGATCGGTGAACAGTTCCATCGACACGTAATCGCCTTCCTCGGCGCACAGCAGGCGCGAGGCGCGATAGGAGTTGCGGGCGTCGATCTCGCCTGCAAGATCGGCTTCCAGGATCTCGCGAACCGTCTGGCCGATGCGAAGCGGCGGAATGGTCTGAAGGTTGGGATGGCCCTCAAGGAAGATGATGCGGGAGATCAGCCTGTCGGCGTGGTGCATCTCCTCGATCGACTCCTCGCGCTCCTTCTTGGCGAACTTGGTGACGCCCATATCCTCAAGGAGACGATAGTGGAGCCAATATTGGTTGACGGCGCCGAGTTCGAGGAACAACGCCTCGTTCAGACGCTCGATGACCTTCTCATTCCCACGCATGAAAACCTCCTTGGTTAGAATTCTTCTAACTTACGACAAGTCGGAAGAAATGCAAGCTGTCTTCGCGTGGGCGCACCCCCGTCCGGCTCACCCGGAAACCACTGTAGAAGCAAAAGCCTGACCCGGGCAATTGACCCGAGGTCGGATTTATCCGGCGACACCCCGAAGCGAGGGCATCATAACTTGCGGATTTCAGCCGAGCCCTGTTCGGGCTCAGCCCGCGAGGAACACGGCACGCTCGGCCTTTTCCTTTTCCACCTGCGAGCGGTGCGACAGCACGGACGCTGCGATGACACCAACGGCGATCACCGAAATCAGGATGGTGGAAATGGCGTTGATTTCCGGCGTCACGCCGAGACGGACCATGGAGTAGATCTTGATCGGCAGCGTGGTGGCGCCGGGCCCCGTGTTGAACGAAGCGATGACAAGGTCGTCGAGCGACAGCGTGAAGGCCAGCATCCAGCCGGCGACCACGCCGGGCAGGATCAACGGCAGGGTGATCAGGAAGAAGGTCTTCACCGGTGGACAGCCGAGATCGAGGGCCGCCTCTTCCAGGCTGCGGTCGAGCGTGACGAGGCGCGACTGCACCACGACGGCGACAAAGCACATGGTGAGCGTCGTATGGGCGATCACCACCGCCCAGAAGCCGCGATCGAAACCGATGGCGACGAACAGCAGCAGAAGCGAAAGGCCGGTGATCACCTCGGGCATGACCAGCGGCGCGTAGACCATGCCCGAGAACAGGGCGCGACCATGGAACTTGCGATAGCGATCGAGCACAAGGGCGGCCATGGTGCCGAGCACGGTGGCAAAGGAGGCCGAGATGATGCCGACGCGAATGGTCACCCAGGCGGCATCGATGATCGCCTGATCATGGACCAGCTCGACATACCATTGCGTCGAGAAGCCGCCCCACACCGTCACCAGCTTGGACGCGTTGAAGGAATAGACCACCAGAATCAGGATGGGCACGTAAAGAAAGGCGAAGCCGAACACCAGCGAGGTGATGTTGAACCAGCTCGTGGACTTGTTCATGGCACGCTCCTCAAGCCTTCTTCTGCTGGTTCTGGAAGATGACGATCGGCACCACCAGGATGATCAGGAGCACCACGGCCACGGCCGACGATACCGGCCAGTCGCGGTTGTTGAAGAACTCGGCCCACAGCGTCTTGCCGATCATCAGCGTCTCGGAGCCGCCGAGCAGATCGGGGATGACGAACTCGCCGACAATCGGAATGAAGCACAGGAAGCAGCCGGCGATGACGCCGGGCAGCGACAGCGGGAAGGTGATTACCCAAAAGGACTTCGTCGGCGGACAGCCGAGATCGGCAGCCGCCTCGAGCAGCGTCGCGTCGAGCTTTTCGAGGGCTGCGTAGAGCGGCAGCACCATGAAAGGCAGGTAGGAGTAGACAATGCCGATGAACACTGCGGTTTCAGTGTTGTAGACGTGAATCTGCTCGTCTGGCCCCAGGATGCCCAGGCTTTGCAGGGCGATGGTGATCAGCCCTTCCGGCTTGAGGATGCCGATCCAGGCGTAGACGCGGATCAGGAAGCTCGTCCAGAACGGCAGGATCACCGCCATGACCAGTGCATTGCGCAGGCTCTTGGGCGCGCGCGCCATGCCATAGGCGATCGGATAGCCGACGATGAGCAACAGAATGGTCGACACCAGCGCTATCCGCAGGCTGGACAGGTAGGCCGAGTAATAGAGCGGGTCCTCGGTCAGGAAGACGTAGTTGTCGAAGGTGAAGTCGGAGAGCTTCGCCCAGAAATCGCCGAGACTGCCGATTACCGGCACGTAGGGCGGCATGGCGATCGCCGTCTGCGACAGCGAAATCTTTAAGATGATCAGGAACGGGGCAAGGAAGAACAGCAGGCTCCAGAGATAGGGAACCGCCACCAGCGCCCACTTGGCAAGGAAGGGCTTCACGTCTTGCGTCCAGCGCTCCGCCATGGCCCGGTCCTTCACTTCAGCAGGATGACGCCGGCGTCGGCCGGCCAGGTCAGGTACACCTTGTCTTCCCAGGTGATCGGTCGTTCGACGATGCGGGTCAGATTGGCGACGGTGGCCTTGACGATGGAGCCACCGGCGAGACGAACGCGATAGACCGAGATGTCGCCGAGATAGCCGATGTCCCACACCTCGCCGGACAGCACGTTGGGGGTACCGGCCGGCGGCGCCTCCAGCGAGATCTGCACCTTCTCCGGGCGAATGGCGAAGCCGGCTTCGGCCCCGACGGCAACCTCGCCCGCTCCCGCCTCGGCGACGATCGTGGCATCGACTCCGGCGCAGTGGAGCGTGACGTTGTCATCGTCGACGGCAGTTACCGTACCGTCGATCAGGTTGATGTCACCGACGAAATCGGCGACGTAGCGCGATGCCGGCTGCTCGTAGATCTCGGAGGCGGTGCCGATCTGGGCGATGATGCCATGGTTCATGACGGCGATGCGGTCCGAGACGGTCATCGCCTCTTCCTGGTCGTGGGTGACGATCAGGAAGGTCATGCCGAGCTCCATCTGGATGTCCATGAGCTCGAACTGGGTCTCTTCGCGCAGCTTCCTGTCGAGGGCGCCAAGCGGCTCGTCGAGCAGCAGCACCTTCGGACGCTTGGCAAGCGAACGGGCGAGAGCCACGCGCTGGCGCTGGCCTCCGGACAGCTGGTGCGGCTTGCGCTTGGCGAACTTCTCGAGCTTGACCAGCTCGAGCATCTCGGCAACGCGGGTGTTGATGTTGGAGGTGTCCATGCCCTCCTGCTTGAGGCCGAAGGCGATGTTGCCCTCCACCGTCATGTGCGGGAACAGCGCGTAGGACTGGAACATCATGTTGACGGGGCGCTTGTAGGGCGGAATGCCCGACAGGTCCTTGCCGTCCAGAAGGATGCGCCCCTCGGTCGGCTGCTCGAAGCCGGCGAGCATGCGCATCAACGTCGTCTTGCCGCAGCCCGACGGTCCCAGAAGGGCAAAGAACTCGCGCTCGTAGATGTCGAGCGTCAGGTTGTCGACGGCAGTGAAGTCGCCGAAGCGTTTGGTGACGTTCTCAAAGCGGATGAACGGCTTGAGCGTCGGATCGTCCCAGGGAGCAAACTTGCGTTTGATCGGCCCAACCGCCTCGATCATCATCGGAACCCTCGTTTCCACCAGCCTGACGTGCCACCGCCACCCGTCACATGCAAGCACCCGGCCAGACGGCCGGGCGCTTTTCGACAGTTCCTTGAGGCCTGCGCTTACATGCCCGTCTTGACCGAGGTCCAGACGCGGGTCAACACGCGCTGCGCCTTGGCATCATAGGGTGTGGTCGAGAACAGGTTGGCCAGCGTCTCCTTGTCGGGATAGATCGCGGTATCCGCCAGGATGGCCGGGTCGACGAACTTCTGAGAGGCGAGGTTGCCGTTGGCGTAGGCGACGTAGTTGGTCGACTTGGCGATGACTTCCGGCTTCATCATGAAGTTCATGAAGGCGTGGGCCGCATCCGGGTTCGGCGCATCCTTGGGGATCGCCATGATGTCGAACCACATGTTGGCGCCTTCCTTCGGGATCACGTAGTTGATGGTGACGCCGTTGTTGGCTTCAGCCGCCCGGTTGCGGGCCTGCAGGATGTCGCCGGAATATCCGACGGCGAGGCAGATGTCGCCGTTGGCGAGCGCGTTGATATACTCCGACGAGTGGAACTTCTGAACGTAAGGCTTGACCGAGGCGAGCAGCTTGCCAGCCTCTTCCATGTCGGCGGCGTCCTTGGAGTCGGGGTCCTTTCCAAGATACTTGAGAGCGGCCGGAATCAGCTCTTCGGAGGCATCGAGGAACTGCACGCCGCAATCCTTGAACTTGGAGACGATCTCCGGCTTGAACACCATGTCCCAGCTGTTGACCGGCGCGTCGGGCATGATCGCCTTGATCTTCTCGACGTTGTAGCCGATGCCGGTGGTGCCCCACATGTAGTCGACGCCGTACTCGTTGCCCGGATCGTACTCGGCGACGCGATTGGTCACTTCCGGCCCCATGTTGGAGAGATTGGGAAGCTTGGACTTGTCCAGCGGCTGATAGACGCCGGCGGCGATCTGGCGGGCCAGGAACGGACCGGTGATCACCACCACGTCGTAGCCCGAGCCACCGGCCAGCATCTTGGTTTCGACGATGTCCTGATTGTCGAACACGTCGTAGACCACCTTGATGCCGGTCTCCTTGGTGAACTCCTCCAGCACGGACTCGTCGATATAGTCGGACCAGTTGTAGACGTTGACGACCTTTTCCTGGGCCGCGGCCCCCGTCGCGAGCGCGACCGTCAGCGCGGCGGCACCCAGAAGACGCTGTCTCACCATTTTCGTCATGCTCCCTGTTCCCCTGTCGCGGCCGCCCCTCGCCCCCACGAACGCGAAGACGCCGGGGTTCTCCGGCACTTTCAATCGTAGAACGACGAGAGAATCCGGCGTTCTACGCACACGGCGGTCGGCGCATTTATGCACAGCGAGGGGGGCGCGACAACTGGTTGCTGCCTATTTTCTGGCGCGTGGCATTTTGTCACCACCTCCGGCTCGGCTCGCGTCGAAATTGCGATTGCGCGAGCCGGAAAATGTCATCACAAATAAGGCGTCTGCATTTTCCGAAACACAAAGGCGTGCGTTCGGACGGGCGGGATGGACGAGGCTCCCGCCTTCGCGCGCCAGCAACGAAAGAAAGCAATCATGAGTTTGACTTCGACCGAACCCAAGGACGCGCCGAGGGTCGGCGAACGCAATCCGGAGCGTGGCGTCGAGACGCTCGCCGAGGCCAAGGTCTGGCTCAAGGAGCGAGGCATCGAGGACATCGAGTGCATCACGCCGGATCTCGCCGGGGTCGCTCGCGGCAAGCTGATGCCAGCCGACAAGTTCTTTTCCTCCACCGTCATGTCGATGCCATCGTCGGTCTTCACGACGACCGTGACCGGCGAGTACCCCGAGGAAGACGATACCTTCCAGCACGACCCGTCGGATGGCGACGTGTTCCTGAAGCCGGATTTCTCGACGCTGACCGCCGTGCCCTGGGCATCCGAGCCGACGGCGCAGATCATCCACGACGCCTTCCATCGCGACGGGCGCCCGTTCGATCTCGGTCCGCGCCAGATCCTGAGGAGAATCATCGGCCTTTACGAGCGCGACGGCCTCAAGGCAGTGGTGGCGCCGGAGATCGAGTTCTATCTCGTCAAGCAGAACCTGGACCCGGACTATCCGCTGGAGCCGCCGATCGGCCGTTCCGGCCGCGCCGAGGCGAGCCGGCAATCCTACTCGATCCAGCACGTCAACGAGTTCGACGACCTGTTCGACGACATCTACGAGTTCTCCGAGAAACAGGGCCTGGAGATCGACACGCTGATCCACGAGGAAGGCGCCGCGCAGATGGAGATCAACCTGCGCCATGGCGAACCGCTGGCCCTCGGCGACCAGGTGTTCAGCTTCAAGCGGACCATCCGCGAGGCGGCGCTCCGGCACAACATGTACGCGACCTTCATGGCCAAGCCGATGAGCCGCGAGCCCGGATCGGCCATGCACATCCATCAATCGGTCGTCGATGCGGAGACGGGCCGCAACATCTTCTCCGACGACGAGGGCAATCCCACAGCCGCCTTCTTCTCGTTCATCGCCGGCCTGCAGCGGTATTTGCCGGCGGTGATGTGCATCCTGGCCCCCTACGTCAACTCCTTCCGGAGATTGACGCGCGGCACGGCGGCGCCGATCAACGTTCACTGGGGCTACGACAACCGTACCGTCGGCATCCGCGTTCCCAACTCCGGCCCGGGGTCGCGCCGCGTCGAGAACCGGGTGCCCTCCTCCGATGCCAACCCCTATCTCGCCATCGCCGCCTCGCTCGCCTGCGGCCATCTCGGCATGCAGCAACGCCTCGCCCCGGAGGAGCCGATCGCCGGATCAGCCCGCGAACTGCCCTTCGGCCTGCCGCGCGGGCTGCTGGAGGCGCTGGCGCTGTTCGAGGATAACAGCGACCTGCCGGAGGTCTTCGGCCCTCGCTTCATGGCGACCTATCGAGCGATCAAGCAGCAGGAATACGAGACGTTCATGAACGTCATCTCCAGCTGGGAGCGCCAGCACCTACTGCTGGCGGTGTGACCGTTGCCGACGTGTGTAGACAGGACTATATTTCTGTCTACACACGAGGAGGGAGCGATGGGATTGAACATTCGCAGCGAGGAGGTCAACCGCCTCGCCACCGAACTCGCCGAGAAGCGCAAGGTAACCAAGACCGAAGCGGTGCGGCTGGCACTCGTCAACGAGCTGGAACGCAAGGGAGAAGAGAAGTCTCTCTGGGAAAGGCTCGCTCCGATCCGGGCGTCGATCGCAGCGGCACCCGAGACAGGGTTGCCTGCCGACAAGGCTTTTTTCGACGAAATCAACGGTGACTATTAAATGTTCGTCGACGCATCGGCGATGATTGCCATGATGGCTGGGGAGCCCGACGGCGAAGCGCTGGCCGAGCAGCTTCAGTCGGTTTCTCCGGCTGAGCGGATCACATCGGTTATTGCCGTGTGGGAGGCTGTCGCCGGTCTCCACCGCCTCAGCAAACTGCCACTTTCCACCGTAGAGCTCAAAATCCGAGACTTTCTAGCGACCGCGTTGATCGAGGTGATCCCGCTGACGCTCGATCACCTCTCGCTCGCCCTCGACGCCTTCGACCGCTACGGCCGTCACCGCCTACCCGAGAGCGAACGAAACAAGGCGCTCAATCTTGGTGACTGTTTTCACTATGCGGCCGCCCGACGTGCAGGAACCGGCATCCTGCACAAGGATGTCGGTCTTGCCCTTACCGATCTCCCGTCCGCTTAGGCGGCTGCCTTTATTCCGAGGCTTTCATGCTTACTCATAACAAGTATCCCACCGAACATTACCGCGCCCTCGACGCGGCGCATCACCTTCACCCCTTCTCGGACACCCGCTCGCTGAATGCCGGCGGCGTGCGTGTCATCGTCAAGGGTGAAGGCATCTGGCTGACCGACAGCGAAGGCAACCGCATCCTCGACGGCATGTCGGGCCTGTGGTGCGTCAATATCGGACACGGCCGGCCGGAGATCGCCGAAGCCGTCCAGAAGCAGATGGGCGAGATCTCCTATTACAACACCTTCTTCAAGACGACGCATCCGCCCGCGGTCGACCTCGCCGCCCTGATCGCGGAAGTGACGCCAGAAGGGTTCAACCGCGTGTTCTTCTGCGGCTCGGGCTCTGAAGCCAATGACACGATCCTGAGGATGGTGCGCACCTACTGGGCGACGCTCGGCAAGCCGGGCAAGCAGGTGATCGTCGCCCGGCGCAACGCCTATCACGGCTCGACGGTGGCCGGCGCCTCGCTCGGCGGGATGACGCCGATGCACGCGCAGGGCGGGCTGCCCATTCCCGGCGTCCACCACATCGGTCAACCCTACTGGTTCGACCATGGCGGCGACCTGACGCCGGCCGAGTTCGGCATCAAGGCGGCGCGTGAACTCGAAGCGGCAATCGACGAGATCGGCGAGGACAAGGTGGCCGCCTTCATCGCCGAGCCGATCCAGGGCGCCGGCGGCGTCATCATTCCGCCGGATACCTACTGGCCGGAGGTCGCCCGCATCTGCCGCGAACGGGACATCCTGTTCGTCTCCGACGAAGTGATCTGCGGCTTCGGCCGGCTGGGCAGCTGGTTCGGCGCCGAGCATTTCGGCATGAAGCCCGACCTGATGCCGGTCGCCAAGGGGCTGTCGTCGGGCTACCTGCCGATCGGCGGCGTGCTGGTATCGGACAAGGTGGCCGGGGTGATCGAGGACACGGGCGAGTTCAACCACGGCTTCACCTATTCGGCCCATCCCGTTTGCGCGGCCGCGGCCATCGCCAACCTGAAGATCCTGCGGGAGGAGAAGCTGGTCGAACGCGTCCGCGACGACATCGGCCCCTATCTTCGCGAGCGCTGGCTGAAGCTCGGCGACCACCCGCTGGTCGGCGAAGCGCGCATGACCGGCCTGATGGGAGCGCTGGAACTCGTGCCGGCCAAACCGTCGCGCCGGCGCTTTGCCGGAGACGGCGCCATCGGTCTCCGCTGTCGCGAGCATTCCTTCAGGAATGGCTTGGTCATGCGACACGTTCACGACACCATGGTGATCGCACCGCCCTTCGTGCTCAGCCACGAGGAAGCGGACGAGCTGATCCGACTTGCCACGCTGACGCTCGACATGACGCATGCCGACCTGAAGCGCGATGGCCTGATGGGCTGAACCTGCACAGGGCTTGGGCGGCAAACGCCGCCCCTGCCCAACTTTCGGATTCCGTATCGACGTGCGTTTCGGCTAGGGTGCGGCCGACATAACGCGGACGACGCTGATGCGACCGGGAGGACGGCCCCGTGGCGCAGTTTTGGCCGGCCCTCCACCCATGACGAAAGCGCAAAGCTTCCGGCAGACATGACCTTCGAGACGATCCGCATGCTTTCCGCGCCAACCTTCATGCCCGCCGAGGGGCGAGCCCCGCACGTCGCCTCGTGGTACGCCGCCACCGCCGGGGACATACCGGCCTATCCCTCCCTGAAAGGTCACTGCCGGGCCGACATCGCCATCATCGGCGGTGGCTACACGGGCCTTTCGGCAGCGCTCTCGCTGGCGAAGGCCGGCTACAAGGTTGTCCTGCTCGAAGCCAACAAAATCGGCTGGGGCGCTTCGGGTCGCAACGGCGGCCAGATCCACACCGGCCAGCGGCAGGATCCGGACTGGCTGGCGGCACGGATCGGCGAGGAAGCGACGCGCGATCTGCTGCGTCTCGCCGACGAAGCGCGCGCCCATCTCGACCGGCTGATCGCCGAGCACGCCATCGATTGCGATTTCCGGCCTGGCCTCATCCACACCGTTCACAAGCCGCGCTGGGTCGAGGCGGAGAAACGCCACGTCGATCATCTCCGGCAGAAATGGGGCGTTGAACGAGAGTTTCTCGATCACGAGGAGACGGCGCGGCGGATCGGCACGGACATCTACCACGCCGGCAGCTTCGATCCGCAGGGCGGCAAGCTGCATCCTCTGAAGTTCGCTCTCGGCCTCGCCAAGGCGGCCGTCGCCGCCGGTGCCATGCTTTTCGAGGATAGCCGCGTCAAGAAAATCCTGCACGGCGCCAAGCCAATCGTCGTCACTGCCGACGGCGAAGCAATGGTCGACACGGTGATCGTGGCCGGCAACGGCTATCTCGGTGGCCTCGACGCCGAAACCGACGCCAGCGTACTGCCGATCAACAACTTCGTCGTTTCCACCGAGCCGCTCGATGACGTGCTGATTCCCGGCGAAGAGGCGGTGAGCGACAGCCGGTTCGTCGTTTACTACTGGCACCAGACCCCCGATCGTCGCCTGGTGTTCGGCGGCGGCGAGACCTACAGTCATGCCTTCCCCGAAGACATCACTGCCTTCGTCCGCCCTCATCTCGCCCGCGTCTATCCGAAGCTTGCCAATGTGCCGATCAGCCACGCCTGGGGCGGCACGCTCGGCATCACCTTCAACCGCATGCCGTTCATCCGGCGGCCAAAGCCCAACGTGTTCATCGCCGCCGGTTACTCCGGTCAGGGCGTCATGCTGGCGCCCTTCGTCGGCCATGTCATCGCCGAGGCGGTGGGTGGCAGCATGGGCCGGTTCGATGCGTTCGCCAAGGTGCCGGTCATGCCCTTCCCCGGCGGCACGCTTCTTCGCTGGCCGACCCTCGTCGCCGCCATGACCTGGTTCAAGC
>JAUVXG010000102.1 GCA_030603685.1 Pleomorphomonas sp.
CCTCGTCTTTGTAGTTGATCGCCGTGTTCTCTACAATCCTTTCCATCTTGCAGTCGAAATCATAGTTTAGATTTCCTTCCAACAATTACGTGAGGAATGTACCAAGACATTTCAATCACTGCCTGCTCAGTCCTTTGCCGTTGCGCCGGTTAGAGCAATCCGCGAAGCAGGGCGACGTTTCCACGATGATCAGTTTGAAGAGTTCCCTCATTTCGATGGCGATTGGCCGCGCCGCGGTCGGCCCGGCTTCTTCATGGCTTTGGGTGCCTACCGTGCTACAGTTGGCTATCAGGTTGCACTTCTGGCGGGACGGTACGGTATCGACATAGAAGGTGACCTTGCGTCGACTATGCCAACTCTCGGCGATGGCGCTACTGGCGGTGGAAGCTAAACGCATCAGCGGCAGCCGCACTTTCTTGATCCGCTGGGTTCACGGCTGCACACGCTCGAGGAAGAGAACCGGCGGCTGAAGAAGCTCTTGGCCGAGCAGATGCTCGACAACGCCGTTCTGAAAGACCTGCTGGGAAAAAACTGATCGCGTCAGCAGCCCGGTTCGATGCTTCCGGCGAGCGATCGCCGGTCACGGCTTTCGGAGCGACAGGCTTGCAGGATTCTCGGCGTGGATCGATCGAGCTTCCAGTACAAGCGCAGTTGCGGCAACGATGCCGTTGTCCGACTGCGACTGCGGGAATTGGCGAACGAGCGACGGCGGTTCGGCTATCGGCGCCCGGCGATCCTACCTGCCGCTCGCCTCGCGATTGGCCGGAGTGCTCACGGAGCCCGGGCGCCGGTCCGCCGGGTATCTCGGGCGGGTGGGACTGCGTCGATCCCCGCCTCGCGGCTTCCTCGCTCCACAACGGCGAGATCCCGTTGAAGATCGCTGCTGGGAGGAGAACAATGCCCTGGTCGTCGTGCCCGCCGTCCCGGCGTCGCGCGAAGGCCTCTCATCGGGGATGAGCGGGACGCCCCGATCGACCCGCCGCTCGGCCTCGATCCGGCGATCGCGCGTAACAGACGGGAAGTGGACGAGTGGAGCGAAGACGCCCGGCTCGTGCTTCCGTCCGGATCACGCACCGACGATCTCCGCCCATCGCCGTGGTCGCCCGATAAGCGACCGCCGGAGGCGGCGTGGCGGAGGACGATGTTCTCGGCCACGTCGATCGGTGTCAGGCGATGCCGGTCGCCTTGCAGATCAGGGCGCCGATGATGCCGCCCGCCACTGGGCCCATCACCGGGATCCACGAGTAACTCCAGTCAGACTTGCCCTTGCCGGCGATCGGCAGCAACGCGTGAGCAATGCGCGGTCCGAGATCACGGGCGGGATTGATGGCAAAGCCGGTCGGTCCACCGAAGGAGAGACCAATCCCCCACACCAGCATGCCCCAGAGATAGGGTCCCATGCCGCCGGGCAGGCCGGTACCGGCGAAGCCTCCAGAAGCGATCGCAAAACCGGCCACCACCAGCATCACGGTGCCGATGAATTCGGTGATCACGTTGGAGCCGGGGCTGCGGATCGCCGGACCGGTGCAGAAGACGGCGAGCTTCAAACCCTGGTTCTCTGTTGCCACCCAGTGCGGCAGGTAGATGATCCAGACCAGGGCGGCACCGCAGAAGGCGCCAACTATCTGCGCGACGACGTAGGAAACCACCATCGAATAATCGCCGCCGGTGACCGCCGCGGCGATGGTCACCGCCGGATTGAGGTGGGCGACACCACCGACTCCGACACTGACCACGATGCCCAGGAGGACGGCCAGAGCCCACCCGGTCGTGATCACGATCCAGCCGGAGTTCTCGCCCTTCGATCCCTTGAGCAGCACGTTGGCGACGACACCGTCGCCGAGTGCGACCAGTACCAGGGTTCCGAGGAATTCACCGAAGATCGGTCCATGCATGTCTTTCCTCCTTTTCTTCAACAGAAGTCGCAGCCCGGTCGTGCGCGGACTGGCCGCGGGTTCGTCCGGATTTCTCTCTGCTCTCGTTTTCCTTGGGACACGGGACGGTGGGTGGACACCCACTCGACGACCGCGCCCGGCGGCTCTGAAACCCCGACTCGGTTCCTCCCGCGCGATCGGCGGCGGAAGGCTCGGGGGTCACGGAGATGATGTGACGGCGGCACGTCCCGCCCGACGACTGCCGACGGCCTGCCGCAAGGCGACCGCCCGGTCCGTCCGCTCCCAGGTGAACGAGATGTCGGCTCGCCCGAAATGGCCGTAGGCGGCGGTCGCCGCGAACACCGGACGTCGCAGATCGAGCGCCTCGATCATTCCGGAAACGGTCAGCGGAAACACCTCACGGACCGCCGCGGTCAACCGTTCGACATCCACCGTTTCGCTACCAAAGGTCTCGACCGTCACCATCTCCGGCTCGCGCTGGCCGATGGCGAAGGCGAACGCAACCTCGCATCTCGCCGCCAGGCCGGCGGCAACGATGGTCTTGGCGATCCAGCGAGCCATGTAGGCGGCGGAGCGGTCGACCTTGGTCGGGTCCTTGCCGGAGAAGGCGCCGCCGCCGTGCCGACCACGACCGCCGTAAGTGTCGACCATCAGCTTGCGGCCGGTGAGGCCGGTGTCGCCAGCCGGCCCGCCGACGACGAACCGGCCGGTTGGGTTGATCAGCAGGCGGATGCCCCCGGCGAAGCGGCGCCCGAGGCCCGGCACCACCACCTCCTCGACCAGGCCGCGGACCAATGTCTCCCGATCGACCTGCGGAGCATGCTGGGCGGAGAGCACGACGCCGTGGACCGCCACCGGCCGGCCATCGGCGTCGCAACGCAGCGTCACCTGGCTCTTGCCGTCGGGGCGCAGCCAGGCGAGCCGACCTTCCTTGCGCGCCGCCGTGAGATGCCGGACCAAACGATGGGCGAGGACAATCGCCTCCGGCATCAGTTCCTCGGTCTCGTCGCAGGCGTAGCCGTAGAAGACCCCCTGATCACCCGCCCCCAGCGCCTCGCCCTGCGAGACGCCGAGTGCGATGTCCGGCGACTGCCGCTTGAGATCGGTCAGGACCAGGCAGGTGTTGGCGTCGAACCCGAGATCCGGGTCGACGTAACCAATGTCGCGGATCACCCGACGGGCGGTGGCAACGACATCGACGACGGCGGTCGAGGTCACCTCCCCGGCAATGAACAGCGTGTTGCCGGACGCCATCGCCTCGACCGCGACCCGTGCGAACGGGTCGACGGCAAGATAGGCGTCGAGGACAGCATCCGAAATCTGATCGCAGACCTTGTCGGGATGTCCCTCGGTCACTGATTCCGATGTGATGAAACGTTCGCCCATCGTTGCCTCCCGCTCCTCGGCACCGGGCTCAGCCGCCGATGACGCAGTTCAGACCGTGACTTTCCACGACCTGCTTCAGCTCCTCGATCCGATCGCGGCCGAGAGCCAGCACCTCTCCCATCGGATAGTCCCGCCCGAGGAGCGCGTATTTGTTCTCGCCATAGGTGTGGTAGGGCAGCAGATGCACGGTCTCGACCGTCTGCATCAGCTTCGCGAACTGGGCGATCGCGGCGATTGAAACCGGATCGGCGTTGACGCCAGGCACAACGGGAACCCGCACCACCGTCTGGGTGAGGTGCGCGATCCTGAGGGCGTTCTCCAGGATCAGCCGGTTGTCGACGCCGGTATTGGCCTTATGCACCGCCGGGTCGATCGCCTTGATGTCGACCAGGGCATGATCAACGAGCGGCATAACCCTCTCGACGATCTCCTTGGAGACGCAGCCGGTCGTCTCCATGGCGGTCGACCAGCCGTTCTGCTTGCAAGCCCTGAGCAGTTCCAAGGCGAAATCCGACTGCACCAGCGGCTCGCCGCCTGACAGCGTCACGCCGCCGCCGGAGCGACGATAGGCGGTGGCATCCTTGGCCAGTTCCTGAACGACCTGCCGGACGGTCATCGCCTTACCGCGCAGGCTGAGCGCGCCGGTCGGGCAGGCCTCGACGCACTTGCCGCAGGAGACGCACCGCTCCCGGTCGACAAAGTTCGGATTGTCGCGCGACAGCGCTCCGACGCCGCAGGTCTCGACGCAGCGGCCGCATCGGACGCAGCTCGAGTCGAGGTACATCAGGCTCGGGTCGAGCTGTTGCGATTCCGGATTGCAGCACCAGCGGCAGCGCAGCGGGCAACCGTTCAGGAACACGATCGTCCGGATGCCCGGCCCGTCGTGGATGGAATAGCGTTGGATGTCGAAGACGATGCCTTGTTTTTCCCAGTGGACCGCACTCATCGAATTCCCCTCACCTTGGGCGTCGTCCTCGTCGCGGCAGGTTGCCGCTGGTTTCAGAAGTTCTTGCCGTCGTTCTGGATCGCCGCCACGGCCATCCGCACGGCCGAAGTCTCACCGCACAGGGCGAGTGTGGTGAAGTGCTGCGGGCAAGTGCCGAACACCTCGACCGCGGCCACGGCCGCGGCCTTCTCTGCAAGGTCGGCGAAATAGAAGAGGTCCGCCACGTTGGCCTGCAGCAGGGCGATCGCGCCTGGCGTGACTTCTTTCATGCGTTCGCGCCCATTCGCAGAGAGATGACGCTCGAGCATGCGGAGAACGTCGGGTCGAGGCGCATTGATGATCCTGATGTTCATCGCCGTCTTTCCAGGGATCGAGGCTTTGCCGGAAGCGCGGCGCGGCATCCGAGGCGGATCGGCCGCGCCGCGAGAAGCAGTCAGCGAACGTTGAGCGCGTCGACCAACACGCAGCGACGCCGACGGGCGAACGACCGCGGCGAGGTCAGGCCCTCGCCGGTCGGCCCAGCAATGGTGAAGGTCGGATAGCCCGGCCCGCCGTTGCCGTCTCCGGCGTAGGACGGACCGTTCTTCACGAAGATCGTCGTCTGAATCAGCTTCGCCATACGGGTCAGCTTGGCAACGTTGGTCGAGTGCATGACCGCGGTGTGCCGGCGGCCGTGCTCGACCTCGACGGCGACATCGATGGCCGTATCGACGTCAGGCACGCGCACCAGCGGCAGGATCGGCATCATCAGCTCCTCCTGGACGAAGGGATGATCCTTGCCGACCTCCATGACGATGAGCTGGATCTCCGGGCCGACGGTGATGCCGACCTCTGCGAGAAGCCAAGCCGCGCTCTTGCCGACACACTCCGTGACCGGTCCGCCCTTCTCGGTGAGGACCCGACGCTCGAGGCGGCGGATGATTTCCGGGTCGGTTACCTGGTGGGCGCCACTGCGCCGCATGCCGGCGAGCAGGCGGTCCGCGATCGAAGCGACCGCGATGATCTCCTTCTCGGCGAAGCACAGGACGTTGTTGTCGAAGCTCGCCCCGGCGACGATGTCGCGAGCCGCTTTCTCGATGTCTGCGGTCTCGTCGACCACCACGGGCGGATTGCCGGCGCCGGCTCCGATCGCCTTCTTGCCGGTCGACAGTACCGCCTTGACGATTCCCGGACCACCGGTCGCCACGAGCATCTGGATCTTCGGGTGGGCCATCATGGCATTGGTATTCTCGATCGACGGCCGGCTCACCGTGACCACCAGATTGGCCGGCGCTCCGAGCTCGGCGAGCGCCCGATTGATCAGGCGAACGAGGAATAGCGAGACCTGCGTCGCCCGCGGATGGGGGCTGAAGACGACGCTGTTGCCGGCGGCGAGCATACCGATCGCGTTGCAGATGATCGTCTCGGTCGGGTTGGTCGTCGGGGTGATGGCGCCAATGACGCCGTAGGGCGAATACTCGACCAGCATCAGCCCGTTGTCGCCGCTTTCGGCGTCGGTCACCAGATCCTCGATGCCAGGAGTCTTTTCGGCGGCGAGGCGGTTCTTGATCAGCTTGTGGTCGTAGCGGCCGATACCGGTCTCCTCGACCGCGTCGGCGGCGAGCCGCTTCAGATTCTCCTCCTGCAACACCGCGGCCCGGATGCCGTCGATGAAGCGGCGGCGATCGGCCAATGAGCACAGGAGATAGGATCGCTGCGCTTCGACCGCGGCGGCGACCGCCGCGTTCATATCGTCGAAGATGCCGTCGCCACCGCCTTTGGTGCAGGCAGTGCCCGTCGGCTCGCCGGCGCCGCGACCGGCCGAGTTGAGCAGGTCGGCGATGATCCGGTCGACCCGACCATCGACGGCGTTCACCGGAGCCCCTCCGGCCGCAACGGTGGCGGTCGCAGAGGACGCCGCCGACCGGCCGCCGTAGGCACTGAGCACCCTATCCACGGTGGCAGAAATCTGTTCGTCGTTCATTTCATTTCTCCTTCGGAGCCTGCTCCGAGTTGCTTTTGAGGGTCGCGAGTCTGGCCGATCGCCGCTTCGACGGGAGGACGATCCCGACCGGAAAGCTCGCCTCGCGCCCCCTGCTTCACCCTGCCGCCTCGGCGGCGGCGATCTCGACGGTGTCAACGATGCCGACGATCGCTGCATCGACTACCGAGCCGCTCTGGGCGACGGCGCCGCGGGCCGAACTGCCACAGGTGACGATCACCACCTCACCGTTGCCAGCCCCGACTGAATCGACAGCGATCTCGGTCGGACCGGTCGGTATCAACCGCTCCGACAGGCGTGCCACCACCAGAAGCTTGGAGCCGACCAGCGAAGCGTTCTTGCTGGTCGAGACTACGGTTCCGATCACCCTGCCCAGATACATCGCCGCCCCCTTCAAGTCCGGACCAGCCGTATGTCTCGTTTTGCCAGTTCGTCAGCCGCCGCCGGCGTCACCAGAACCCCGCGGTCGAGACGCAGCTCGCCGCCGCGATGCATCAGTGCGTCGCTGCGCCCGAACACCCGCGCGGGGGACGTCGTCGCCACCATCGGTTCCGGCATGCCGGCCCCCGACTTCGGCTCGGCCACCGCCGACCTCTCCTCTGCCTCGCTGTCGAGCCACCGGCGGACGGCGCCAGCCAGCCGCTCCGAGCGGGCGAGACGGATGCCGTAACTCTTCAGCGCCTCGAGATTGGCGCTCAGCCGGTCCCGATAGGCCGGAGCGACCCGGAAGCCGCGCCGGGCCCGTTCGGGGTTATGGGGACAGGCCCCGTCGACCGCGGCGATCACCGGCAGGCCCCGCTCCAGTGCCCGGGCAACCAACCCCGACACCAGGTCGTCGCGGATCGCACAGGCGAGCTTCGCCGCAGCGTCGATGGTGAGCGTCGCTACCACGACTGCCCGGCAGTCGCGGGCAAGTGCCTCGACGTCCGATCCAGTCACCGGCCCGACTCCGAGATCATTGAGGCCGGCCTCGGCGATCAGCCGGCAGCCGGCGGGCGAAGCTATCGCCTGAATCGTCCAGCCTGCCTCGCGCAGCGACCGCACAGCCTTCGCGGCGCCGTCCAGTCCAATCGTCGTCTCGCCGAACACCGCCAGGAGCTTCCGCCGCCGCGTCAGCAGACGAGCGACGATCCGCTCGGCCAGGGCGGCGACAATCGCCTTCTCAACGATCCGGTCGAACTCCGCCTCGGTCATGGCGCGCCTCCCGTCACGTCCCAGAGAGCTATGCCGAACGGGGTCACCAGCAGCGGATGCGGCGCCTTGATCACGGTCCGGCCGGTCCACTTGGCAAATACCGCCTCGAACTCGTCGAAGCTGCAGGCACCACCGACCACGTGGATGGTGTCGACATCGCGGCCGGCGACGCGGCGCTCGACAATCGCCGCCATCTTTTCGATCACCGGGCGGACGACCGGAAACACCTCGTGGACACGGGCGGGATCGACCTTCATCGCCTCGGCCTCGTCGGTCGGAATACCGTAAGCCCCCGCAAGGACCAGGGTCATGTGCGTGCCACCGGTCGCCTCGTCGTCGGTGAACACCACCTCGCCGTCGCGCAGTACGCTGATCCCGGTGGTGCCGCCGCCTACGTCGACCACGGCGCCGTCGGCAAGTCCCAGCACACGGGCGGCGGCGGATGGCTCGTCGGTGACGTTGTCGATCCGGAAGCCGGCCGCCTCGACGGCATTGGCGATCGCCTTGACGTTGCCGGCGAGGATTCCCGGGGGAATCGCCGTTGCCGCACTCACCAACTCGCAGCCGAGCCGCGCCTCGAGCGACGCCTTCATTCGACGGACCGCGTTGACCGCGCCAACCCAGTCGACGACGATGCCGTCGCGCACCACGGTTGAGCGTACGCTTTCGCCGGCGACCGGCCTGCCATCGGCGTCGACCACCACCACCACGATATTGGCGGTGCCGAGATCCACCCCGGTCCGCAGATCGCCTTTGCGGGACGCAGCGATCGGCGCGCAGTCCCGCTCTCGGATCAACCGGGCGAGGTCGTCGAGCTGCGCGAGGCGATCGGCTGCGGGCATCGGTGTCGTTCTCCAGGCTCAGCCGTTCGTCGACGACGCGGCGCGCCGGACGGTGACGGGATCGTCGTTGTTGAGCCGGAAGGCGTTCGCCTCCTCGACGTCGACGTGGAACTCGTCGGCGGAATCCGCGGAGACGCGCACCGCGACATGGGCCAGCACTCCACCGCGATCACCGCCGACCGCAATCTCCACCTCGTCGCCGTTGGCGAGCCCGAGATGGCGCGCCGTCTCCGGGCACATATGCAAATGGCGTCGGGCGGCGATGACGCCGCGCTCTATCCGAACACGGCCGACCGGTCCCTCGATCTCGAGTCCTGGTGTCCCATCGAGTACGCCCGAGAGGCGCAGCGGTGGGCGAACGCCGAGAACAAAGCCATCGGCAATCGAGATTTCGACCTGGGTCTCCGGCCGGGTCGGACCAAGCACCCGCACTCGGCCGATCGATCCCTTCGGACCGCGCAGCGTCACGGTCTCCTCTGCCGCGAACTGACCCGGCTGCTTCATCGCCTTTTTGCGAGTCAGCGTATGACCGGGACCGAACAGCAGGTCGAGATCGGCCTGCGACAGATGAACGTGCCGGTTCGACACGCCGACCGGGATCGTCTTGGAATCGGCGGAAAGAACTCCGCCGCGTTCGGCCAATACCCGTAAGATGGCCGCTTCGATCTTGTCCGAGATCGTTGTCATGAGCTGCTCGTTCACTCTGGTTGATCCGTCAAACTGCCGACAAAGCTCCACCTTCGCCCGGACGCGCCGGACGATTCCGGGAAGACCAGTGGGTGGAACCTGCCTCGCAGGCCGGTTGGAGCGCTCGGCCTCAGCCGAGACGCGGCAAAATCTTTTCCACGTCGGTGTTCGGGCGCGGGATGATGTGACGAGACACCACGGCCCCAACCTGCTCGGCCGCGACCACACCGGCGTCGACCGCTGCCTTAACCGCCCCGACGTCGCCGCGGACCATCACCGTCACCAAGCCCGAGCCGATCTTCTCGTAGCCGATCAAGATGACATTGGCGGACTTGGTCATGGCGTCGGCCGCCTCGATCGCGCCAACCAGGCCGTTGGCTTCAATCATTCCCAGGGCTTCGCCGTTCATCTCGTTTCCTTTCGCGGGCGATCAGTATCCAGAGACCGGGCGGGCGCAGCGGCGCCCTCCTCTGGCAGAAGGAACCGGGGGCGCCGCCGCTGTCTACGCGTCGACGCTCCCGGCTCGACGATCGCTGGAACCTCGTCGGCCACCGCCGCTGGCTCGACCAGTTGGGGCTCCGGCGACTCAGCTCCCAATAGTCCGGGAGCCGAAGGCTCCGGTTCCGCCGCCTTGGCCGCAACCTGCGCGGACGTCGCCGATTCGCTCTCGACCACCGCCTCGTCGACGAGGGACGGCTGCATGTCCGCTCGCGGCTCCGGATCCAGAGCTGAAGCGGGGATAGGAGCGACCGTGACCTCTTTGTCCTCGCACACCGCGTCAGCCGTGCCCGCAGCCATTGGAGCCGGCTCGATCACCAATGGGGCTGCAGGCTCGGGAGGCTCCTGCGGCTCCGACTGGATCGACCGACCGACGGTGCGGGCGTTATTGATCAGACCGGAGAGGCCGTCGGCGGGACGGGCGATGACGTGGCAAGCCACAACACGTCCGACCCGTGCCGCGGCGACCCCGGCAGCCGTGACTGCGGCCCGTACCGCACCGACGTCGCCTTGAATCTTGACAACGGCCAATCCGCCTTCGGCAAGTTCGTAGCCGACCAGGACGACCGACGCCGACTTGACCGCCACATCCGCCGCTTCGACGGCTGCCACCAGACCGATCGTCTCGATGAGACCGAGGCTTGCCTGCGCCATGGCGATCTACCTTTCCACGCTCAGATGTAGGGTGTAGTGGCCGACTTGATCGCGGCCGGATCGAGCGTCGCCAAGAGCTTCTTGCCGACCTCCCTGGCAGCAATCACCGCCTGACGGACAGCACCGGAGTCGCCCGAGAAGCTGAAGATCACCTCGTTCGAGTAGCTGGTGCCCGAGGCCGGCGAGGCATAGCTGACCGCCTCCACCGTTGCCGCCTTGGCGGCGGTGTCGGCGAGGACCACACCGATCGCTGCCGGAGCGCCCACGGTGATGGCGAAGGCTTGGCCAACAGCCGCCCCGAAGGCCTTCTTCAACACCTCACTCGCCCGTGCCGTGTACTGGAACTCGAGGTGGCCGGCCGGCGTGGCGTAGATGTCGCCGAAAGTCCGATCGAGCTCTCGCAACGTCACCTCAACCGCCCGGCGGGCGTCGGAGACATCCTCGGCGCCGAACACGATCAAGCAACCATGGCCAGCGCCGCCCTCGGTGTCGCGAGCCAGCTCGACCAGGATCACTTCGCTGTTGGTCGCCTTCACCGCCTCGTCAGCGGCGAAGATCTGCGGCCCCGCACCGGTGCGGGCCCCGATAATGCCGATCGAGCGGTACTTCGAGGGAATGTTCATCTTCTCGTGGAGCATGGCGTCCACGTTGGCGATGACCAGTCCGATGGTGTGACCGGCCCCGGTGCCGACGAACTCGGTCAGCCCGCAGGCAGCCGGCAGAGAGACCGGTGCGGCCCGGGCCGGAGCCGGGGCTGGCGTGTCCGTGCGGGCACCGGCTTCCGCCCCACCCATCTTGCGGATCACTTCGTCCATGACTTTTTCGACCAGATCGTCAATCACGGCGGTAACCTCCTGTCTTGACTGATCTCATCAGCCCTTGGTTGCAGCCGACGCGCCACCCGGCAGAATCCTCTCCACTTCCGTGTGAGGCCGCGGAATGACGTGGATGGAGATGACCTCTCCGATCTTTTGAGCGGCGACCGCACCGGCATCGGTGGCGGCCTTGACCGCACCAACGTCGCCACGAACCATCACGGTGACGAGGCCCGAGCCGATCCGCTCGTAGCCGATCAGGGTCACGTTGGCAGACTTGACCATGGCGTCTGCCGCCTCGATGGCACCGACCAGACCCTTGGTCTCGACCATCCCCAGAGCTTCCTGTTGCATTTCGTCTTCCTTTCTTTCGTTCGGTCGATGGCTACCGCCCGGCGGCGGTCCTCGCGGATCACCCGGCCACCGCATCGAGGAGGCGCGAGACGTCTTCGCTCGAAGGTCGTCTCGGATTGCAGGCAGTGCATGGATCGGCCAGCGCCGAGCCAACAACGCTGGTGGCGGCAGCCGATAGATCGGCTTTGTCGACCCCGGCGTCGCGCAGCGTCGCGGGGATGCCAAAACGCTTGTTGAGCAGACCGAAGGCGGCGATCAGCATCGCCGTCGCCCGACGATCGTCACCACCGCCGAGCCCGACCCGGCGAGCGAGCTCGGCATACCGGGCCGCCGACGGTAGCAACGGCGTTTCGGCCGAGGTCATCCCGGCGTTGAAGGCCACGACCAGCGGCAGCAGCATGGCGTTGATCCGGCCGTGGGGCAGATGGAAACGGCCGCCTATCGCATGGGCGAGCCCGTGGTTGAGCCCGAGGCCGGCAGCGTCGAAGGCCATGCCGGCCATGCACGAGGCAGCATGGAGCGCAGCCCTGGCAGCGAGATCGTCGCCGTTGGCAAAGGCGATCGGCAAGTTGTGGAAAGCGAGGCAGAAAGCCTTCTCCGCCAAGGCGTCGGTAAAGTCGGTAGCGCCGGTCGCGACATACGCTTCGATCGCGTGGGTGATGACGTCCATGCCGGTGTCGGCGGTGATCTTCGGCGGAACACTGCGAACCAGATCCGGATCCAGCAGAGCCAGCGCCGGCCGCAATGCTTCCGAGGTCAGCGGATATTTGGTCCGGGTTTCCGGATCGGAGACGACGGCATAGGTCGTCACCTCCGAGCCTGTGCCGCTGGTCGTGGGAACCGCCACCAGCGTGATCGAACGGTCGGGATTGAGCTCAGTCAGCACCGAGAGGATCGCCTTTGCCGCGTCGATCGAAGAGCCACCACCCACCGCGACGATCGCGTCCGGCCGGAAAGGGGCCAGGGCACGGGCACCGCGGGCGATCTCCGGGAGAGGCGGATCGGGGACTACACCGGTATAGGCTTCGATCTCGCAGTCGATCAGCCGCTTGGTGATCCGCTCCACAATGCCGGAAGCGGCCATGAAGGCATCGGTGATGATCGCTACCCGCTTCCCGCGGAAGCGCGTCAGCGCCTCAAGCGCATCGGTACCGACGATCACCTCGGTCCGCATGGAGAACCGCTTCATTTGCGTCACAACGCTGTCTCCTCTTCGGCTGTCGTTCCCACTCCCGGTGACGGCTGGCAGGGTCTCCCGCATTCCGGGAGACCCGTTTCCGTCCGGTGATAGGATCAGAATGCCTGCTCGGTACGATTGATGATGTCGTTCTGAAGGTCCTTGGAGAGCGAGACGAACTGCGCACTATATCCGGCGACGCGAACCACCAGGTTCTTGTGCTTCTCCGGCTCGCGCTGGGCCTCGAGCAGGGTCTTGCGGTCGATCACGTTGAACTGGACGTGCATGCCCTTGTGATCGAAATAGCTGCGCACCAGCGCTGCGAAGTTCTTCAGGCCAGCGTCGCCGGCAAGCGCCGACGGCAGGAACTTCATGTTGTAGAGGGTACCGTTCGAGGCGATGAAGTGGTCGAGCTTGGCCACCGAATTCGCCGCTGCCGAAGGCCCCTTGACGTCCTTGCCCTGGCGCGGCGAGACGCCATCGGCGAGCGGTGCCTTGGCCAGGCGGCCGTCGGGCAGAGCGCCGACGTCGTTACCGAACAGCACGTTGGCCGACACCGGGTACATGCCGGCCTGGAACTGGCCGCCGCGCGGGTTCCGATATTTCTCCACCTCGCGGCAGTAGATCAGCGCCGCCCGGCGAGCCGTCAAGTCGACCTCGTCGATGTCGTTGCCGAAGCTCGGGGTGGACTCGAGCAGACGGTGGATCGTCGAGTAGTCCGACGAGACCGCTCCGTTCGACGACAGCGACTTCTTGACCTCGTCGCGCAGCGAGCGGACGTCGACCGTGTTGTTCGCCGAAAGCACCCGACGGACCGCTGCGAGGACCTCGTCCTCGGTCGGATCGGCGCTCGCGGCGATGACACCGCCGACCGGCGCCCCGAAATTGGCGTCGATTGCCTTCTTCAGTTCGGCGAGAGTGATCTTCTTGTCCTCGAAGACATGCTTCTGGATGGCGTAGATGCTGTCGCCGGCGTCGGCCACGCCGACCGCCTGCGGGCCGGTGAAGTTATAAACCGCGCCGCCCTCCTGGACCGACTTGCCGCGGCCGATGCAGTCCTCGACCAAGGCAGACAGGAAGGGAAGCTGGCCGCGCTCGCCATGGGCGAGATCGACGCAGTTGTCTCCTTCGGTGAGCAGGAAGACGAAGTAGGCCATCTGCTTCTCGAAGGCGGCCCACAGTTCATCGATCGAGCGGAAGTCGACCAGTTCGCCGGTCTTCGGCCCGAGCTGCAGGTCGCCGACCCGACCGTTGTTGAGGGTGATCTCGACCACCTTGGCAACGTTGAAGAAAGCGGCGTCGTGCCAGCCCTCGGTCTTGCCCGGACACTGCGGCTCGACACAGCCGATGATCGCGTAGTTGCGGGCGTCGGCGAGGGAAACACCGCGGTTCTGGATCGCCGGGATGATCACCTCGTCGTTGTACATGGCGGGGACGCCGAGACCGAGCCGGGCGACTTCGCTGGCTCGATAGAGGAACTCGTCCGGAGTGCCGCTCCAGTAGCGGATCGACAACGACGGCTGGGGCAACAGCGTGTGGGCGGTGGCCTCCATGCACATGTAGGAGAGCTCGTTGGTGGCATCGATGCCGTCTTCGGTCTGGCCGCCAACGATCAAATTCTGGAACATCGGGTAGCCGCCGAATGCCTGGGCGGAAACCTCGTCACGGGTCTTGTTGACGTCGTTGAACTTGACCCACAGGGCGTCGAGCAGTTCCTGGGCAAAATCGCCGGAGATGCCCTTGTCCGCAGCAAAGAAGGGCCAGACATACTGATCGAAGCGGCCGGGGGAAATCGAATGACCACTCGATTCGATCTGGATAATCAGCTGGACGAACCAGAAGGACTGCAGGGCCTCCCAGAAAGTGGAGGCGCCGTTCTCCGGCACCCGCGCGCAGTTCTCGGCAATCTGGGTGAGTTCGGTCCGGCGAACCGGATCCCGCTCGGCCTTGGCGAGTTCACGCGCCTTGTCGGCGTAACGGCGAGCGAAGGCGATCGCCGCATTATAGGTGATGATCAGCGCGTTGTAGAATTGCTGTTTCTTGATGTAGCTCGGATCGAGACGGTCGAGCTTCTCCAGGGCGATGGCCGCCTCGGTGATGATGCCGCGGAAGCCGTGCTTCAGCACCTTCTCGTAATCGACGCTGACGTGACCGACACCACCGTAGAAATAGTTGCCGACCGTGAAAACGCTGTTGGCGATGGCGTCCTTGGTCTCCTTCGACATATAGGAGGCGGCGAGATCGCTGATCGTCTTCCCCGGCCAGTAGAGGAAGGCCTCATGCAGTTCCCGGGCAGTCTCACTCGGGATCTCGAACTTGTCAGCGGCGCGGGTGGCCATGGTGCCGAATTCCTGCTCGACCCAGGCACAGGAGAATTCCGGACAGATGGGGGTCGATCGCGGGTGCTTGGTGAGCGCGCCGACGATCAGCTCGTCGTCGCGGATGGTCACCGGCAGCTCGTTCAGCAACTTCTCGACGAGCTTGGCGCGACGCAGGATGTTGGGCATCCCCTCGGTGGCCTTATAGACCTCGGTGGTCAGCACCGCGCGCTCGGACTCGACATACGGAACGGCATTCAGAATGGTGTCTTTGAGCCGGACTACGCGCTCAGTCGGCTTGGAAAAACCTTTCTCGATCATGGCATCCTCCACGCGGGTGTTCTGCTTCGGTGTCGACACGCCCCGCCCACCCCAGCTGCCTTCAGCCGGCAAGCAGGACCCAGACGCGTCAGATTTGTAAGCTTTCAGGGATCGACGAACATCAACCTACATTTGCGGCAGGGCTACTAAGCGTTCCGTCAAATCCCGTTCGAGGCGTTCATAGAATAGATCGAGCTTTGTTTTCCAAAATGAGCGCGATCTATACTTATGTAATTATCCTTATTTAACCCCTCTACTCATCACAACTTCAATTTCCATGAAGCATATTTGCGACAGCGGAAACCGACAACGTGCTGGAATTGACATTCTCTGGTGTTTTCTTGCGATCCGCCTAAGCTCTCTCACCACTCTCCGCGAAACGCTGGAAAGGTGTCTGGAAACCAGACCGCAGTCGCGCTTTGTCGATTGAAGAGAATGTCGTGGCGGGCGCCGCACTACCGGCGACTGCGGCTGAGGGGTAGCCGACCGCGTCGAGAAGGCGGAGGGACGACCGAGCTGGTTCGCCGCTCCGGCGGTACGCCGACGGCGGAATCCCGACGTGTTTCTTGAAGGTCTTGCTGAAGTGATTCACATCAGAATAGGACAGGTCCAATGCCACCGTGGTGATCGACATCTCGGTGTTGCGGATCATGTCCTTGGCGATGTCGATCCGACGCTTGGTCAGATAGTCGCTGAATCCAAGACCAATCTTCTGCTTGAACAGCCGGCTGAAGTGGCACGGACTGAGACTGACGTGATCGGCGACCTCATTGAGCGTGATGCCCCGATTCAAATTGCGCTCGATGAAGTCGATGGCCTTCCGCAGACGCCCGGTCGGAGTGCCAGCTCTCGCCTTGGCCGCATCGAACAACCGATCGATCATTCCGAGCAAAGTAGCGAGGATACGGTCATGTCCGCTCGGATCTCCTCTCAGGCGCGCCACCTCCTTCGCCGGATCCCCGCCGAGATCGAGATCCTTTGCGGCCGCGACGGCGACGATCCCTTTGGCAAGGTCGAGGATACCGTCGCGAGCCGGGACATTGTGACGGGTGAAGGCCCGGTCAACCACGTGGCGGATCTGCACCACTACCTCCTGATAGGCATTGCGATCGAGCAACCCTTCCAGCCAGCCGACCGGATCGTCGTCGCTGCGCCACTCGTGCAGGCGGCAGATGCAATTGCAGACGGATTCGATCAGGATATCCCTGCCGATCGGCTTCAGCAGACAGTCATCCGCCCTAAGCCGGATCGCCTCCTGCACCGTGCGGACATCTTCACGTCCCGTGGTCACAATGATGCGTGCATCGTCATTGCGGCTCTTCAACCGACGGACTACCTCGATTCCACCCCGATCGGGGATATCGATGTCGACCAAGATGATATCCATCCGGAACGCGTCGATCATGTCCAGCGCTTCGGTTGCGCTGCCGGCTTCTCCCAACACCCGGAAATCCCGCATATGTGACAACATCGACCGGAGCGCGATCCGCTGCGATCGATCACCGTCGACGATACCGATGTTGTACATGAACGTTTTCCCTCCCCTTTTCTTTGTTTGTCTTCCACCAAGCCCAATGGCAGACCCAACTCCACCGACACGACTCCGCCCGCCGGCGCCACCACGTCGGAACGTACGGCACACCAACAGAACTGGACGCAGCCGACGGGCCGATCCGATGCCGCATGTTCCCGCTTCACACCGAGCCGCCCTTTGCCCCATATCCGATCGACAATCGGGCGGCTCCGTCACGCCACGGCGGTCACCGGAGTTTCGGAGCGGAAGGGATCTAGGGTAAGGGCCACGGCATATCCCGCGCCGATCGATCCCTTGACGACACTACGTGGCAGCGGCGACGCCGGGCACCACGGCGACTCCGGGTTCCGCTCCCATGGCGCCGGCGAATGGCTGCCGAGATCGGCCCACTCCGCCGAACCTTTTCTCCACGAGTCCTGCGACCGGCGCAAAAATTAGGCCGAAGACCGACAGGCGGATATCCCTCGGAGGGGTGGTTTTTGCCCCACAAAAGGGGGATGGAACCGAGTGGGAGAGTGACGGGGCAATTACGTACGGCCTGTTGCGAATGAGCAGCATCGAGCTACTGGAGAGCGTCGCGATACCGCTCGAGCTGGACCGCCAAACGTCCGGTAGGAAAAGGCCATCGGTCCGTACGAACTATGCTCTCCTGCTTCGATTGCGGCACGCTCAGATGTCGCCAAAGCATCGGATGTCACCATCGACTGGATGGTTAGGTATTTTTTTCTATTGATTGAGCATACCCCGAAGGCCAGATTGTCATATCTGACTGCCTATCGGGTTGCCTCTGGATGATCACTACCGAAGCCCTCAGATTGTTC
>JAUVXG010000111.1 GCA_030603685.1 Pleomorphomonas sp.
ATGGTTATCATCCACTATAACCTCCGTTCTTGACCCACTTTGTGGCCCAAGCACGGAGGTCTCTTTTATACTGTGTAGAACCCATCCAATCCTCCACCATAGGTGGAGGTTTTCTTCTGATGAAACAAACGGCGGCACCTTTCGGGCCGCCGCGTTTGCCATAGATCCGATGATCCGGCGTCAGACGTAGAGTTCGCCGCGCCCGACAATCACAGCCTCGCCGCCGATGCGGCCGCCGGTGAGCTTGCCCTTCTCGATGATGATCTCGAGCTCGATAAGGCTCGGCCGTCCCATCTCGAAGCCCTGCTCGATGACGAGCTGATGCTCACCATCGGCCGGCCGGTCGAAGCGGCGAACCACGGCCGAGAAGGCGGCGGCGGCCGAGCCGGTAGCCGGGTCTTCGCCGATACCGAGATGCGGCGCGAACATGCGGGCGTGGAAGTCGTGGCCGTTGGTCACCACCTCGCGAGTATAGACGAACAGGTCGAGGTCGGCCGAACCGAAGGCGCCCGCCCAAAGGGACTTGTCGGCGCGGATGCGGCGCATGGCGTCGAGCCCGGCCAGCGGCAGGAAGGCGAACACCGGACCGCCGCCATCAAAGACGCAGGGCACGTGATTCTCGAAGCCGATGTCGCCCCGGCTCAGCCCCAGCGCCGAGGCGGCGAGCCCGACGTCGCCATGGAACGGACGCTCTTCGGGCAGCTTCGGCAGGTCGAACACGGCACGGCCCGATCGTTCCGGCGAAATGGTGACGCCACAGCGGACGACGCCCACCTGCTCTTCCAGAACGACCATGGCGTCGGTTTCGCGCTCGATTCCCTGCAGGCGCTCGTGAGCGAGCAGCACGGCCGTGCCGACGGTGGGGTGGCCGGCGAACGGCAGTTCGCGACCGGGGGTGAAGATGCGAATCCTGGCCGACGTGCCGGGCCGCGACGGCGGTTCCACGAACACGGTTTCGGACAGGTTGAATTCCTTGGTGATCGCCAGCATGGCGGCGCTGTCGAGGCCGGCGCTGTCAAGTACGACCGCCAGCGGATTGCCCGTCAGTCCCTTCGCGGTGAAAACATCGAGAATCGCATATCGACGAGCCACTTGGTTCTCTCCTGAGGCGCACGGGTGCCGGCCACCATAGTGGTGACTTCGGTTTTAGTCCACGTCGGTTATCACCCGAATTTCACCACGCCCCTTCCAAAATGCGACCAAAATTACCAGCTATGACTAACGGAAAGGATGCACCGGTGCGCCGAGCCTCGACGACCGGGCGTGGAGACGAGAAATGTCCAGGCTGTCTAGGATTGCCGCCCCTGTCGCCATCGCCGCCGTCCTGTCCTCGCTGGCGCTGCCGGCCTTGGCGGATGGCTATCACCACAGGCACCATCGCTACGATGGCGGCGACGTCGCCGCTGCCGGCGCGATCGGTCTGCTCGGAGGCGCCCTCCTGGGCGCCGCGCTGGCCTCGCCGCCTCCGCCGCCCGGCTATTACGAGCCGGCGCCGCCCGTTTACTACGAGCCGCCCGTCGTCTACCGGCCTGCTCCGGTCGTCGTCTATCGGCAGCCGGCTCCGGTCTATGCGGCGGCTCCGAGCGAGCATCAGGCCTGGTGCTCGGGACGCTATCGCTCCTACAATCCTTACGACAATACGTGGGTCGACAACCGCGGAAACCTGCGCCCCTGCCAGTCGCCGTATTTCGGCGGCTGACCGGAAAAGCCACCACCCCAGGCAGATCGCAGCACCTTCCCCGCCCGCCGTGACCTCCAGGCGGGCGGTTCCTTATCTCACCCCGTCAGGAGCCGGGCCGCAAAGGCCCGGCTGTAGGCAGTGACCTCCGGACGATCGAGTTCGGAGACGGAGCGGAAGGCGATGACCCGCTCCAGCTCGCGTTCCTCCTGCCGGTCGAGCTCGGCCATGATGACGGCAACAAGCTCTTCGGCCGGCATCGGGAACCGGAACACCCGCCCGATCGACACGCGCGGCCCGTCGAAGGCGGCCAGCATGCCCGCCGTCACCGCGTCGGCGGCGCTCAGCCCCGTTTCCTCGCGAAGTTCCCGCTCGATGGACGCCACCACCCCAACGTTGCCGTCGGCATCGACGTCGGACGGCTCCAGGCTGCCGCCCGGCGGATAGATCTTGCCGGCATTGGCCGTCGTCGCGCCCATCTTGCCGAGAATGAGCGCCCCGTCCGACGACAGCACCAGGGCCGAGCCGAACAGGTTGCGGATGCCGATCTCCGGAAAGCCCCAGTCGCGCCACGCCAGGAAGCCGGCGAAATCGCCTTCCACCGCCTCTCCGGTCAGCACGCCTCCATCGATGGCAATCCCGCCCGGCTCGCCCGGTGCGATGGTGCCGAGAACGCGGCCGTTCCAGAGGTGGGGGTTGGCGGCGACGCACGCCGCCCAATGTGCATCGATCCTGGGACGCAGATCGTCGGCGATCGGCCACGTGCCGGGCCTGAGGCGAAGGCGGATATCGGTTATGTCATGAAGCATCGAAAGCACCGAGAAAGCCGTCCGGTTGGAGCCTGAACCAGACAAGCTTAGCCCAACGATGTGACGCATGCGCGCTGACGTCGAGAAAAACCTGCCGGTCGGCAAACCGGTCTCACGAGGTCCTCTGATCCCGGGCGTCCAGGGCACGCAGCACCAGCTCGGTCAACCGGTCGAGGTAGGCATCGTCGGCAACTTGGTGCGTCACGATCATCCGCCAGTAGATGAGCGCGCCCAGCATGTCGAGCGCCAGATCCGTGTCTAGGTCGGTCGCCAGTTCGCCGCGCGCCATGGCCCGGCGGAGCATCTGCTCGGCGCGGCCACGCCGATTGATCTGCACGTTGGAGCGAATGGCCGCCGCAAGCTCCGGATTGCGTGGCATCTCCGCGTGAAGGTCGGGAAGGATTCGCGCCACCAAGGGGTTGCGCAACAAACGCCTGAACTGCCAGAGCAGTTGTGCGAGCTCCTCCTTGAGGCTGCCCCCCGACACCCTGCCAGCCAGACGAAGGTCGACGCGGGTCGTGACGTCCGACACCATAGCAAGCTTTGACGACCAGCGCCGATAGATGGCCGCCTTGCCGACACCGGCCCGGCGTGCCACCGCCTCCATGCTCAGCGCGGCGTAGCCGGTCGCCGCCCACTCCCGAAACACCGCGCGCTCGATGGCCCGCGTCACTCGTTCCTGCATGACCGCCGCGCCGCTCGGCGATCGGCGGCGGGGTTCGTCATTTTCGCCGGAACGATTGCGTTCCATCGCTACACCTCATATATTGAACAGGACGGAACGGTACCGTTCCACTCTCTGGCAATGGAAGTATTGGATAATGGCAGCGGATGCAACCAGTCTCGCGAGCTTCTCCGGCATGCTGAAGGAAGCGCTCGGACCACGCGTCGATCAGGCCGCGAGCGGCTTTGTCGAGATGATGGCACCAGATGGCGTGATGGAGTTTCCCTACGCCCCCGCCGGTGGCGTGACGCGCATCGAGGGACGCGAGGCCCTGTCGGCCTATCTGGCGCGCTTTGGAGAGGTGCTGGCCATCGACCACATGACCGAGCCGACGGTTCACCTGACACAGAACCCCGATGTGGTCATTCTTGAGTTCGGCTGCGTCGGCCGGGGTCTGAAGACGGGCGTACCCTACATTCAACGCTACATTTCGGTCATCACCCTCAAGGAGGGACGGATCGTACGCTATGTGGACTACTGGAACCCGCTGATGGTTGTCGCGGCAATCGGCGATGCCCCGCTTGGAGAGGATGTGCCATGAGCGTCACTCTCGTAACCGGCGGAACGGGCAAGACAGGCCGGCGCATCGCCGCGCTGCTGTCGTTGGCGGGCCACTCCACCAGAGCCGCCGCCAGAGGGGGCGAGGCCAACACCTGCCGCTTCGACTGGGCGGACCCTGCCACCTACGCCCCGGCCCTGGCCGACGTATCGGCCGTCTATCTGCTCGCTCCGTCCAACGTTTCAGAGCCGCTCGAGGCAATGCGCCCTTTTCTCGAGCTTGCCCTCCAACGCGGCGTCCGACGCTTCGTGTTGCTGAGCGCATCTTCCCTGCCGAAAGGCGGACCGATGATGGGCGCCGTGCATGCCTACATTGAGCGGCATGCCCCCGAATGGACCGTTCTCAGGCCGACATGGTTCATGCAGAACTTTTCGGAACAACAGCATCTGAAAACGATCCGTGAGGAAGGCCGCATCTACTCGGCGACGGGTGACGGTCGCGTCCCGTTCATCGACGCCGCCGACATCGCCGCCGTCGCCGCCGAAGCCCTCGTTCGCGACGTCCCGTTCAATCGGGACCTGATCCTGACAGGGCCAGCGTCGCTGAGTTACGGCGACACCGCCAAAATCCTGGAGAAGGTGACGGGCAGAGCGGTGTCGCATGTCCGCCTCACGGAGGAAGAACTGGCAGAGCGTTTCGTCGCCTCCGGCATGAACCCCGTCTATGCCCGCATCCTCGCGGCGATGGACACCGCCATCGCCGGTGGTTCGGAGGACGCCGTTTCGCCCGAAGTGCAGACGATCCTCGGTCGCCCGCCCATCTCCTTTGCAAGCTTTACCGAAGCGGAGCGGGCGGTCTGGGTGTAGAGCGGCCTCGACGAGGACACGGAGGCGCAGGAGTTTCACCGCCCAGCACTGCGATCGCCAGCGCCTTGCGCTTCAGACGAACGGGCCAATCGCTTCGACCAACGAAAACCCCGCCGGAAACCGGCGGGGTGGTTTGGAAGTTCTTGACCTTATCTCGGATCACGCGGCGCGGATGGTGCCCACGAACGCCGCCACCTTCTGTTCCAGCGCCGTCGACTGCTTGGCGAGGTGCGACATGCGGTCGAGGAGATCGCGCGAGGCGGCACCGCTCTTTTCGGCGGTGGTGCGGACACCGACGATGGTCTGCGCCACCTCGGCGGCGCCCACGGCCGCCTCGGAGATGTTTTGGGCAATCTCGCCGGTCGCCGCATTCTGCTGCGTGGCGGCACCGGAGATCGACGACGTGATGTGGTCGAGCTCGGCGATGCGGCGGGAGATATCGGCGATCTTCTCCACCGACTGCTGAGTGGCGCCCTGGATGGTGCCCATCTGCGCCTCGATGTCCTGCGTCGCCTTGGCGGTCTGGCTGGCCAGCGCCTTGACTTCAGAGGCAACGACCGCGAAGCCGCGTCCCGCCTCGCCGGCCCGCGCCGCCTCGATGGTGGCGTTGAGGGCAAGGAGGTTGGTCTGCTCGGCAATGGCCTGGATCATGGCGACGATGGTGCCGACCTTGGAGGCGCTGTCGGCCAGCGACCGCACGTCATGGTCGGTCAGGCGGGCCTGCTCGACGGCGGCGCCGATCAACGTCGAGGCCTCGCCGATCTGCCGTCCGATCTCGGCGATCGACGACGACAGTTCTTCCGATGCGCCGGCCACGGCCTGCACGTTGGCGGAGGTCTGCTCGGAGGCGCTGGCCACGGCCATCGACCGGCCGGAGGTTTCCTCGGCGTCGGCAACCATCACCTCGGCGGCCTTGAGCGTCGACTGCGCGGTCTGGGTCACGGTCGCGAGCACCTCACCAACTTCCGCTTCGAACTCGCGAGCCAGCCTGTCGAGCAGCGCTTTCTGCTCGATGCGGCGCTGCTCCTCGGCGTCCGCCTGCGCCGCCTTGAGCCGTTCGGTCTCGACCAGCGTGTCGCGGAAGGTGCCGACGGTGCTCCACAGGAGGCCGATCTCGTCGCGGCCGGCTTTCTCGGGAATGGCAACATCCATGTTGCCCTGGGTGAGACCGGCGAGCGCCCCGTTGACCCGCTTGAGCGGGCCGGCGATCTTGGCCGTGCCGATCCAGGAGGCGATACCGATGCCGGCCAGGATGCCGACGATGGCGAAGATGATCAGAGTCTGGCGACCGGCGACGTAATAATCGTGGATCGACGCGCGCACCGCGTCGAGATCCTGACGGTCGAGGTCGACCAGCTTGTCGACGTCGGCCTGCAGCTGTTTGCGGTTGCTGCGGTTGGCGTCGTTGTTGCCCTGCTCGTTGGCGGCGGCCGGCGACTCCTCGATGCCCAGCCGGGCCGTCTCGGTGCGGAAGGTCTTGAACTCCTTGGCCTTGGCCACCACGGCCTCGAACGCCGCCTTGCGATCGTCCGGCACGCGCGACGACCATTCGACCAGCAGGTCGTCGATCGCCTTGAGGTTCTTGACGATACCGTCGGCGAAGGGCTTGGCCTTCTCGGCATCCTTTGCGGCATAAATGCCGCGCGAATCCATCACCACGGCGGTGATCAGCCGGTTGAGATGCTCGCCGTCATAGGCGCGCTGCGAGGCCAACTGGAAGGCATCGACCTGCTCGTTGTAGCCTTGCATGAGACGGATGCCGAGCAGCGCCACGCCAATGGCGATGACACCCAGCACGGCAACGATCGAGTAGAGCTTTCCTTGGATTTTCATTTTCTCGCGGTCCTGGAACTAGGCAGTCTTGGCTGCTTCTCCAAAGAATAGAAATGTTTCCATTGCCGAGTTGTTAACAGGTGGAATATTCGTTTTGGGATATATTTAGCCAGAAGGCGCTTTTTGGTTGCATTGCTAAACAAAAGTTGTAGATGCAACCTGCAATTTGCGTGAAAACCCGTAGACTGCACCGAAAGGCCAACCGGGAGCAGCCAGCTCCGAGCAGGCGCAAAAAAGCCGGAGAACCCGAGGCTCTCCGGCTTCGTTCCTGAAATAGCCCGGCAACCTATCCCGAACCTTGCGTACGCTCACTCGAGGCGAGTTCGGCAAGTACAGGATGAGTGTTGCCAGTGCCGATCAGTCGACCAGTTCGTTCCTTGGCGATACCCCGCGACCGGGCGGCTTGCCGCCCGGCGCAAAGTATAAAGCGTGGATTGCCAGAGGCTCTTAGTTGCGAGCCTTGTCGACCAGCTTGTTCCCTGGCGATACCCCGCGACCGGGCGGCCTGCCGCCCGGCGCAAAGCGTAAAGCGTGGATTGCCCCAGGCGATCAGTTGCGGGCCTTGTCGACCAGCTTGTTCTTGGCAATCCACGGCATCATGGCGCGCAGCTTCTCGCCGACGGCCTCGATCTGGTGGCTGTCGTTGTTGCGGCGGATGCCCTTGAAGCGGGCGGCACCGGCCTTGTACTCCTGCATCCATTCGGACGTGAACTTGCCCGACTGGATGTCCTGGAGAACGCGCTTCATCTCGGCCTTGGTCTCCGAGGTGATGATGCGCGGACCGGAGACGTATTCGCCCCACTCGGCAGTGTTGGAGATCGAGTAGTTCATGTTGGCGATGCCGCCCTCGTAGATGAGGTCGACGATCAGCTTCACTTCGTGCAGGCACTCAAAATAGGCCATCTCCGGCGCGTAGCCGGCCTCGACCAGCGTTTCGAAGCCATTGCGGATCAGCTCGACGAGGCCGCCGCAGAGGACGACCTGCTCGCCGAACAGGTCGGTCTCGCACTCTTCCTTGAACGTCGTCTCGATGATGCCCGAACGGCCGCCGCCGACGCCCGAGGCGTAGGAGAGCGCCAGCTCAAGGGCGTTGCCCGAGGCGTTCTGCGCCACGGCAACGAGGCAAGGCACGCCGCCGCCCTTCTGGTATTCGCCGCGCACGGTGTGGCCGGGGCCCTTCGGGGCGATCATGACGACGTCGAGGGTCGCCTTCGGCTCGATCAGGCCGAAGTGGACGTTGAGGCCGTGGGCAAAGGCGATGGCGGCGCCGTCGCGGATGTTCGGGGCGATCTCGTCGCGGTAGATGTCGGCCTGCAGTTCGTCCGGCGTGGCGATCATCAGGAAGTCGCCCCACTTGGCGGCATCAGCCACCGACATGACCTTCAGGCCGTCGGCCTCGACCTTCTTGGCCGTCGCCGAACCCGGGCGCAGGGCGATGACGATGTCCTTGGCGCCGCTGTCCTTGAGGTTCAGCGCATGGGCGCGGCCCTGCGAGCCGTAGCCGACGACCACCACCTTCTTGCCCTTGATCAGGTTCAGGTCGGCATCACGATCATAATAGACGCGCATGTTGTTGTCCTTCCTCGCCATTGGCGTTCTCAAGACGGCCGGTCCCCGCCGGCCGCCGGTTCACTGTTGAAATCGGGTTACTCTATGTCCTGGGCGCCGTGCCCATAGAGGCGGAAAAACTGCGAGATCGCCAGCCGCGCCCGCTGCGGCCGGTCGTCGGAGAGGCCCGCCGGCGGCTCGCCGAGCAGCATGCGGACGTGGCTGTCGCGCACGACGAGGCCATAGAGCGTCTCGTAGGCTTCGTGCGTGTCGGAAAACTTGAGGTAGCCGTGCCGCCGGCCCAGCTCGAGCAGGGCACGGGCGCGGGTCTCGATCGGCAGCCGGCCGTGCTCGCGCACCAGCGCGCCGAGCTGGGCGCCGTCGCGATCGGCCTGCCCGATGGCGAGGCGGTTGAGCGCCAGCGACACCTCGCCGGCCAGCACGCCCATCAGGTCCTCGGCGAACACGGCGAGGCTGCGACTGAAGTCGTCGAGCGTCGGCATGCTGTCGCGCGGCCCCGGCGTCCTCACCTTGCTCGCCTGGTAGGTGATCATCGCCGCGAGCAGCCCGTCACGGTCGCCGAACCACTTGTAGAGGCTTTCCTTGGAGCAGTTGGCCGCCCGGGCGAGACCGGCGGTGGTCAGCGCCCGTTCGCCACCGGCGACCAAGAGCTGCAGCGCGCATTCCAGCACGGCATTCTGGCGGGGGGTGAAGGGCTCCATGATGAGGCGTTCGCTCTCTGTCGCGGGGTCGAAAATTCGTGTACCGTACGGTACGGTTCCGAGGTTTTAGTTCCGGCCGACCGTCTTGTCAAGCGCCTCGCCACCACAACCACATTTCGGTGAAACCTCCGCTTTTCTCCTTAGGCATGGGTGGAATCCCTGATAAAAATCGCCTAACGTCCCGCCGCCTCGGACGACAGGCAAGACAGGGGAGTTCGCGTTTGTCCACCCGTATCGAATCCGACACCTTCGGTCCCATCGACGTCGACGCATCGGTCTATTGGGGCGCGCAGACGCAGCGCTCCCTCGGCAACTTCAAGATCGGCTGGGAGAAGCAGCCCAAGGCCATCGTCAAGGCGCTCGGCGTCCTGAAGCGCGCCGCCGCCGAGGTCAACCGCGATCTCGGCAAGCTCGATCCGAAGCTTTGCGACGCCATCGTCACGGCGGCGCAAGAGGTGATCGACGGCAAGCTCGACGCCCACTTCCCGCTCGTCGTCTGGCAGACCGGCTCCGGCACCCAGACCAACATGAACGCCAATGAGGTCATCTCCAACCGGGCGATCGAACTCCTGGGCGGCACGCTCGGCTCCAAGAAGCCGGTGCATCCCAACGATCACGTCAACATGAGCCAATCGTCCAACGACACCTACCCGTCGGCCATGCACATCGCCGCCGCCTCCGAGGTGATCGAGAAGCTGCTGCCGGCGCTCCGTCACCTTCACAAGGCGCTCGACGCCAAGGCGAAGAGCTGGGCCGACATCATCAAGATCGGCCGCACTCACACCCAGGACGCCACGCCGCTGACCCTCGGCCAGGAGTTCTCCGGCTACGCCAAGCAGGTGGAGAACGGCATCAAGCGCATCGAGCAGACGCTTCCGATGCTGATGGAGATCGCCCAGGGCGGCACCGCCGTCGGCACCGGCCTCAACGCCCCCAAGGGCTTTGCCGAGAAGATTGCCGCCCGCGTCGCCGAGCTGACCGGCCACTCCTTCACCTCGGCGCCCAACAAGTTCGAGGCGCTGGCCGCCCACGACGCCATGGTGATGAGCCACGGCGCCCTCAACACGGTGGCGGCGAGCCTGTTCAAGATTGCCAACGACATCCGCCTCCTGGGCTCCGGCCCGCGCTCGGGCCTCGGCGAACTGTCGCTGCCGGAGAACGAGCCGGGCTCGTCGATCATGCCGGGCAAGGTCAACCCGACGCAGTGCGAGGCGCTGACCATGGTCTGCGTCCAGGTGTTCGGCAACCACGCCGCGCTGACCTTCGCCGGGAGCCAGGGCCATTTCGAGCTCAACGTCTACAATCCGGTGATGGCCTACAACTTCCTGCAGTCGGTGACTCTCTTGGCCGACGCCGCCATATCCTTCACCGACAACTGCGTCGTCGGCATCGAGCCGCGCGAAGACAACATCAAGGCCGCCCTCGGCCGCTCCCTGATGCTGGTCACCGCGCTGGCCCCCAAGGTCGGCTACGACACCGCCGCCAAGATCGCCAAGACGGCCCACAAGAACGGCACCACGCTGCGCGAGGAAGCGGTCGGCGGCGGCTACGTGACGGATGCCGAGTTCGACGCGCTGGTGCGGCCGGAACGGATGATCGGGCCAGAGTGACGCCTCAATACCTGTGCCACCCGTCGAAATCCGCCTTGCCGAGCTTGACGCCCTCCCAGCGAGCGATGGCGTAGGCGGTGGTGAGGTGGAACAGCATGTTCGGCAGCGCGTATTCGACGACGAAGCGCGCCGCCGGCAGTTCGATGTTGGCGAGGCCGGCCCGGTCGGTGACGATCTCCGTGTCTCGCCGGTCGAGGTCGTCCGGCGTCAACCGCGACAGCGCCCCGAAGACGGCTGCGATGTCGTCCCTCAGCGCCGCAAAGGACGCGGCCTCTTCGAACCGAAGATCGGGCAGGCGCGGCGCCAGCGGGCCGAGCGCCCGGAGCGGAAACCGGGCGGCGATCCGCACCTGCGCCTCGAAGGGCAACATGTCCGGCGCGAGGCGCGACTGAAGCAGCGCCTCCTCCGGCAAATCGTTATCGGCGGCATGGGCCGCCGTGATGATGACGAGCCCGTCGAGCCGCTCCAGATAGCGGCCGAACACCGGCACGGAAATATCGTAAAGACCAATCATTCTGCGCTCCCTGAACCGCAGATTGACCGATGTTAACGACAACAAACGGCAGCAGCTCTCAGGCCCATTCGCTCAGGATACGGCGGCTTTCGGCCAGTGCGTCCATTTTTGCATCGATGTCGGCGATCTTCGCCCGCACGCCGTCCCGAAAGGCCGGACAAGGCGTCTCGCCGGAAAGGGCGCCCCGCGCGCAGGGCAACAGCGAGCGAATGGCCGACAGCGTCAACCCGGCCTCGCTCAGCACGACGATGCGCCGCACGACGGCGACGTCGGCGACGGTGAAGGCACGATAGCCCGACGCCGTCCGCTCAGGGGAAATCAGCCCCTTTGCCTCGTAGTGGCGCAGCATCCGAACGCTGACACCGGTGCGCCGCGACAGTTCGCCGATCTGCATGAACAGCCCCTTGACCCTGACACGCGTGTCAGACCCTAGCATGCCCGTCATCCCGCTTGAAAGGACGCATCATGCTGAAGATGACCATGTTTGCCCGCCGCCTGCCTTCCCTCGACCACGTCGAGTTCGACCGCTACTGGCGCGAGGTGCACGGCCCGCTGGTGACCAGCCTCGCGGAGCCTTTGCGCATTCGCCGCTACATCCAGACGACGGTGGACGTCGACGATCCGGTTCAGGAGATGCTCCGGCAGGCGCGCGGCACGCTCGCCGTCGACTTCGACGGCTTCGGAGAGCTCTGGTGGGAAAGCCTCGAAGACTACCGCGCCATCCGCTCGACGCCCGAGGGGCTGGCGGCCGTGGCCGAAATCACGGCGGACGAGCGCCGCTTCGTCGATCTGTCGAACTCCTGCCTCTGGTTCGGCATCGAACGGCCAATGGTCGAGTGACAACCGCGCTCCGCTGTCATCGGCAACCGTCATGATGCATAGTCAACCGGCAGCGGAGCGCCATCCTTCAGCGTTTCCATGGAGATGGCCGCGCTGACGTCGAACAGCTCCACCTTGCGGACGATCTTCTTGTAGATGACGTCGTAGTGCTCGACGCGTGGCAGCGCCAGCTTCAGGATGTAGTCGACGTTTCCGGTGAGGCGATGCGCCTCCACCACCTCGGGGATGTCGGCGATGACGGCGGCGAAACGTTCCATCCACTCGGCCGAGTGATGGGCGGTGCGGATCAGGGCATAGACGGTGGTCGGCACACCCAGTCGGCCGCGATCGAGCACCACCGTGCGGCGGGCAATGTAGCCCTCGGCTTCCAGACGCTGGATGCGCCGCGAGCAGGCCGACACCGACAGCGCCACCCGGTCGGCGAGATCGACCACCGAAAGGCCGGCGTCGCCTTGCAGGAGCTCCAGGAGCTTGCGATCGCGTTCGTCGAGCATGCGCCCTAGATTCCCTCATCCACAGAATACGGCGCGCCTACTTTGCACAATCTGACGTGATAGCGCCAGATAATTGCGCGTACGCATCATCAAGCGCAGACGCTTGCAAACGCCTTGCGCCGTATCGGAGCTATGATCGGCCATCGCGACAAGGGGAACTGTCATGCGCACCATTGGCCTCATCGGCGGCATGAGCTTCGAGAGCACCGCCGTCTACTACCAGATGATCAACGAAGCGGTGCGGACCCGCTTGGGCGGGCTGCACTCGGCCAAGCTGGTCATGCACTCGGTCGACTTTCAGGAAGTCGTCGACCTGCAGAAGGCCGGCCGCTGGGACGCCGCAGCGGCCCACCTCGGCCAGGCGGCCCAGGGACTTGAGCGGGCCGGCGCCGACTGCGTGCTGATCTGCACCAACACCATGCACCTTGTCGCCGACGAGGTCGCCGAGACCGTCAAGATCCCGCTCCTCAACATCATCGACGAGACGGCCAAGGCGCTCTCCGCCGCCGGTGTTCGCCGGCCGCTGCTGCTCGCCACCCGCTATACGATGGAGCACGGCTTCTACGCCCGCCGCATGGCCGCCCACGGCCTTGCCATGACGACGCCCGGCGAAGCGGGCCGCACCGTGGTTCACGACGTGATCTTCGACGAGCTGTGCGCCGGCATCGTCCGCGACGAGTCCCGCGCCGCCTTCCTCGACCTGATCGCCAAGGCCAAGAATGAGGACGGCTGCGACGCCGTCATTCTCGGCTGCACCGAGATCTGTCTGCTGCTCGACCCCGACGCCCTGCCGCTGCCGGGCTTCGACAGCACGGCAATCCATGCGAACGCGGCGGTGGATTTCGCGCTGGCCGGAGAGATGAAGGCGGCAGCGGAGTAAGGGAGCCTTATATCGGCGTCTTGCCCCAGTCTGCCTGAGGTTTTGCGCCTGCGCGCAAAATGACGGAATTATATATAACAAACATATAGATAGATCGTCGTCCTGCGCTTTAGGCGCAGGACCTCAGGCCGAAAGAGGCTCACCGAAAATATCAAGCGCTCACGCGTCGGAATCACCCAGCGCGCAGCGATAGCGACGCACCGTTTCTGCCATGCCATAGATCATGCAGTCGGCGATCACCGCGTGGCCGATCGACGCTTCGGCGATGTGCGGCGTCCTCTTCACCAGCGGCGGCAGGTTGTCGAGCGTCAGGTCATGGCCGGCGTTGACGGCCATGCCGAGCTTCACCGCCGCGTCGGCGGTCACCGCCACCTCTTCAAGGCGCGCCCGTTGTTCGAGGGGGTCGAAGGTGTGGCCATAGGGACCGGTATAGATTTCGACGCGTCGCGTACCGGTGAGAGCCGCCGCGGCCGCCTGCGTCGGATCGGCGTCGATGAAGATCGAGGCGCGCATGCCCTCGCCCTGGATGCGCCGCACCACGTCGGACAGGAAGGCCTGGTTGGCGACGCAATCCCAGCCGTGGTCGGAGGTGTTCTGGCCGGGCATGTCGGGCACCAGCGTCACCTGGTCGGGGCGCGCCGCCTCGCAGAGCTTCAGGAAGTCCTCGGTGGGATATCCCTCGATGTTATACTCGCGGCCAGGCCAGTCGGTTCTCAGCATTTCCTGCAGGGCGAACACGTCCGTATGACGGATGTGACGCTCGTCCGGGCGCGGGTGCACGGTGATGCCGGCAGCGCCCGCCTCCAGCGCGATGCGGCTGAGCCCGGCCACCGACGGCCACGGCAGGTCGCGCCGGTTGCGCAGGTGGGCGATGGCGTTGACGTTGACGGAGAGTTTGGTGTGGGACATCGCAAGGGCCTACGTTGGGACGCGCGACGATAATCCGCCAGCCCGTATGGCACAAGCAACCTTCAGGCGGGGGTGAACCTCGGCAATCGAAGCCGGCAGCCGGGCGCGAGGCCGATCAGCATCTCCGGCTCGCCGTCGGCGATCTCCAACGCCTTGACGAGACCGGCGCGGTGAAAGGCGTCGAGTGCGCCATCCGCCACCGGCGGTCTCGGAAGCCTCAGGCGCTCGATGGTAAGGCGCGTGAAGCCTGCCACCGTCTGCCGCCGCCCTGCCCGCCCGTCGGTCCACGCCGAAGGCGGCGCCGTACCCGGCGAGGAGAAGACGAAGGGCATGGCCGCGTCATCGCTTTCGGTGGAGATGCCGATCGATACGCCGGGCGGAAACTGCGGATTGCGGTAGCGCCACCGACCGCCCGGCAGTTCGCCACCACGTATGGCGATGCCAAGGGGCGAAGCGGCTGTTTCCCGCCACATGGCGCGGGCGACAAAGCCGGCGCGGCCAAGCGGCGAGGTCTTCAGCTCGTCCTCGTCGGCAACATAGAGCAGTTCGAGATAGGCATTGTCGAAGGCAAGGCACAGGTTGGCCGTGCCCTGCCCCTCGTGCCGGCGGGTGTACGAGGGTTCGAGGCCAAGCGCCTTCAGCGCCTCGAACGCACCGCCGCCGGGCGCCGCGTCCTGAGGCCCGACGAAGACGAAAAGATGATCGAGTTCCAGTGTCATCGTCGCGCCTCACGCCGGAACCTTGTCGGCGCCACCGCCAACCATTTCAAATTCCTCGTCGGCGCCCAGCAACATCTCGTTGTGCGCCTTGCCCGCGGGGATCATCGGGAAGCAGTGGGCGAGATTGACGACCCGGCAGTCGAACAGCACCGGACGGTCGATGCCGATCATCTCCTCGATGGCGTCGTCGAGTTCCGACGGCTTCGAGCAGCGTATACCGACGGCGCCATAGGCCTCGGCGAGACGCACGAAGTCCGGTTGCGCATCGGTGGTGGAATGGCTGATCCGATTGCCGTGGAAGAGCTTCTGCCACTGCCGCACCATGCCCAGATGCTGGTTGTTGAGGATGAACGTCTTCACCGCCGCATTGTGCTGCACCGCCGTCGACAGTTCCCGGATGTTCATCTGAATGGAGGCGTCACCCGCCACATTGATCACCAGCGCACCGGGATGGGCGAGCTGGGTGCCGATGGCCGCCGGCAGGCCGTAGCCCATGGTGCCAAGACCACCCGAGGTCATCAGGCGGTTCGGCTCCTCGAAGCCGTAATACTGCGCCACCCACATCTGATGCTGGCCAACCTCGGTGGTGATGTAGGTATCGCGGCCCTTGGTCAATGCATGGAGGCACTCGATGGCGTATTGCGGCATGATCGCCTCGGCGGACGGACGGTAGGTCAGGCACTTCTTCGCCCGCCAACCGTCGATCTGCTTCCACCAGGCCGCATGGGCCGCCTTGTCCTGCACTGGCTTGCGGGCATTCCAGGCGGCGATCATGTCTTCGAGAACCTGCCCGACGTCACCGACGATCGGCAAGTCGACCATGACCGTCTTGTTGATCGACGACGGATCGATGTCGATATGGATCTTCTTGGAGTTGGGCGAGAAAGCGTCGATGCGGCCGGTGATGCGGTCGTCGAAGCGCGCGCCGACGCAGACCATCACGTCGCAGTCGTGCATGGCGAGGTTGGCTTCATACGTGCCGTGCATGCCCAGCATGCCGAGCCAGTTCTTGCCCGACGACGGATAGGCGCCGAGCCCCATCAGCGTCGAGGTGATCGGGAAGCCGGTCATCTTGACGAACTCGCGCAGCAGCGCCACCGCCTTCGGGCCGGCGTTGATGACGCCGCCGCCGGTGTAGAGGATCGGCTTCTTGGCGGCGGCCATCAGCTCGACCGCCTCACGGATGGCCGCGTCCGGCGCCTTCACCGCCGGATGATACTGCGTCAGCGCCTTGCCCTTGCAGTTCTCGTAGGTGCCGGTCTGGAACTGGATGTTCTTCGGGATGTCGACCAGCACCGGGCCGGGGCGACCGGTGGTGGCGACACGGAATGCCTCGTGCAGGATGCCCGGCAGGTCCTCGATGCGGCGGACCAGCCAGTTGTGCTTGGTGCAGGGCCGCGTGATGCCGACCGTGTCGGCCTCCTGGAACGCGTCGGTGCCGATCAGCGTCGTCGGAACCTGGCCGGTGATGCAAACCATCGGA
>JAUVXG010000070.1 GCA_030603685.1 Pleomorphomonas sp.
CGCCTCGGTTATGGTGACGGAGGGGGGCGCTCCGGCCGCCGCCATGGCTTCGCGGTAGCCTTCGACCCGCACGCGCTGCGGACCACCGGTGCCGGCCAGCATGGCAATGCGTCGATGGCCGCGACCAATGAGGTAGTCGACGACGGCATGGGCCGCCTCGTGGCTGTCGACGAAAATGTCGTCAATGGCAATGTCGCCACCCTTCTTGCGGGCGGATTCGATGCGCACCACCGGCACGCCCGCTTCGACCAGCGAACGGAAATCCGTTGCCGTGAGGGTGAAGAACACGCCGATGACACCGTCGACCCGACCCTGATGTGCCCAGTCGAGGAAGTGCCGCTCGCGGGCCGGGTCGCCGTCGGTGTTGACGGTGATGACATCGTAGGCGCCCTCCTGCGCGACGGCCTGCACGCCTCGGATCAGCACGGGATAGAAAGGATTGGTGATGTCGGGGACGATGCAGGCAATGGTCATCGTCCGGCGCGTCTTGAGCGCCTGCGCAAAGCGATTTGGCGCATATCCCAGCGCCTTGGCTGCCTCTGTGATGCGTGCCCAGGTGTCGGGGGACACCGTCGGTGCGCCGGTTCCGCTCAGCACCATGGACACAGCCGCCTGCGAGACGCCTGCCAGCTTGGCGACGTCTTTCTGCGTGGGACGCTTCATGGGTTTGTTTCCGCCCGTACTCTTATTATACGTATTAGTGATACGAATAATCTAGCGGACAAACGTCGTCAAGCCGTGCTTCGGAAATTCCGGTGGAGCGTGTGCCAACCACCGGCATCACGAAGCGCCCTCGCAGGGAACAATCCTCCGCTGCGGTTGTTTGAAACAACTTCGCAAGGTGAAAGGATGTGACGATGAAGGGAACAATCGCCGCAATTGCGTTGTCCGCGACGCTCGTGTCAGTCGCCGGCCTGACGCTGGCACAGGAACGGGCGTCGGTGAAGGCTCCGGTCTCCGGCGAAAACAGCTTCACCAAAGCCCAGGCCAAGGCCTGGATCGAAGAGGCCGGCTATACGCGCGTCGCCGATCTCGTGCTGGGGACCGATGGAGTCTGGCGCGGCAGCGCGAGGCTGAACGGCATTCCGTCTCTCGTTCGCCTCGACTATCAGGGCAACGTCACCAAGCACTGATACGGGGCGGTCGAGGCGAGAGACCGCGAAACGGCGCAAGTTCGCCTCGGCGTGCCACCTTCCCCAGCCCAGGTCGCTTCCGGCAAGCCAGCCCGCGCGAGCGGGCGTCAGCTGTTGGCCGGCAGGGCGTCCCGCTTGGAGCGAAGAGGAAGCCGCTGCTCGCCCTGATCGGTGAGCGTGGGAAACTCGCCGGCATTTTCGACCGCTTCGATCGGCTCGGCATCGGTGCCGTTGTCGATCGGAAGATAGGTCGTGTCCTGGTTCTCCTCGACGGATAGGGCTTCCCGCGCAGTGAACCAATGCTGCTCGGCTCTGCCCTCCGGACGGCCTTCCTCTTCCCAGAGTTGATAGGCACGGGCGCGGATCTCGTCGTCACGATTGACTTGCATTGGCGTTTCCTTTCGCATTTCTGATTTGAACGCTGGGAGCGGAGAGAGGTTCCTCCGCTCCCGTGCAGAGCGTACGGCGGCATCTTTGACCGCCGCCGACGGCTCTAATTCGAAGAGTTGAGCTTCTTGACCTTCTCCAGATGCGTCTCAAGCGTGGGTAACGTTTCGCTCGCAAAACTGGTCAACGCCTCATCTTCGCCCGTCTTGGCGTAGCTGCGGAACAGGTCGATCGCTTGCACATGCGCCTGCTCCTGCATGTCGAGGTACATTTTGTCGAACTCGGCGCCATTCACCATCTTGAGTTGTTCAAGCATCTTTTCATGCTCGGGCAACAGTCCAACGGCAGGCTCCGAGGCGGCGTCTGAACTGTCTGTCTGCAACGCATCAGCCAATTTGACGCCGGCCGCCTCATGATCCTTGATGATCATTCGAGCGTATTCTTTCACCCCCTCTGCCTGTGCTTGCGTCTCGGCGAGAGCGCTGGAACGGATCTCCCAGTGATTGGAGCTTTGCGCCTTGTCCACAAATGTTTCCCTGTCGACCGGGCTGGCCTGGGCAGCATTGTCTGACGGCGTTGGAGATGTTGTCTGGGCTAGAACCGGAGTCGTGGAGATCAAAACGGCGACAAAGCACGCTTTCAGCATAAGGTGTTTCATGGGATGTTCCTTTCATGTCGTTGAAAGCCGGCGAGAGGGCTGCGCCAATCGATACTGACAGTGTTCATCGCCGACCTTGTCCCGTCGAAGATCCTTCCCAAACCAAAACTCGGGTGCGTAACGCTGTGGCCTCGATCTCGTTGAGGTCTGCAGACTTGGGCTTGCCCTGGGAAGCGAAGACACCGATGCAGATGTCCGCATCCCCGCCGTTGCCCTGTCGCGCTACGGCTAGCCCTGTCAGGGCTGTGTTCGCCCCTGCCAGGTGGTTCGGTGTGTATGCCGACGTGGCCTCCGACGGTCGAGGCGACAACCCTCTGGGACAGTACTTGTTCCGAGGTGCCGGCAGTATTGCCCAGCCACCTGCCTGAAGGCGGGCGCGCGGAGTTAGCTTGGAAGCGACGCCTGACGCAGCCGTCAGGAGGATCTGGGTGGTCGTGTGCTGTCGCGGAAGATCAGGTCCACCGGCCACACTTCCTGGCAGTCGGCGGTGGGCTTGCCGTCAATGAGGTCGGCCGCGATTTCGGCAATGCGTTCGCCGGCCCGATGGATCGAGGAGAAGGTGGTGGTCAGCGGCGGGTGGTGCGCCTCCGGCCGGATCGAGGTGATGCCGTCGTCGTGGGCGATCACCGAAATGTCCGAGCCGATCGACAGTCCGCGATCGCGAATGGCGCGGCACGCCCCAATGGCCGAAAAGATGCTGGAACAGATGATGGCGGTGGGGGGCGTGGAGCTCGTCAGCATTTCGGCCGTCAGCCGGTATCCCGCCTCGTCGGTCATGATGTCGGATCTGTTGAGGACATCCGGCGCTTCCAGATCGGCGCGAAGAAGGGCCGAACGCCAGCCGGCTTCGCGGTCGACTGCGAACGCCTGCCGCGCATCGCCGTTGACGAGGCCGATGCGCCGATGGCCCAGGCCGATCAGCAACTCGGTGGCTTGGCCGAAGGCGCCCTCGTTGTCGATGTCGAGACACGCGTGAGGAAGCGGCGACTTGGTGCGGCCATGCACCACGCAAGGAATGCCGAGCCGCTCGAGCAGGGGCACACGCTGATCCTCGACCAGCGGGCTCGACAGCACGACGGCATCCACCAAGCCTCGCTGGGCAAGGCGGCGATAGCTCGCCTCTGACGTATCGAGACTGGCGCTGACCAGGATGTCCATCTGCCGGCGGGCGGCGCTATTGGTGAGGCCGGACAGGAAGTCGGTAAACAGCGGATCCAGCAGCGGGTCCTTGTCGGAGGGAAAGACGATGCCGATCGCGCCGGAATGCCCGGTTGCCAACCGGTGGGCGCTGGCATTGGGCGAGTAGTCGAAACGCCGTGCAGCCGCGAGCACCCGCTCCCGCGTATCCGGACTCACGTCCTGATAGCCGTTGAGGGCGCGACTGACCGTGCTCTGGGAAAGCCCGAGATGACGTGCCAGTTCCTTGAGGTTCATGAAGGCGCCGATGTGTGCGAAAACAGGGCGTCTGTATAGCTCTTACTCGCCGCATTGTACAGCTGGTTCAAAAGCGCAAAAGCGCTTTTATGACGAAATAATCAGCCATCTGTCGGTATAGACTGTGGAAAATCTCTGACAAGACTGTAATACATGTCAACAATACATGCAATTCTTTAATAAGAATGACCCGAAACAAAAGCATTGACAGGCATTTGATCTCGATGCTACGAGAGCAAAAGCGCTTTTGAGGAGGTCCGATTGGCGGTCGGGCAGTATAGGGAAGGGGTGCCGATGCGCGCTCCTGTATTGACTCTGGATGGCCTCCGCTCGCGCTTTGCGCGGCGTCCGAACAGCCTTCTCGACCTCGCCGACGATATCCCCGCCCGCTGCGCGGCACTTGGGGGTGCCTGCATTGCAGCCGCTTTTGACGCCGCTGCTCGCGATCTTCTCGCTCGTTGTCCGGATCCGTCCGCCTTGCCGCTCTGGGGGGTGCCCTACGTTCTTGATGCCGGAATCGATGTCGTGGGGCTTCCCACCTCGATCGGCGTTCCTGCGTTCGACCTTCAGCCCGACTTTGACGCCGTTGTCGTGGAGCGGTTGAGGGACGCCGGTGCTCTCCTGGTCGGCAAGCTGCCGGTCGATCCCTTTGGTGTTGATGCATCGGTCGCACACGCCCGGGCGGCTATTGCCGCCGGTCTCGCGGCTTTCGCTCTTGTCGGCGACCGTGCCGACGCGGTGCCTGTTGACTGCGGCCTGGCCGTTGTCAAGCCGACCCCTGGGGGCGTTTCGATCGCGGGGGTTTCCGCCATTGCTCCCGATGTTGACGGTATCGCCATTCTCGCCTCCGATGTCGCCGGTGGTGCAGTCGTCCGGCGCGCGCTCGAAAGCCCCGTTGCTCTCGCCCGCCCTGCCTGCCCGCCAGGGCGTCTCGGTCTGCTCGGTGGTGAGATGTTGGAGGCAGCGCAGGCGATCGCCGAGCGGCTCGGGCTGGAGATGGTCGCCACTGACGTGACGCCTTTTGCCGAGATCGCCGCCCTTGCGCGTGACGACATCTGGTTGGCGCCGCGTCTGGACGATATGGCGACGGCCTTTGCCGAGCAGCCGGAGCTGATGCCCCCGCGCCTCCGGCGGCGTCTTTCGGAGGCGATGGCCCTCCCTGCCTGCGATCTCGCGCAGGCACAGCGTCGTCTCGTGGCGCTGCGCCGACAGGTCGAGGCTGCTTTTTCGGATTTCGATCTGCTGTTCGTTCCGCCTGCGTTCGGGTCGACCGGTTTCGTCAGCGCCTGCGGTCTCGCCGCCATTGGGTTGCCGGACGGCGGTGCGCTGGTCGGTGCCGGCGGAACCGACGACCGATTGGCTGCCATCGCAGCAAGTCTCACCACTCTCAACCAACCGAGGTCCACTCGTCCGATTGACATCCCGGTGTCATCGCCGTTGGCTCATCGTTAGCAGGACCGAAGCGTGACGTGTGCCGTCCGGTTGCCCCGACGGGGCTGCGCGAGTCGGCGTTCGACCTTTCCAAGGAGACTGAAGTGACTGCGAACATCGCCCCGACGCTCTCGTCGCTGCCCACCGATCCCTGGCGCCTGGTCGAAACCCGCTGGGATGCCGACGCCAACTTGCTGCGCGAGACCCTGTTCGCACTCGGCAACGGCCATATCGGCACACGCGGCAGCCACGACGAGGTCTGGCTGGGCGAGGCCGAGGCCAACATGGAGGGAACCTACGTCAACGGCTTCTACGATACGGAGGCGATCCGCTATCCCGAGAACGCCTTCGGTTTCGCTCGGACCAACGAGTTCATGCTCAATCTCCCGAATGCCAAGGGTGTCGAAATCACCGTCGACGGCGAGCGGTTCAACTTGGCGAACGGGACGATCCTGTCCTACGAGCGCAGTCTCGACTTTCGCGAGGGCGTGCTGGTTCGGACGGTCGAATGGCAATCGTCGTCAGGGCGCCGGGTCAGCATCGTCTCGAGGCGTCTTGTCAGTTTGTCCCGGAGTGCCATCCTCGCCCAGTCTGTGGCGGTGACGCCCCTGGACACCGACGCTACGGTCGAGTTTGTCACCACCATCAACAGCATGGTTAGGGGTGTCGAGGAGAGCTTCGATCCGCGTCTCGGCTCGGGCGCTTCCAGTCGGGCCCTTTCCACTGTCGAAACGGCCGTGTCGCCAGGCCGGTCGGTGCTGGTGTCTCGGACGAGCAACAGCGACCTGACGCTTCGGATTGAAACACTGGCTGGGGTAAACGGCGAGAGCGACAACGCCTGGCTTGAGGAAGGCGGCGTCCTTGCCCAGACCTTCCGTACCTCCGCCAAGGCTGGAGAGACCGTTACCCTCGAGAAGCTCACGGCCATCGTCACCAGCCGCGACGCACCGGCGTCCGAACTCGCCATCCGGTCCGCCGAAGCTCTGGACGGTGCTCGGGCCGGAGGCTTCGAGGGGCTGGCGGCGGAACAACGCGCCCGCCTTGCCGCCTTTTGGGAGAAGGCAGACATAGACATCGAGGGTGACGATGCCTTGGCGCAGGGGCTGCACTTCAACCTCTACCACCTCTTCCAGTCCATCGGCCGCGACGGTCGAACCAACATCGCCGCCAAGGGCCTGACTGGCGAGGGCTATGAGGGCCATTCCTTCTGGGACACCGAGATCTATATTCTTCCGGTTTTCCTTCGGACCATGCCGGAGCTGGCGCGGTCGGTGCTTCGCCACCGGGTCAGCTATCTCGACAAGGCGCGGGCGCGGGCCCGCGATATGGGGCATTCTCGCGGCGCGCTCTACCCATGGCGAACCATTACCGGCGAGGAGTGCTCGGCCTATTTTCCGGCTGGCTCGGCCCAGTACCATATCAATGCCGACATAGCCTTCGCCATCAAGCAGTATGTCGAGGCAACCGGCGACGTTTCACTGCTGGTCGAGGGCGCAGCCGAACTTGTGTTTGAGACGGCGCGCATCTGGGCCGATCTCGCCCATCTGGTCGGTGGCAGCTATCACATTGATGAAGTGACCGGGCCCGACGAATACACGGCGCTTGTTAACAACAATTTCTACACCAACGTCATGGCCAAAACCCATCTTGCGTTTGCCGTGGAGGTCGCTGAGCTGATGGAGCGGGAAGAGCCCGCGATGTTCAAGGAGCTTTCGGCAAAGCTCGATCTTGCCTCGTCGGAGCTCGGTCATTGGACGGATATCTCTGACCGGCTGCGTTTGCCATATGACGAGGGGCGTGGCATCCATGCTCAGGACGATACCTTCCTTGCCCGCAAGGTCTGGGACTTTGCCGGCACGCCGGCCGAAAATCATCCGCTGCTCCTGTATTATCATCCGCTGGTGATCTACCGGCATCAGGTCTGCAAGCAGGCCGACGTACTGCTGGCCCTGTTCCTGCGCGGCGACATGTTCTCCAAGGCGGTGAAACGGCGCGACTTCGACTATTACGAAGCCATAACCACTCACGATTCCTCGCTGTCCACTTGCATACACTCGATCATCGCCGCCGAAATCGGGCTGCACGAGCGGGCCTACGAGTTCTTCATGCACACCGCCCGCATGGACATCGACAACACCCATGGCAACACGTTCCATGGCGTTCACACCGCGGCGATGGGCGGCACCTGGATGAGCGTCGTGCATGGCTTCGCCGGTTTGAGAGCGATCAAGGGCGAACTTCACTTCAAGCCATCTCTTCCGAAGAGCTGGAACAGCTATCGTTTCCGCCTTGTCGATCATGGACGGACGCTGGAAGTTGCCGTGTCGGCGGCCGGCGCGGAGTTCCGGCTCATCGAGGGCGAGGCTATTCGCCTGTTCCATTGCGGCGAGCCGGTCGATCTTTCGGCTGAAGAGCCGGTGCGCCGCGTGGCCTTGCCGAAGACTTTCGACAAGAAGCCCTTCAAAGCGGTCGTCTTCGACCTCGACGGCGTCATCACCGATACCGCGCGCTTCCACCACCTCGCCTGGAAGCGGTTGGCCGACACGCTCGGGATCGGTTTCGATGACGAGCTCGCCGAGAGCCTCAAGGGCATCGATCGCCGCATGTCCCTGCAGATGATCCTGGACAAGGGGGGCGTCACGCTGGAGCCGGCCGAGTTCGATCGCCTCGCCGACATGAAGAACGTCTGGTACAAGGAACTGATCGGCACCATGACCCGGGACGATCTTCTGCCGGGCGCCCTGAACACGCTTGAGGCGGTGCGAGCTGCCGGTCTCAAGGTCGGTCTCGCCTCGGTCAGCCAGAACGCGCCGGCCATCCTCGAACGGCTCGGCATCTCCGACATGTTCGACACGGTGGTCGATGCGCGTCTTTTGACGCGCGGCAAGCCCGATCCGGAAATCTTTCTGAAGGCAGCAGCCCAGCTTGGGGTCGATCCGGTCGATTGCCTCGGGGTGGAAGACGCTGTGGCCGGTGTTGCCTCGATCAAGGGAGCCGGCATGGCAGCGCTCGGCATCGGCAAGCCGTCGGTTCTGACCGAAGCGGATTCTGTCATCCCCAGCCTCGACGACTTCGTGCTTGCCGACTATCTCGTCTGAGAGCGAGGATGCCGGCGCCGACGCCCGTGTAGGCGTCGGCGCCTCTTCACGCCACGTCCGAAGCCGGAATTCGAATGCGACAAACGACGCCGGTCGGCTCGAACTCCATCGTGGTCCCGCCATGCGGCGAGTAGGATAGGCTTCGCGCGATGACCGTGTGTCCAAAGCCTTTTCGCGAGAAGGACTTCACGGCCGGTCCATCCTTCTCGGTCCATGTCACCTCGACGGAGGGGGCATCGGTCTTGGGGTGAATTTCCAGGACGATCGAGCCCTTTTCGCCGGACAGGGCGCCATACTTGGTGGCGTTGGTCGCAAGTTCGTGGAAGATCAGACCGAGTGCGATGGCGGCACGCGGATAGAGGCTGAGATCGGCCCCGATGATGTTGACACGCTCACCGCCGGTTTCCGTGTAGGGCGAGACCTCGGCGCTGAAGATCTGGCGCAGCGACAGACTTTCCCAGGAGGCGCCGGCGAGCAGGTTGTGGGTGGCGGCGAGCGCCTCGATGCGGCCGCTGAACGATCCCTGAAAGCCCTCCAGCGTTTCCTCGCTGGCCGCGGTGCGCTTGCTGATCGACAGCACCAGTGCCAGCGTGTTCTTGACGCGGTGGTCGAGCTCGCGCATCAGCAGGTGCATCTGCCGCTCGTCCTTCTTGCGCTGGGAAAGGTCGACCAGGGTGAGCACGCAGCCCTCGGGCTCATCATCCGATATGTTGAGCGGAGCGGCGCTGACCATGACGTCCCGCGCTCCGGGGGACATGGGAGCAAAGGCTTCGATGCTGCGAAGCGGCGTTCCGGCGAGCGATGTTTCAACGAGCTCGCCGATATCGAGTATGCCGGTCGCATCTGGGAACTTGAGCGGAATCGCCGCGTCCAGACGCTCGCCGACCAGCTTCTCGGTCGACAATGCCTCTGCGGCGAAGTTGGCATGGGTGACGGTGAGCGTTCGATCACAGACGACGACCGCCTCGTTCGCGGAGGCGATGATCGCATTGGCAATCCGCTCCGCCCGCTCGGCGGCTTCGGCACGGACGCGCTCGGTCAGGTCGGAAAAGGTGACGGCAAAGCCGCGCACGGTTCCAAGATGCACCGGACGGGCGGAAACGAGGTAGTTTCGTTCGACACCCTTCTCGAGGAAAGACACCGACACTGGCGCGGCTTCGTGACTGTCCGGGTTGATCAGCTTGCCGATGAGCTGCGACGCCGGGCCGGGAAGAACCTCGGAGAGAAGCTTGCCCTTCAGGCGATCCCAGTCTTCGGCGAAGATCTGGCGGAAACGGGCATTGGAGTAAAGGAGGCGGCCGGCGGAGTCGACGGCGACGGCGCCGGGCTCCATGGCCTCCATGAAGTTTCTGAACGCCGAGGCGTCGTCGCCGATGACAAGAACCTCGTCCTTGCCTTCTCCCCCCACCACGACGGCATCCACGCTGCCGTCACGAATGGCGGCCAGCGTCTCCTCGGCTTCGGCCGCACGCTGCCTAAGGTCATCGATGAGGCTCTGCAGCGCCTGTTCCTGGGAGTTCCGCATCATTCGACCTTGAGGTTGATCAGAACCTTCTGCTCGTCGGAAAGATCGCCGATAATCTTCCGGATGGGAATGGGCAACTCTCTGACGAGAGTGGGAATCGCCACGATCTTGTGCTCGCGGGCGAGCTGCGGGTTCTTCTTGAGGTCGATGACCTCAATTCGATACTTTCCCGGCAAGTGTTCCCGGCAGATGCGCTCGAGGTTCGAAATGGCTGCCAGGGATTTGGGGGTTTCGCCCGCAACATAGAGGATCAGTTTGCGCGTGGAGGCCTCTTCCGTCGACATCGACATATCCTATCAGTTGCCGCGAGATTTGCGCATCTCGACTTCGTCTGTCTCAACTTGCGTGCGGCGGTCCGTTTCCACCTGGACGAGTCCTCGCAGCTCGGCCTCGTCGGCTTCCAGCTCGGAACGCAGAACCTCGATTTGAGCTAGCGTGCGCCGCCGCCGCTGCTCGATCAGATGCTGCGCCTTCTCGGCTTCGATCTCACGGAGCCGCTCCCGTCGTCGCTCCTCGGCTTCTGCCACGCGTCTCGCAGCCCCGGTCAACGCTTGGCCTTGGCCCGTGTAAGGCAGCAGAAGACGGATGCCATCTCCGCCCATCACGAACTCGCGCACTTGGTTGGAGTGACTGAGGCCTCGCGCCTTGAGCAGATAGAGTTCGCGATTGAACTCGCCGTTCGATTCCCTGTTGAGGAGAAGGATCCAGGCATCCATCAGCGAGGAAAGCCCCGACTCGGTCTCGATGACCGTCTGCCCGCTCTGGGTGAGATGGGTCAGAACGCCGGTGATGCCCTCCGACTTCAGGAAGTCGACGATGCGCAGCAGCATCGCGTGCACCTCCGTTCGGTTCCCGGTCTCCGTGAAGGCCGACAACGGATCGAGAACGAAGACGTCGGGGCGGAACGCAAGCGCTTCTCGCAACATAAGCGCAAGATGCATCTCAAGGCTGTAGAACGTCGGACGCGCCGCCACGTATCTCAGCTTGTCGGCGGCGATATGCGCTCCGAGGTCGACGCCCAGCGAGCGCATGTTGCGCACCGTCTGGTCCTGCGACTCCTCGAAGGAGAAATAAAGGGCCTTCTGCCCCGTCTTGCACGCCGCGTCCACGAAGCTAGCCGCCAGCGACGATTTGCCCGAACCGGCCACGCCGGAAATGAGGATGCTCGATCCGCGGTGAAAGCCGCCACCGCCGACCATGGCATCGAGATCGGCGACGCCGGTGCTCACCCTCTCGTCGAACACTCGATGGTTGAGGCCGAGCGACGAGACCGGCAGTACCGAGAAGCCGCCCTGGTCGATCAGGAAGGGGTACTCGTTGGTACCATGACTGGAGCCACGATATTTCACGATGCGGAGCCGTCGCGTCGATATTTGGTTCTGGACGCGGTGGTCGAGCAACAGGACGCAGTCCGAAACGTATTCTTCGAGCCCTTGCCGGGTCAGAGCACCGTCCCCTCGCTCGCCGGTGATGACCGTCGTGAGGCCGCGATCCTTGAGCCAGTCGAACAGGCGGCGGATTTCCGCGCGCAGCACCGCCTGGTTCGTGAAGGCCGAGAAAAGACTCTCGATCGTGTCGAGCACCACCCGCTTGGCGCCGATGGAGTCGATGGCGAGCTCCAGGCGAAGGAACAACCCCTCGAGATCGAAGTCGCCGATTTCGGCCACCTCCGAAGGATCGACCGCGATGTGCTCGATGACGACCTTCTCCGCCTCGATCAACGCGTCCAGATCGAAACCGAGGGAGGCCACGTTCTCGATGATGTCGCTGGGGCGTTCCTCGAAACTGACGAAAACGCCGGGCTCGTCGAGTTCGCGCGCTCCGTGAACGAGGAAGGTCGCTGCGAACAGCGTCTTTCCGCAGCCCGCGGTGCCGCAGACGAGCGTCGGTCGTCCCTTTGGGAGGCCGCCGAGCGTGAGGTCATCGAAGCCGGAAATGCCGGTTGGGGACTTGGCGAGAGATTTCGTCGAAAAGCGACTGTCGGACATGTTCTACTCGTAAATAGAAGCGAAACGAGGCGTGATTCCAGCTTCTTGAGGTAGGAGCCGCTCGCCAACGTGCAAACTGGTCTCAGCTTTAGCAGGCCTGTTGCTCGTCACAAAACGGTTTCGGGAAATGGAACGCTGATGTGGAGGCTGCGCTGACGGATGCTCCACGAACCGAGCGGTGTTAGCTATATTCAATAAATTAAATGTGGTCGACCCTCAATCGGGTAGGCCGCTTCGCGTAAAAAGGCGAGTGCGAACTCACTCATGGGCGCTCGCTCGGGTCCTTCTCCGAGGCTTGTCGCTGTTCGCACTGCTGCTTTCGAAGTTCCTCGTCGGCAGACGTTAGGAGCATGACAAGAACAGACGCTTCAAGAGCCTTCGCCGCCTCGATGAGGCGCGGCAGTTCAGCGCGGAGTGTCAAAGCCTTCTCGTTCATCGCCGTCTCCGAAGATGATAGGAGGCGATGCCGCATCGCCTCCACCACACACCCTACAACTTATGCTCGTCCTTGAAGCCGGAGAAGAGGGTACCGAGTCCTCGCTTGGCCGCCAAGCGATCGATTTCGTCGGGAGAAAGATACCCTTCTCCGAACCAGGGGTATTTCTCCTGATCGAATGACGCCTTGATCCAGTCGATGGCTTGCCGCATATGGCGAAACTCCACGATATCAGGATGATAGCAGAGCCAGATGTCCCGCTTGAGAGTGAACTCGCGGGCGACGTGATGCAACTTGTGAGTCACCAGCCGAGCGTAGGTCGGCAGGGCCGTCACGCCCGCTCCATGCGTCGCCGCCAACACCTGGGCCGAGGCCGTGTTGACCCGCAAGGCGACGAAGCTGCGGCTGTCGTCTTCCGGCAACTCGTCCTTGAGCGCTCCGCTCTGGATTTGTGGAGCGCTGATCTCGATGAAGCGGTGGCGGGGAATGTCCTGCGAGGTCTCGATGATGCCGTTGCGGGAGATGTAATCTCCGGAGGCGAAGAGAACGATGTGCAGCCAGCCGAGACGGACGACCTTCAAGTCTTCGTCAGCCGGTCGCTCGAGCTGGACAGCGATGTCCACTTCGAGCCCGGATACGTCCGGCATCCGCATCTCGTTGCGGAAATCGACCTGAATCCCGGGTGCGCGTTCGAACAGATCGACCAGGCGTGGAACCAGCCAAAAAGCACCGAGCCCCTCGGTGGCGCCTACCCGCACAGTCGCCCGAAGCCCGCGCTTGGAACGTGACGACAGGCGGGCGAGGGCGCGGGCTTGCTCCAGCATCGCCTGAGCGGTTTCCTCCACCTTGCGTCCTTCGTCGGTGAGTTCGACTCCCTTTGCCGACCGGGTCAGCAAGACGGCGTTGATCTTGTGCTCGAGCGTCTCGATTCGACGACGCAGCGCGTTGACGGACACGCCGCTTTCCAGAGAGGCCGCCCGGAAGCTGGAGAGTCGCGCAACCAGCAGGAATACACGAACGTCATCCCAGTTGATGTCCAGCTCCGCCGCGCCGTCACCGTGTTCCATCTACCTCATCACCCCGCGTCAAAATCGGATGCACGGAACAGCCTCCGAATTGGCTACGCTTAAGTTCAGATTGAAATGGGATTTGATCATTCAGGACGAGGGGAACGATGAATTCTCACGCTCGAAACTACGAACAAGCACCCAATTTCTATCCGTCTCGCCACATTGATCGTATCGATTACTCAAAATATGGCCGAAACATTTCTATCTTCAGTCCTTCCAGCGAAATTATTGCAGATCTGATGAGAAAAGCGACCCCTGAAATTCAGGGTGTGGCCAGTCTCGAAACGGTTATGCGCATTTACACGCGCAATCCCGATACCATCCTGGCCATCGGGCGCGGCCAGTGGCGCGAAAAGGCCGGCAATGGCCCTCTTGGGTTCGTGTGCCTCCTGCCATTGAACCAGGATGGCCTTGATGCGCTCTTCGATGGACGCATGGACACGGGCGCTCCCGCCGATCGCTTCATCGCTCGCCAGTGGGAAAAGCCGGTCGCCATCTATTTCTGGGGCATCTATCTCTCCCCGGCCATCGCCGGCGGCATTTCGCTTGTCATGGAGCGCCTGACGTCGGACAAGTTCCGCGGTCTTCCGGTGTTTTGCAAGGCTGCCAACGACAAGGCCCGCCGCCTGTTCGAGAGCATCGGATTCACGATGGGCGCCCGGCACGGCGACGTCTACGCACCCGGTATCATGACCTGCCGCCGTCTCTCCGAGGCCGAGCGACAGGGTGAGTTCGATCTGCCGGATGCTCCCTACGATACCTGGCATCCCGGCGCTTCGGGCACGACCGGCCGGCGCAATGCAATCGGCATTACCGTCGTTCACGACGTCAACCAGCTTCTCATGGTTCATGCGATCCGGGCGGCAACCTACCTCGCCGAGCAGTCCATCCCCTTTGCCGAGGACGTCGACGGCAACGATCTCACCGCGACCCACCTGCTCGGGTTCGTTGGCGATGAACCTGCCGGCTGCCTGCGCATTCGCTACTTTGCCGGGTTCGTGAAACTCGAACGTTTGGCCGTGCTGCCTCGCTTCCGCAAGAGCCGCATGGCCCTGAAGCTGGTGAAGGCCGGCATCGAGCTCTGCCGCACCAAGGGTTACACGCGCTTCTATGGCCAGACTGCGGCGAACGTCGCCCCTATCTGGCAGCACTTCGGTTTCGTCCTGCGCGAAGGCACGGGCATCAACTACCTGACCGACGAAACCTACTATGAGGCCGACCTTGTCGTTCCGCCGGCCGAGGACGTGCTGTCGCCGGATTCCGGCGCTGCCGTGCTTGTGCGGCCGGAAGGACAGTGGGGCCGGCCCGGCGTCCTGGAAAAAAAATACGGGTGATCAATGAGTGCTAAAATCGACGACCCCATGGCAGGCGAACAGATTTATGCCGGTGATGTCCATCGTCCCATGAACATCCGGGCGATGATGACGATGATCGACTATCTGATGCCACAGGCGCGGGAGGTGAGTGTGTCCGCCGCCCTTCTGCTCGGGCTTGCCAATGCCGAACTGTCGGGCCTGCTGGCGCTCCAGACGGACCCCGACGTCGTCGACCTCGACGAACATCGACGTCGCCACTGAACCGGTCGGAGCGTTCTCAGCTTTCCTGGCCGGTGCGCGACATCGAGACGACGAGGTCGAGAAGGTGGCGACGCACCATCGGGTCGTTGATGCCGAGGAAGGCGTTGTTGAGCTTGATGCCTTCAGAGCTCTTCACGAACTCGTCGAACTCGTCGGGCGCGGTAACCACCGTTCCGCTCGGCTCACTCGCCTTCAAGGCGTCGTAAGCCGCGGATTCGAAGAAATAGCCGATTGGTACGCCGAGATAGTTGGCGATCTCGAGAAGACGCCCGGCGCCCACGCGGGTGGCGCCTTTCTCGTATTTCTGGACTTGCTGGAATGTGACGCCGAGCGCTTGCCCGAGCTTCTCCTGCGAGATGCCCACAATCATGCGCCGCATGCGGATGCGAGCCCCAACGTGCACGTCGGCTGGGTTCGGGACTTTCTTCTTGGCGGTGTTAGGCTCCATTCATCGGCTCCCTACCAGCATCCGCGGCGCAGGGCTGGATTCTGATTCACACGTTTGCCATTGCCGCACGAGGCTCGCCGGGGCGCGGCTATTCGTCATTGTTCTTTTACTTGGAATGGCGGCGAGTGCAAATGCGCGCAAACGCGACTTGGCTGCGCGGTTACTGTACTCTTCGAAGGCTTGTCGGAAATCTCGTGGTCGTTGCGGGAAGCGGAAGCCTGCACCCGGGAGGGCTTGTCGCAGCAGACCGGAGCCGTCGAAAGAATGCGCCCGAAAGGGGCGCATCCGTTCTCCATCCAGACGACCGAGACATCAGTCGAGCGAGGCGAGCAGTTCTTCGATCTCCACGCTGGCAAAGCCCACGGCGCTGTCGGCGATTCCATAGGGAACGAACAACCTCCCGGCATGGGCCATCGCGCCGCAAGTATAGACGACGTTGGGCACATAGCCTTCCCGCTCCGCATCCGACGGAGACAAGAGCGGCACGCGCGAACGGCCGAGCAGGCGTGCCGGATCGTCCTTGTCGAGCAGCATGGCGCCGATCGCGTACTTTCGCATCGGGCCGACGCCGTGCGTCAGCACGAGCCATCCCTCATCAAGTTCGATGGGAGATCCGCAGTTTCCGATCTGAAGAAGTTCCCAGGGGTGGAGCGGACCGACAATCCGTTCACCCTCGCCCCACTCGAAAAGATTGTCCGAGCGGATCAGAAACAGGTTCTCGTTGTCCTGTCGTCCCAGCATCGTATAGCTGTCGCCGATCTTGCGCGGGAAGAGCGCCATGCCCTTGTTTCGAGCCGCCGGTCCCGACAAGGGTCTCAGCTCGAAGCGCCTGAAGTCGCGCGTAATGAGAAACTCCGAGGCGATCGACTGACCGCTGAAAGCCGTGTAGGTCCCATACCAGAGCGGCCCTTCGTCGGCATCGACGAAGTGAACCAGTCTGAGGTCTTCCAGGCCGTTTCGTTGCGCCGAGGTGACCGGTAGCAGGACGGTTTCGTCGAGCGGCCCCTCACCCTCACGGACCGCCCAGACTCTCCCGTCTTCGCCGATCTCCGGACGGGAGGCGACGGCGAACGGGCTGTCCTCGGTGAGCCGCAGTTCGCCTTGGTCGGAAAGAACCCCCTCGCGGAACGTGATGGACGAGATGTGCCCTTCGCCGACGGCCCTCAGCGACAACAGGAAACGCACCTCGCCCGGTGCCAGGGCGGACTGATCGGGATGCCGAACGACGCTCGGGTTCATCAAGGCCGCCGCCTCGAACGAGTACTCGTGGCAGAAGTAGGCACCGATCAGCAGCCGCTCTGCTTCGCGCAACGGCTCGAGGATGCCCAGATGAGCGGCTATCCCCTCGTAGCGTTCCTCGAAGAAGTGCCGAACTTCGCGGTGCCGGGTCTCGAAGTCCGCCATGACGAGCGACAGTTCGGCCTGAACGGTCCGGTTGTCCATCGCCTGGACGGTCTCCACGATTCGCCGCGCTCGCGCCTGCGAGGCGGGATTCAGTCCGCGAGGTTCTCCAGCCAGCTGGAAGTTGCGAATGACCACCCGGCTGGCGTCCGGATGCAGGCGCTGGGGCAAGAGTTGCAGGGTCATTGGCCAGCCCTCGCGACCACCCGTTCCGAACGGCCGTGCGCGAGTCTTTGCAACTGCCTTATCGAGCGAACCGAGAACTGGAAGGCGAGAATGGATTCCGCTCCCTGGTTGAGGTTGACGCGGTCGACCTGGAGGCCATCATAGCAGCCGCCGTTTGGCGTCGCGAGCCTGAGCCCCAGGTCGTTGCGACCGTTGAACCAGTCGAAGGCCGCTTCGGCGTAGCGTTGCCAGCGGTCGTCGCCGGTGGCATCGAAGGCTGCGGTCGATGCCTCGATCATCGCCCAGGCATCGACCGGCTGCTGGTCGAAGGGAAGCGGGCGACTATAGAGCCTGCCAAAGCTCTCGGTACCCACGGGGCGGAAGTGGCCGTCGGTATCGGTCTGGAGTTCCGCCAGCCAATCGAGCGCGGCGATGCCGTCCCTGACCATGTCGTCCTTGTCCAGCCATTGACCGGCGCGGATCAGCGCTTCGGGCAGCCGGGCGTTGTCATAGGCCAGTACAGGCTCGAACCACAGCCAGTCGGGCCGGCGTTGCTCGCGCAGAAGGGCATGCAACTGGGCTGCGAACGTGTCGAGCAGGTGACGTGCCGGTCGGTGACCGGGGTAGACCGTCAGCCAGCCGATGAGGCCCAGCGTGGTGAAGGCGGCGGCGCGCGGACTGGAGAGGTGGGCGCTGGCCGGAATCACGCGGTCGGCGAGCCCGGTGGCCCAGAGCTTCAACCCGTGATCGTCCGTGCTTGCCACCACGCGTCCGAGCGACCATACGGCCCGACCATGGCTATCCTCCGATCCGATGTCCTCCAGCCAGTTGCGCTGGTAGCCCATGAAATTGCGGAAGGCGGCGCGATCCTCGTCCCATGCCGAATCCACGAAGGCGGCGCAGGTATCGGCGATGCGAGTGGCCCGCTCGGTCTCTATGCCCTCCGCTTTCAGTTCGACCGCCAGCATCATCGCGCGCGCGTTGTCGTCCAGGCAATAACCGTGTCGCCGATCGGGGATGGTCGAACGGCTGTGCTGCAGCATGCCGCAGCCGTCCGTCATTCGGTCAACGGCGGCGAGTGTCGAAACGAGCGGCGCCCGCCGACCGATTCTGAGATTGCTGACAGGGGCCGGCATCCGCCCGCCTGAGCGGGCTTCGGCCAGCAGGTCGAGATAGGCGCGCCCCACCACGGGCCATATCATCTGGCGTCCGGCGTCATAGGCAAAGGCGCGCAGGCGGTCACGGCGACCGTTATCGGTCAGCAAGTCGCCAATGGTCGCGGCGAGCGCCTTCGGATCGCCGAACGGCACCAGCGCTCCGACGTCGTCGGCCAGCAACTCGCGGGCGTGCCAGTAAGGTGTGGATACCACGGCTTTGCCGAGGCCCACGGCGTAGGACAGCGTGCCGGAGGTGATCTGCGCCTCATTGAGATAGGGTGTCACGTAGATGTCGGCTGCCGAAAGCCAGTCCTTCAACACCGGGGCATCGACGTACTCGTTGACGAACATCAGGTGATCGGTCACGCCGAGCGCATCCGCCTGGGCTTGCAGCTTCTCGCGATACGCTTCGCCCTCGCGGGCGACGAGATGGGGATGCGTGGCGCCAAGCACGACATAGACGAGATCGGGGTGTGTTCGGGCCAGATCGGGAAGGGCATCGATCATGTTCTCGATGCCCTTGTTGGGCGACAGGAGGCCGAAGGTCAAAGCCACCTTGCGGCCATCGAGACCGAAGTTGTGTTTCTGGAATGCCGGATCGAGGAAGGGAACGTCGGGAATGCCGTGAGGGATGACGGCAATCTTCTCTTCCGGGAAGTTCCAGTCGCGCGTGAGGATGGTGCGCCCCATCTCCGTCATCACCACCAGGCGGACCGAGTGCTCGGCGAGATGCTCCATCACGCGCCGCTGGTCCGGGGTCGGGTCAACCAGCACGGTGTGGAGCGTCGTCACGATCGGCGCGCGCAGGCGTTCGGTCAGCTTGAGGAGATACTCGCCAGCCTGACCGCCGAAAATGCCGAACTCGTGCTGGATCGACACCGCGTCCGGATTGAGAGCGTTGATATGGTCGGCCGCCGCCGCGTAGTCGTCCGCCTCGTGCTGGCTGATCTCGTAGCCGACGGCGGGCGGGTAAGCGTGTTTCTGCCCCTCGTCAGTCACGGCGACCGTGCTGATCTTGAGATCGCCATCGGTCGTGGCCAGCGCCTCGCGCAAGTCGGCGGTGAACGTGGCTATGCCGCACTTGCGGGGCGGAAAGTTCCCGATCAGGGCAACATGGCCTACGGGCGGAGTGAGATTGTCGCGGTTCATCGGCTGGTCTCCCGAATTCGGAATCTCGTCCACGATTGGGCGTGGACCGACGTGGAAACGTTGAGAAGAACTTGGCTAGGGCATAGCCCGTTCTATTGCGTCTTGGTCAGCATCGACTCGTCACCCAAGCAGACTAAGGTGGTTAATTATGCGTAAGTCTTTGTAATAAACGGGAAACTCGAAACATCATTCCCAAGATGGTGAAGATCAATACAACTTTCAAGTGATCGGAGACTGAGGGGCGCCACGCATCGACCGCTTTGACGTCTGGCTGGCTTCCCGCACTCCAGGCTTATACGCCAAACGTCGACAGGCCTCGTTCGGTTCCGGTCAAGGATCACATTTCAGAGCACTGGTGTACGCTTCTGATCCGCGGCGGCCCGAAGGCCAAATGGCGCTCCGGCGCCTGATGCGGTGTCGCCATGATAGACCAATTTCCTTCACGGCGGGAACTAAATGGGCTGTGTACCGAGGTGGCCTGTCCTCCCCACGCCGGCGGGCGTTTCTTCTGCTTCAAGCAAGTCGTCGAAAGCGAAGGACCTCGCAAAAACTAACGATTGGGAAACTGTCGGCGCCTAAAGTGCGAAGGTGAAATATATGTGCTTACCGAAATAGTTTTCGACATAAACATTCCCAAATTGCGACAATCCATCCGGTGGCAATGGCCGTCGGAGGAACATGGCCGAATGGGGAAGCGAGGATAGGTATCGGTTCGGGCTCGCAAGACGCGTGGCCGGCCGAAATGGGAGGAGTGATCATGAAGCGTGCAGAAGCGCTCGCCAAGCAGTCGGTCAGCCGAAAAATAGGCGCGAGCCTGGTATTGCTGGCCCTCATGGCGGCCGTCGTCGGCGCCGCCGGAGCGTTCGGTCTCGGCCGTCTGGGGCTTGCCATCGACCTGACCTCGCGGTCGTCCGTCGCCGTCGCCGAGGTGGGCGCCGCAGTCGATGCCGTCAATCGCTTCATCGTCACACGGGATCCTGAGGCGGCGGAGAACGCAGGTGGTTTGCTGGACCGGGTCAACACCGACGTGGCCGCTCTCGGTGCGGCGGACGATCCGTCGCTGAAATCGGCAAGCGCCGCGATCGGCGTCTTCCGGCAGTCGATCGATTCACTCGTCCAGGCATCGGCTGATACCGCCACCGCCTGGAGCAACGCCGACAAGTCCGTTTCCGCCCTCAGGTGGGTCGCGCACAAGCTTCAGACGGATGCGAAGATGAAGTCGCAGGAAATGGAGCAACTTGCCGCGGCCGAACAGGCGAAGGTGCGCGAGGCTTCGGAGTTCCTGGCGCTGGCCTATCAGGGGCAGGTCTTGGCCGTCAGGGCGCGGACATCGCTGGTCCGCTTCGTGTCGAGCCGCAACACGAACGACGTAACCGCCGCAAAAGAGGCGATCGATCAGGCCAAGGCCGCCATCGGCAGCATCTACAACTTTGCCAGCTCGGATGCGATTGGCGACCAGATGCGTCTGGCATCGAAGTCGATCAACGAGCTTGCCAAGATCATGGGCTCGATGGCCAGGGCGACCGATCCCACCGAAATCGAGGGGCTGCGACTGCAAGCCGATTCCGGCATCGACACCTTCGTCAAGGGAACCGAAGCCGTCGTCGCGGCTGCCCGCGACCTTGGCAAGGCAGCGGAGGCCGCGGCCCAGAAGGCCGGCGAGGATCGGACCAAGGCGAACACCACCTTCGACCAGGGCATCTCTCTCAGCTACACGGCCGACAGCCTCACCATCCAGACGGCCGGCTACAAGCTCGAACCGACCGCCGATAACGAAGCCAGCGTCCAGTCGATGCTCGCCACGGCCATCGAGACGGGGAAGGCCGTCGCTGACAGCGGGCTCGCCGACCCCTCGGCCGACATCGAGAGCTTCGGAAAGGCGTTCGCCGATCTTGTGGCGGGCACCAAGGCTTTCGCCGCCGCCCGCGAGGCATCTGTGCAGAACGCCGCTGCCGCGGTCGCGGCCATCCGCTCGGTCAGCGACCAGCACGCCGCTTCGGCGGCGGACAGCCGCACATCCTCCTATGCTCTCATGGCGGCAATCACCGCCGCCACGTTGCTGCTGGCGCTTGCGGTGAGCATCGGCATGTCGAAGCTCGTGTCGCGGCCGATCGTCTCGCTGACCCAGGCCATGGCGCGCCTGGCCAAGGGCGATACCGATGTCGATCTCGGCAACAGCAACCGGCGCGACGAGATCGGAGACATGCTGCGGGCGGTACAGGTGTTCAGGGATAATGCCATCGAGCGCCATCGTCTCGC
>JAUVXG010000260.1 GCA_030603685.1 Pleomorphomonas sp.
CCCATGCCCTCATGGTTTACGCGGCCGTCCTGTTCGGCACGCTGGTCTGGGCGCTATGGGAAGTTGGCTTTGACTGGTGGCAGCTCGGCCCACGCGGCGGCCTTCCCGTGCTCCTCGGCCTCTGGCTGCTGATGCCGTTCGTCCGCCTGCGGCTCGATCGAGCCCCGGTATCTCCCGCCATTGGCGGCGTGCCCTCGCTGGCTCTCGTTGCCGCGTGCGTCCTGTCGGCCGGTGTCGCAGGCTGGTCGATGTTCGTCGATCCGCATGATGTCGCCGGTCGGCTGCCCGAAGACACGCGCCAGACGGCTGTCGGCCAACGCGGCGTGCCCGACGGCGAATGGTGGCAATATGGCCGAACGCCGCTCGGACAGCGCTACTCGCCGCTCACCCAGATCACGGTGGACAACGTCGACAGCCTCAAGGAAGCCTGGCGCTACCAGACCGGTGACGTGAAGCAGCCGGAAGACGTGGGCGAGACCACCTATCAGGTGACGCCGCTCAAGATCGACGACACGCTTTACCTTTGCACGCCGCACAACTGGGCGATCGCCATCGACGCCGCCACAGGCAAGGAAAAATGGAAGTTCGATCCTGAAGTCGGCCTCAACCCCAACAGGCAGCACCAGACCTGCCGAGGCGTGACCTATTATCGCGATACCGCAGCGGCAACGGGCGCCGCCTGCTCCGAGCGGGTCTATCTGCCGACCTCCGATGCGCGCCTCATTGCCCTGGACGCCCGTAACGGCAGCATATGCACCACGTTCGCCGATCAGGGCGCGCTGCATCTCGAAGCCGGCATGAAACACACCCCCGAGGGCTATTACTATTCCACATCGCCGCCGGTCATAGCCGGGGGCAAGATCATCATCGGCGGCGCCGTCAACGACAACTATTCGACGCAGGAACAGTCCGGCGTCATCCGCGCCTTCGACGTCGACACCGGCGCCCTGATCTGGAACTGGGACTCCGGCAACCCCACCGAAACCGCACCATTGCCGCCCGGACAAACCTACACGACCAACTCGCCCAACAGCTGGTCCGTGTTCAGCGTCGACGAGGCGTTGGGGCTCGTCTACGTGCCCCTCGGCAACCAGGTGCCCGACCAGCTCGGCATGGGCCGCAGCGCCAGTGTCGAGAAGTACTCTTCTTCGATCGTCGCCCTGGACGTGGAAACCGGCCGCGACCGCTGGGTGCGCCAGACGGTTCACCACGATCTCTGGGACATGGACGTGCCGGCGCAGCCTGTCCTCCTCGACCTGACGAGGCCCGACGGCACCACCGTGCCTGCGCTCGTCGGGCCGACCAAGCAGGGCGACATCTACGTGCTCGATCGCCGCAACGGCGAGCCGATCCTGCCGGTCACGGAGGTCCCCGCCCCCGGCGGAGCGATTCCGGAAGACTTCACGTCGCCGACCCAGCCGATCTCGGCGCTGTCCTTCGAGCCCCCGCCGCTCCGGGAACGCGACATGTGGGGCATCACAATGTTCGATCAGCTGGCCTGTCGCATCCGCTTCCACCAGCTCAACTACGAGGGGCGCTACACCCCGCCATCGCTGAACGGCACGCTGGTCTATCCCGGCAACTTCGGCGTCTTCAACTGGGGCAGCATCGCCGTCGATCCGGAGCGACAGGTGATGTTCGGCATGCCGACCTATCTCGCCTTCACCTCGCGCCTCGTGCCGAGGGAGGACATTGCGCCCCCCGGTCAGAACGAAAAGGGCAGCGAACAGGGCCTCAACCGAAATGAGGGCGCCCCCTACGGCGTCGTCATGGGGCCTTTCCTCGGCCCGCTCAAGATTCCCTGTCAGGCTCCGCCGTGGGGCTATGTGGCCGGCGCCGATCTCAACACCGGCGAGATCGCCTACAAGCACCGCAACGGCACGGTCTATGACATGACCGCGCTCCCTCTGCCCATCGAACTGGGCGTCCCCGGCATCGGCGGCCCGATGATCACCAAAGGTGGCGTCGCCTTCCTCGCCGCGGCGGTCGACAACTACCTGCGAGCCTACGATCTCACGACGGGTCAGGAGCTTTGGAAGGCTCGCCTGCCGGCGGGCGGACAGGCGACGCCGATGACCTACGCCCTCGATGACGGACGTCAGATGGTGGTGATCGTGGCGGGCGGGCACGGATCGATCGGCACCAAGGCCGGCGACTACGTGATCGCCTACACCTTGCCCTGAACCTGCTGCGCGGGGCCGACGCTCCGCGCAACGTTCCGGCGTCTGCCGCGCCGACAAGCCGGGCAAAATTGCGCTCACGGGAACAAAGCGCGCCACCTGAGGTTCCTGCGCCCTGTCCATACAGACTCAGGAGCAAGGCATGAAGGCGCTGACCTGGCACGGCAAGGGCGACATCCGCTGCGAGCGCGTCGCCGACCCGAGCATCGAAGACGATCGCGACATCATCATCCGCGTCACCTCCTGCGCCATCTGCGGCTCCGATCTCCACCTCATGGACGGCTATATGCCGACCATGGAGGCGGGAGACGTGCTTGGGCACGAGACAATGGGCGTCGTCGAGGAGGTCGGCCGCGGCCACAGCAAGTTCAAGCGCGGCGACCGGGTGGTCGTTCCCTTCAACATCTCCTGCGGCGAATGCTTCTTTTGCCAGAAGAAGCTCTACTCGCTCTGCGACCGATCCAACCGCAATGCCGAGCAGGCCGCCAAGGCGATGGGGCAGTCGCCGGCCGGCCTGTTCGGCTACTCGCACATGCTCGGCGGTTACTCCGGCGGACAGGCCGAGTTCCTGCGCGTGCCCTTTGCCGACGTCGGGCCGATCCGCGTGCCGGACGAGCTCGATGACGAACAGGTGCTCTTCCTGTCCGACATCTTTCCGACCGGCTACATGGCCGCCGAAAACGCCGAGATCGAACCCGGCGATACGGTGGCTGTGTGGGGATGCGGGCCGGTGGGGCAGTTTGCCATCCAAAGCGCGTGGATGCTTGGCGCCGGGCGGGTGATCGCTATCGACAAGGTGCCCGAACGCCTTGCCATGGCGCGCGATCACGGCCGCGCGGAAACCCTCGATTTCAGCGAGGTGGACATCTACGACGCGCTGATGGAGATGACGGGCGGGCGCGGCCCGGATCGCTGTATCGATTGCGTGGGAACCGAATCCAGCCCCGGCGCCAGCTTCGATGCCGCGCTCGATCAGGTCAAAGCCGCCCTTTTCCTCGGCACGGATCGCCCGCATGTGCTGCGGGAGGCGATTTTCTGTTGCCGCAAGGGTGGCACCATCTCGGTCCCCGGTGTCTACGTCGGCCTCCTCGACAAGCTCCCCTTCGGCGCGGCCATGAACAAGGGGCTGACCTTCCGCATGGGACAGACCCACACCCAGCGTTACCTGGAACCGCTGCTTGAGAAAGTCGTCTCCGCCGAGATCGATCCCCCTTCGTCATCACCCACCGCGCCGGCCTCGATGCAGGCCCCGACCTCTACAAGACGTTCCGCGACAAGCAGGACGGCTGCGTCAAGGTGGTCATGAAGCCCGGCCTTTGAGGCGAGCGGACATTTTCCGGCATAGGTTTGAGGGAGCTACGAGCATGGCCAAGCAAACGCAGAGCCGCGCAGACGCGACGGCGCAAGTCCACGACCAGACGCTGTTGCGCGGCAACGGTGGCGAACTGCACCAGACGCAGTCTGGCGACGTGCCCGCACTGACCACGGCGCAGGGAGCCCCGGTTTCGGACGACCAGAACACGCTGAAGGTCGGCGAGCGCGGCCCAAGCCTGATCGAGGACTTTCATTTCCGCGAGAAGATCTTCCACTTCGACCACGAGCGCATACCCGAACGCGTGGTCCACGCGCGCGGCTATGGCGCGCATGGCTACTTCGAGACCTACGAGTCGCTGTCGGAGTTTACCCGCGCCGACATTTTCCAGCGTGCCGGCGAGAAAACGCCGGCGTTCGTGCGCTTCTCGACGGTTGCCGGCTCAAAGGGCTCGTTCGACCTGGCGCGCGACGTGCGCGGCTTTGCCGTGAAGCTCTACACCAAGGAAGGCAACTGGGACATCGTCGGCAACAACATCCCGGTGTTCTTCATCCAGGACGCCATCAAGTTTCCCGATGTCATCCATTCCGTGAAACCGGAACCCGACCGGGCCTTCCCTCAGGCGCAATCGGCGCATGACAACTTCTGGGACTTCATTTCGCTGACTCCGGAATCCATGCACATGATCATGTGGGTCATGTCGGACCGCGCCATCCCCCGCTCCTTCCGCTTCATGGAAGGCTTCGGCGTCCACACCTTCCGCTTCCTCAACGCGCGGGACGAGTCCACCTTCGTCAAGTTCATCTGGAAGCCCAAGCTCGGCCTGCAGTCGGTGACGTGGAACGAGGCGGTGAAG